>NZ_JACNMS010000003.1:309300-618600 GCF_020595125.1 Jeotgalibacillus aurantiacus
ACACATAATTACCACAAAATACATATTGATATGTTCGGATTAGATTATAATGGTAAATAGAGGTGGTTTAATGTTTGATATGATAAAGCTTTTACATATTATCGGGGGATTTCTTGCGCTGTTTACGTTTCTGATTCCTGTTGTGACGCGTAAAGGTGGGAAGGTACATCGTCTCGCAGGCTGGGTCTATACAGCCGGAATGGGGATTGTAGCTATAAGTGCTTTCTATATGGGCGCTGCGAGGTTAGTGGATCCTGAGAGCTCACCGGAATTGATCTCATTTTCTGTTTTTCTATTATTTATTGCTGTGCTGAGCAGCTCAACAGCCTGGTATGGATTGCGGGTTCTCAAATTTAAAAAGAGATTGGTCGTACATCGTCATGCTGTGGACTTAGGTTTTTCTTTTGCGCTTCTTTTATCTGCAGCAGCTACTTCTATCTATGGCTTTATGATCGGTTCGTCCCTATTATCGTGGTTTCCTGTCGTCGGGATTGCATTGGCGTTTGTACAGTTGAACTACTGGCTGAGAAAACCGGATGAGCGGATGCACTGGTGGTATGAGCATCTTGGCGGGATGCTGGGCTGCTCGATCTCCACGATTACGGCTTTTACTGTGTTTGGCGCACCGCGTCTGTTAAATATTGAATCTGTCAGCCTTATGTTATGGTTTTTACCTACCATTTTGCTGACGCCTGTTATTATTGGGATGACGGTATACTATAAAAAGAAATTTTCTGCACGATCAGTATCCAGTGCAGCTTGAAATGGAGGTCTTTTAAATGGAAAAGGAAGTTGAACGTTTATTTTCAATGGCGCTTTTAGAAGAGGCGGCACAGCGATATGGGGCAACGGCTGCTGATGCGAAAAACCTGAATGGCTTTGAAAATTATGTGTATGAAGTGAAGGTGGGGGATGAAAGTAAAGTGCTCAGACTGACCCATTCCACTCACCGGACGAAAGCACAAGTGGAAAGTGAGCTTCGCTGGATTAACTATCTGCATGAACAGGGAATCAATGTCTCGCTTGTCCATCAGTCATTACATGGTCAGCTGGTTGAAGAGTTTGAGGTCGAAGGGTCCTACTTTTATGCATGCTTATTTGATAAAGCGCCTGGAAGCTCAGTCAAATTGAACAGTCCGGAGCTGGGTACACCTTTGTTCGAAAAATGGGGTGAGATTACGGCTGAACTGCATCTGGCTGCGGAGAACTTTAATACGTCAGAAATTGACCGTCCGCACTGGTATGAAGATGATCTGATTAAGCTTGAAAAGTATCTGGATGCATCAAGGGATCAAAAAATTATTGATGAAGGTCGTGAACTGGTGCAGGAGATTCTGAAGCTGCCGTCAGCACCTGACGCTTATGGACTGATTCATTCAGATATACATATAGGAAACTTCTTCTATCATGAAGGAGACATTCATTTGTTTGACTTTGATGATACGATGTATTTTCACTATGTGAGTGACATTGCGATTCCGCTGTATTATATGATTCTCTGGAAATACAATGATCTATCTTTAGATGACCGTTCAGCACATGGAAGAGCCTTTTTAAAGGACTTTTTAAGAGGCTATGAGCGAAAAAGAAAGGCTGAACCAGAATGGATTGAGCAGCTGCCGCTGTTTCTTAAAATGAGAGACTATACATTGTATGGCGTTTTTCATAAGAAAGTGGATCTTGAACATGCGGGTGAGCGTGAAAGAGCACTTGTAAGCAGTCTTCGTAACCGTCTGATGAAAAATGAGCTAATTGTGGAATTGGATTATCAGGAGATTTTATTAAATTGTAATCAGGCCCTTTAAAACAGGGTCTTTTTTATTGTGAATTAATAGCATAAATTTCTTTTAATATGTGACTATTTTCTTACATAATGTTAAAGATCATTTACATTATGCAAACGATCCTTTACATTTACAATAAGTAGAAAAAATAAAAGGAGAAGGAACATGCTGAAAAATTCTGTGAAGGAATGGCGTATGCGCAACGGATTGACTCAGCAGGAACTGGCTGATCGGATGGGGATCACAAGGCAGACGATCGGCTTGATTGAAAAAGGGGATTATGCACCTTCAGTCCTGCTGGCGCTGAGAATGGCTGCAGTAATGGGGGTTCGTGTAGAAGATTTATTCAGAGTAGAGGAGGATAAAAATGCTTAAAAGAATTTTTCAGTCACCATTATTTAATGTGATGCTCGTAGCTGGACTCGGGTTGGTCATGCTGAGTGAACAGTATAGTGATCAAATGCCTGTCTGGTTTAAAGTAGACTCCATGGTGCTTGGGGTCCCTATTCTTATTCTGCTTGGATTGATACCAATCTATAACTGGCGCAATCCGCAAAATAAAATCAAACCTCAAATTTTGCCCATGGAGTTAAGGGAAGAGGACGAGGGGATGCAATGGCTTACGTTTAAAGCAACCCGCAGCGTGTACGTGTTTTATGCACTGGCTATTCCGCCATCCATTGCGATAACTGCTTATTTTCATGAAATCATCTATATTCCAGTGCTGATTCTAATGCTGCTTGGAACTGTACAATACCTTATTTACTGGGGATTTATGAGGCGTCATATTTAGACGAAGAGGGGGATGGATTATGAGCAGGGATTTAATGATTTCTCTCATCATTTTTGCTGTATTACTCGAAGCGGCATTAATTGCATGGGTGGTTCTCCATAAGCAGGGTAAGCTTCAGGAGAACCCGCTTTTGGTAATGGTAAAAAAAGAAGGTCTTATTTTGTATCATGCATTTTTTAAATGGGGTAAAAGAAAGCAGGGCCCAAATTATTTTTATTATCATAAAAACTCAGCTTACTTCTGGTTTTTTCTTGCACTTGTTCATGAGCAGGTTTTAGAGATGTTTTTCTTTCATTATTACTTAAAAATTCTTTATCCGGATACCGTTTGGATCATGACAGGTTTACATATTTATTCGGTCATTTATCTGATAGGAGATTATCAGATGGTTCGGCACTCTCCTGTGACCATTCAGAATGGTGTCATCTCAATGAAAATCGGTACAAGAAGAGAATTGACATTTTCAGCAAAAGACATAGATACCTTTGAAAGTTCAGGGCTTGAGTACACAGCTAAAGGGGGACTGATTCATCCGAAATCCGCGTTTCATGTTAGTGCATTTCCAAGGGCGCTAACGCGTGTTTTTGGCGTAGGAGATGCCCCGACGCACAAGGTGATATTCAAAAAACCGTTAAAAGCAAAAGGTTATTTCGGCAGGATTTTTTATGTGAATGAAGCTTATCTTTATCTGGATGAACCGGAAAGATTTATAGAAGCAGCCAGTGCAGCATCTGAGGAAGTGGTTGAAGAAAAGGTTAATGTTCTGGAGAAAAAAGCTCCGCTTATTAACTGGAAGCTTTATTTCGGGATTATGTTTTTGAATTTTGTGGGAGCACTTGCGATTTCACCTTATGCAATGGAAAGAGAGCAGTTACATATAACGATGGGACTCTCTCCGCTTTCCTTTACCGCATTCTATGTGTTTCAGGTAATCGTGGAAACGGGCATCATGGTATTTCTGGCTTTACTCATCATTAAAAAGTTAGCAGCGTCCCATCATCCTTTTAAAAAGCTGATAGAGATACCTGAATTTAATAAGCGCTGGAGAATTCGGGTAGTTAAAACAGCAGGGCTCGGCATGGCAACGGGTCTGCTGATCATTCTGGTCAGTTTAATCGTTTCCAGACCGCTTGGCATTGATCAGTCATCTATTAATGAACCTGTATGGTGGCTCGGTACCATGGGGGCAGCAAGAGCAGCTATAAACGAAGAATCAATTTTCCGGATGTTTTTAATCAGTTTTGTTCTACTCGTCCTTACGAGGCTTGGAAAAGGCAAGCTTACAAGATGGAAAACCTCTTTTGCCATCGTGTTTTCAGCACTCGTATTTGGCGCGATGCATTTCAGCTTGGCAGCATCTCATTTTGATATGACGCTCGGGTTGTTTCTTAGCATGCTTTTAATTAACGGAATTGGTGGTATTGTATTTGGAGTATTATTTTTATGGATCGGACTCGAATTTGCGATTATCGCTCATTTTTCCGCAAATGTTGTTATTCATGTCGTTGGTCCATTGCTTGTCATGTAAGTTTAGTTCAGTTTAGTCTTTTTGAATATTTAGAAGAACGGATGCTATGAAAATTTCCTGTGTAGAGCATAATTTTAATCAGGAAGGGTATGAATCATAACAGAATGTTTGGAAGGACAGGAGGAGTACAATGATGAACAGAGGGATTGTGACCTCGCTTTCTGCGATTGGCATTGCGCAGGCGCTGAAGATTGTCACACATAAACGCATGACAGGGAAATGGGATTGGCGGCCGCTCGTTCAGACTGGTGGTATGCCAAGTTCTCACTCAGCTGGTGTGGCGTCTCTGGCTGCTTATGTGGCAGCCAACAGGGGAACCCGCCATATTGAAACAGCGCTAGCCATCGTCTTCGGATCCATCGTCATGTATGATGCACAAGGTGTCCGCCGGCACACGGGTGAAATTGCTCAGCTTGTCAATGACCTTGAAGATCACATGGGTGTGATCGCAGATGATTACCCGAGTTTGAAATACGAAAAGCGTGAAAAGGAATTGAAGGAACTGCTTGGCCACCAGCCGCTTGAAGTACTCGCCGGAGGCATTTTCGGGGTTGTGTACGGGGTAGCCTCAGCTCTTCTTGAAGATAAAAAGCATGGAAAAAATCCGCAGCGTTAAACCGCAGCGGATTTTTTTGTGCCTGGTGGTTTAATGGATTTTCTGCATTTTGAAAAGCCTTCATAGGAATCGATAATACTGGAAATCAAGATAATGACGATCGTTGTCCAGATGGCCCAATTAATCGAGTTAGTGGTTTCAATTGCTGAGCCCCCGAACAAATCTGTCAAAAATGAAGCGAGGTCCGGGTGAAGGATGTTTGGGTTTGTCAGGAATACAATCGCTGTTATTGTCCAGATCAGATTATATACTGCGTTGATAACAGCCAGTCTATTAGTCCACACCTTTACAGCCCATTTATAACAGGTCATGGCAATTTCTGCAGCAATAAAGATAATAACAACCGGCAGATACAAACGAAGGATTTCTTCATTAAAAATTGGTACTGTCATGTCACCGTTGATATAAATTCCGATCAGGGAGGAAGCGTTGAAATAGGCGGTTGCCCAGACTGCTGTCCAGATTAGGTTCCCAATTAACGATGTTCTGGAAATAGTCCGTTTCGGAAGGGCCGTTTTTTTCAATTCATCCGGTGTCCATTTTGATAGAGGCGTTGAATCCTTCACCGCGCCGCTTCGTTCAATCATAAAGAAGACAGCAGTGATCCAGAAGAGTACCTGAACGGCAACACTGAAAATGCCTGCACCAATAGAAAGAATGGCATCAATTAATGTATTAATGACGTTTGTATTTCCTGAAAATGCTGTGATTTCCCCTATGATGATAGAGATCGTAATGACTGATAAAGCGATTGGCATGGTAATTTTTAATACTGACACGTACGAAGGAAAAAGACCTGGACCGATCAAATGCATGGGGCGGTCTGCATACCGTGCAGCCAGAATCATCGGATCACCCATTCTTGCAAGTGTGTCCTTTACTTCCTGTTCAGTCGGATGCTCGGGAAGCATATCGGAGATGATCGAATTCAGCTCAAGACCAATATCATGACGGTTCTTTTCGGGAAGACGGCGTGTGACCTCATACACATAGGCATCAATCAGATTCATGATCTTCTTCCTCCTTTAAAAGGGTGGTTAAATCCTCATTCATTCTGAACCATTCAGTCTTTAACTGCCGGAATACTTCATGACCGTAGGAGCTTAATTCGTAATATTTCCTCGGACGGCTTTCAGTCGTATCCCACTCGCTTGTTACCAGCTCCTGTTTTTCAAGACGTCTTAAAAGCGGATAAAGCGTACTCTGATCCATCTGGATGCTTGCGGCTTCAAGTCTTTGCACAAGGGAGTACCCATACTGTGGTGTTCTGAGCTGACTTAAGACGGCCAATGTCAACGTTCCGCGACGGAGTTCCGTGGTTAAAGAGGGTACAATTTCTGCCATTTCATCACCTCTTGTTCTTATGCTGTGTATTATACAGTATAAGTTAACATACATCAATAGGTGATATTTAAACTACAGTGTTGGTGGTTTAAAATCACCATATCTCTAAGCCTTTGTTATAATGAAACCAACGTTTAGACGGGGAGGTTTTTGGAGGATGAAGGTTGCACTCGTAACAGGAGCCAATTCAGGTATGGGGCTTGCTACAACGGTTGAGCTTGTCAAAAAGGGCTATCATGTTGTCATGATGTGCCGTAACACGCGCCGTGGAAAAGTTGCCTGGATCTCGGCAAAGGAAAAAACCAGATCTGAAGAATTAACGTTAATGTATGGCGATCTCGGCTCTCTTGAGAGTATCCGGGAATTCGCTGCTGAATTTAAAAAGAAGTTTTCCAGGCTGGATGTTCTGGTGAATAACGCAGGTGTTGTCGCGGTGAAAAGACAGCTGACGGATGACGGCTTTGAATCGCATCTCGGCGTGAATCACCTCGGGCACTTTCTGCTGACAAATCTTCTGCTGGATGAACTGAAAGCAGCAGATCAGGGGCGAGTCGTAACGGTAAGCTCAGGTGCGCATAAATGGGGACGCATCGATTTTGACGATCCTCACTTTGAGAAAGGGTACAGCGTAGCAAAAGCGTATGGGCGTTCCAAGCTTGCCAATATTCTTTTTACGAAAGCACTGTCAAAAAGGCTCGAAGGATCGAACGTAACAGCCAATGCTGTGCATCCCGGTGCAGTCTCAACCAACCTGGGTGTGAACAGAAAAACTGAATTCGGCCGCGGTGTTCATAAGGTGCTGAAGCCGTTTTTCCAATCCGCTGAGGAAGGGGCAGAAACAACTGTGTATCTTGCTTCAAGTCCAGAAGTGGAATATGTAACCGGCAAATATTTTTATAAAATGAAAGAAGTCGACGTATCAAAGGACGCTGAAAACGAATGGCTCGCAGAAGAACTGTGGGGCTGGAGTGAAGAGCGTACCGGTTTATAATAGGACGATGGAGACCGGGGTTACGTGATGTGGCTCCGGTTTTTCTATTATTTGTTTGACGCGAAAAGGGTCTGATTGATTGTTGGCGGTTGTGTTTCGCGGGATTCCATCACTGCGGTCAGTGATTCATTCGTTTGAAAATGTCATTCCCTCTTATAAAAAATGGATTCCTTCTTTCTGGAAATTAATTCGATCACATGCACACCGTTACGAAATTTTTCCTTCATTACAAATGCTGAATTCCCTCATTCACAATCAGGAACCCTTCACTATAAATGATAATTCCATCAATACCACCAACCCCCATTTGCCGCGAAGAGAGCATGACTTGTGGACAAAGTTACCGCCGCGTCAAAACGTCCTCACTTCACCTGAATTTCACACAAAGCTGATACAATGGAAGAAAATGATTGAAAAGGCGGGGCATTTCGATGGTGAAGGCGGTCGTTTTGGTAGTAGAGGATGAACAGCCGATGCGTGAGCTGATCAGCTCCTTTTTACGCGATGACGGATATCAGGTATTAGAGGCGGGTGATGGAGCAGCAGCTTTGCAGGTCCTGGCGCAGCATTCACCCGATTTAATCATTGCGGATATTATGATGCCGTTTATGGACGGATTTGAATTGATAAAAGAAGTAAGAAAGTCATCTGAGCTGCCTTTTATTTTCCTCTCTGCACGAGGAGAAGAGTGGGATAAGGTGAAGGGATTGCGTCTTGGTGCGGACGATTATATTGCCAAGCCGTTTCATTCAGGGGAGCTGATTGCCCGGGTGGAAACGGTTCTTCGGCGTGCAGGAAAACAGCTGAAGCTCAATATACTGAAAGCGGGAAAGATTGAGCTGGATCCTGAGTACAGAGAGATCATGAATAACGGCGTTCCTGTCACGCTAACGAAAAAAGAATTCGATCTGCTTTCTCTGCTGATGCAGGAAAAAGGAAGAACGGTTTTAAGAGAACGGATTATGTTTGCTGTATGGGGACCGGATTATCCAGGATCTGACCGGACGGTAGATACGCACGTGAAGACATTGCGCATGAAGCTCGGCAGTCAGGGAGAACTCATTAAAACAGTTAGAGGTACAGGGTACAGGCTGGAGGATTCTCAATGAAGCAGTTGAATTTCAGCAGAAAAATCCTGTTGCTTTTGCTTGGAAGCATTGCTGTGACGCTGATCAGTGCATTTATATTCCTTCATTTTTCTTATCGTGACTTATATTTAACGACTGTGAGAGAATCTGTGGAATATCAGGGACAGCGGACTGCTTCTCACTATCATTCCGGTGAGCTTTCTGAGGAAATCATTGAGAAAATTCACTGGTATAATGTCGTTTCTGAATACGAGGTCCTTGTGGCTGATAACCTGGATGAATTGAATACTTCCTTTCCGTATCAAATAGGGGATGAGAGGCTGATTGAAGAGGCGGATCGCGCTTTTCTGGAGAGCGGCCGTTCCATTATGAAGGAGGGCTATGTGGAAGCATTTAACCGTGAAGTGATCGGGGCAGTATATCCGATTACGGATGGAACGTCACCCGTCGGTTATATTTATATTTTCGTTCCCCTTGAAGGGCTTGCGCAGGTGTTTGGCAGCAGTATTCCATGGCTGATTGGCATGGCACTGGTTTTCTTTTTGCTTATCAGTCTGCTGGTGAATCAGATCAGAAAATCATTATTTAAACCGCTGCTGGCGATTCAGGATTTCTCTAAAAGTGTCTCGATGGGCAGCTATCGCCAGCGTCTTGAAGTCAGGCAGCTCGATGAAATCGGTCAGGTTTCACAGGCGCTGAATCAAATGACTCAAACGCTTGAAGTAGAAGAGGAGCGCAAAAAAGAATTTTTGTCCAACATTGTGCATGAGGTAAGAACGCCGCTTACCTACATTCAGGGCTATACGGAGCGGCTGAAAAAAGCGCCAGAGGCTGAAAAAGAGGTGCTTTTATCCACAATTGAAAGTGAGGTCGGGAGAATGAACCGGCTTCTGTCGGATTTGGTGGAGCTGAACCGTCTTCAGGAAAATCAGCTGACGTTTGATCTTCAGCCGATCGTTGCGGCAGAACTTTTATACGAAACGCTTGGACTTTTCTCTATTTTAGCGAAAGAACGCGGGCTGACTTTTGAGATAGAGGCTGATGAAGAAGTGATCATGCTGCAGGATGAAAAACGGCTTCAGCAGGTGTTTTATAATGTCATTGAAAATGCAGTGAAATATTCTCCTGAAAATAGTGTAATTCAGATCTTGCTGAAAGAGGTTAAGGATTCAGTGCAAATTGAAGTGGTCAACGAAGCGCCACAGTTAACAAAAGCTGAAAAGAAACGTATTGGAGAACGCTTTTACCGGGCAGATCGGGATCGCAACAGAAAAACAGGTGGAACAGGACTGGGTCTTGCGATTGTAAAAGAAATCGTCCGGGTACAGGGTGGCCAATGGCTGATTGATGCAGATGTGGATCAGCTGTTTACCGTCCGGATTATGCTCCCGAAGGAAGGAATGGCACAATGAAAAAATGGATATTACTAATGACCGTTTTACTATTAACTGCATGTGGCGGGGAGCCTGCAGGGGATCCTGTCAATGCCTTCAGTTTTACTGATCAGCAGGGCAATGAGTTTGGAACAGAACAGCTTGCGGGAAAGGTCTGGATTGCCGATTTCATTTTTACGAACTGCGATACGGTTTGTCCGCCGATGACCTATAAAATGGCTGATATACAGGCGCAGCTTGAAGAAGAAGGACTTGAGGCTGAAATCGTATCCTTCAGTGTAGATCCTGAAATTGATACTCCTGAAGTGCTGCAGGATTATCTTGCTCAGTTCACAGACAATCAGGACAACTGGCATGCGCTCACCGGCTACAGCCAGGCTGAGATTGAACGTTTCGCGCTGGATGAATTTCAGACACTTGTCAATAAACCCGAAAATACCGATCAGGTGCTGCACGGCGTAACATTTTACGTGATGGATCAGGAAAGCAGGATTGTAAACGAGTATAACTTTACGGAAGAAGACGTCGTGGATAAAATCATTGCTGATGTCAAACGCATACAGTAATTATAGACAATCTGTGAAGAGTGAAGGCATTTCACTTACATTTCACACAAGGGGTCTATAATAAAAGTATCGTTAAATAAAGGAGATTTTTTGAATGAAGAAATATTCATTTTTACTAATTGGTGCTCTGACATTGCTGCTTGCAGCCTGTACAGAGGAAGAGACTGTCATCAATAATGAAACGCCACAAATGGTTGAGGTAGATATTCAGCTGCCGGATTCAATTGAAGAAAACACAGTAGTCCCACTGCGCGCTGAGATTACGCAGGGTGGTGAGCCGGTAGAGGATGCCAATGAGGTTCTTTTTGAAATCTGGAATGATTCGGCGGGAACAGAAAGTGTCCGACATGAAGCTGAGCATGTAGGCGACGGCATTTATGAGCTTGAGCACACGTTTGAGGAAGTGAGTGTCTATACGGTTCAGGCACATACAACAGCGCGTGATATGCACGTCATGCCCAAAATGCAGTTTAACGTTGGAGAGCCTACTGAAGAACAGATCGAGCAGGCGGCTGTAAATGCAGAAAATCAGGAAAGTAACCATATGCATGGAGAAGATTCTGAAGAGCATAGTGAGGAATCACATGATGATGCTGATGAAGGGCACGATCATAAAAAAGCGATATATTTTTAGGGATTGAAAAAACAGCCTCTGTGCTGTTTTTTTATTTCTCTTAATAAATGGTTCAAACAAATTCATAAAAAAATTGATCCATTTCTCTCGTTGCTCCGTTTCCTGCCTAAACGGTTAAAACAAGGAGAGTGAGCAACATGAAAAAACAACTTAAAAAAGCAGCCGCTCCAATTTTGGGAATGGCGCTATTAATGCCAACTGCAGCATCAGCAGAAGAAACAGGATCAGGCGCAGATCTTCGCGCTGACCTTGACTACTTATTATCAGAGCATTTCGTACTGGCAACTAACGCAATGGTGAAGGATTATCTGGATGCGCCGGATGAAGAGGCGTTTATTCAAGCGCTTGATCAGAATGCAGCAGATATGACGCCTGCCATTGCTTCTATTTATGGTGAAGAAGGGGCTGCTGAATTTGAGCGGATCTTCCGTGGACATAATGATTACACGGCGGATATCGTAGCAGCTGCACAGGCTGAAGATGATGCAGCCCGAGCGGCAGCAGAGGAAGAAGTAGAGGCATTTGTTACTGAGTTTTCAGCATTTTTAGCTACAGCAACTGAAGGTAACCTTCCACAGGATGCAGCAGAGGAAGCAATTCGTGCTCATGAAGAAGACGTACTTGCCTTCTTTGACGCTTATGTGGCAGAAGACTATGTAGGTGCCTTTGAAGCATTCCGTGAAGGCTATGATCATATGTTTGTGATTTCTGAAGCATTATCCGGTGCGATCGCAACACAATATCCCGATCAATTTGGAGGAGACGTATCATCAGCCGCATCTGATCTCCGTTCAACGCTGAACAGTCTGGCTGGAGAGCACCATGCATTAGCGGTAATGGGTATGATCAGCGGTATTGAAGGAACTGCAGATTATGATTTTGTTACATGGGCAGAAGATATGCATACACAGGATTTTAAAGCAGCGATTGCTTCTATTTATGGTGATGAAGCAGCCGGTCAGTTTGAAAGTGTATGGACTGCTAACCATATTGAAGCAGAAGGTGCTTTAGCGGCAGGTCTTGCTGCAGGTGATGAAGAAGCAGTGAATACGGCTAAAGAGCAATTTGCAACATTTGCTAACGACTTTGGCGCATTCCTTGGCGCTGCAACAGAGGAAAACCTGCCAACTGAAGATGCACAGGCAGCTGTTTTAGGTCATGAAGAACTGAAACAGGAAGCAGCACAGGCTTATGCAGATGGAGACTATGACACGGCAGTGATGAAGCTGCGTGAAGGCTACCAGTACATGTATGGTGTTGGAGAAGCATTAGGTGGAGCCATTGCAGCCCAGTTCCCTGATCAGTTCGGCAGTGAAATGCCTGGCGATATGCCGAATGCAGGCTTAGGTGGAAGCCAGACAGAAGGAAATCCCGACATGGCACTGTGGACCGGACTTGGCGTGATGGCTCTTGCAGCAGGCGGCGTATTCGCAGTTCGCAGAAGAACGCAGAACTAAAGATGTTTGATGAGGCCGGGACAGGTGATGCTGTTCCGGTTTTTTGTTTGGAGAGCGGAGTTTGACGCGGAAGATTGATGATGTGGTGCATAGGGGTGTTTTCGCGGATGGATTGGGTTGGGTAAATGGTGTTTGAAATCATAAATAATTTCAGAAGACAAAGGTGCCGATGAGAATTCCTTCATTGCTGTGAGTTATTCAATCGTTTGAAAAATAAATCCCTTCTTTCTGGAAATTAATTCATTCGTTTGAAAAAATGATCCCATCACTCCGCAGATCCATCTTCATAACTAAAATCATTTTGCCTAAAAGAATGCTGTTTTGACCCCGTTGGTGGATTTCCTAATGAACGGGGAGCTTGGTCCATGGTATGTCGCGTGCTTAGTAGAGCAAAAATCATCTAACGACAGATTTTTTGATGTTATGAACAGATTAAGAGGTGATAACAACAGAATTGAAAGACCTGTCAACGTTAATTTCAGTGCAATCGACAAAATAGACTCTACTCAACAGTCAATCGACAGAAAAAGTCTATCTGTCGACAGAAGTGGTCGTGTTTATCACATAAAAAGACAGGATAATGATATGAGAATGAGCGCTGACTCGCGTGAGAAACAGACAAATAAAAAAAGCGTGCACCAGGCACGCTCCTTTAAAAAATCACGCTTGCTGCTTCTGTCTCAACTCAATACGGCGGATCTTACCCGAAGTTGTTTTTGGCAACTCCTTGATAAATTCAATTTGTCTTGGATATTTATAAGGTGCCGTCATTTCCTTTGTATGATTTTGGAGCTCTTTTACCAGCGCTTCATCACCTGTCGCATTTTCATCGCGCAGCACAACGTAGGCTTTGACGATGCTTCCGCGGATTTCGTCAGGTGCGGCGACAACGGCACATTCTCTGACAGCCGGGTGCTTCAGCAGGGCATCCTCGACCTCAAACGGACCGATTGTGTAACCGGAGCTGATAATAATATCATCGCTTCGTCCTTCAAACCAGAAATAGCCGTCCTCATCACGGGTTGCCTGATCACCTGTTAAGTACCATTCACCGCGGTAGGCTGCCTGTGTACGTTCATGATCATTGTAATATTCCTTAAATAGCGCAGGACAATCCTTATGAACGGCAATATCCCCGACTTCACCCGTTTTTGCAGGCTCACCGTGTTCGTTGATAATCTCCACTTTATTCCCAGGGGTTGGCTTGCCCATGGAACCTGGCTTTACTTCCATTCCCTGAAGGGTCCCGACAAGTAATGTGTTTTCCGTCTGACCGTAGCCGTCGCGCACGATGACATCAAAGGCATTTTTAAACGCCTCAATCACCGGGCGATTTAATGGCTCCCCGGCTGATACAGCACTGCGAAGCTCGGGCAGCTTGTAGGAATCAAGGTTATCGAGTTTAGCCATCAGGCGGTACTCGGTTGGGGTGCAGCATAAAACGTTAATTTCCTCTTTTTCAAGGAACGACAGATACGTATCAGCATCAAATCCCCCGTGGTACACGAAGGCTGTAGCGCCAAGTGTGATGGTCGATAAAAACGGACTCCAGATCCATTTCTGCCAGCCAGGGGCAGCAGTTGCCCAGACAAGATCACCCTCCTGAACGCCGAGCCACTCCTTGGCGGCCGTACGAACATGGGCATAGCCCCAGGCGTGTGTATGAATAACTCCTTTAGGATTTCCTGTTGTACCTGAAGTATAAGGCAGAAAAGCGGTATCATCACGGGACGTCAGCTCACCATCATAGTCAGTCGGCTGCTGGTCTGCAAGCTCTTCGAGTGATGTCCAGCCGTCTTCTGAACCCCCAATAATGAATTTGTTATGTAAGGCTGTCAGATCCTCATCAATCGCATTCACTTCTGCTGTTGTTTCAAAAAATGCGATGACCCCTTTAGCATCGGCATGTTTGATCCTGTAGATCAGATCTTTTTTGCGCAGCATTTCCGAACACGGAATCGCGATGATTCCTGCCTTCAGACAGGCAAGGTAGCTCATATAGGCTTCAGGAAGGCGCGGTAAAATAATGAGTACCTTATCACCTTTTTCAATTCCTCTGCTTTTTAAAGCCAATGCGAACTGATTGGTCCGCTCAACAAGCTCCTGATAAGATACATCCCGTCTGTTACCTTTTGCATCCAGCCACTTGATGGCGATTCTCGTTTCATCCTGTGCGAATTGGTCCAGCTCTTTTGCAATGTTGTACTGCTCTGGTGCAATTAAGTTTTCTGCAGTCATATCCATTCCCCCGTTCTGTTCGCTCTGAAAGATGTGAAGACAGTGTGGTGATTGAACGCTCGCTCACCATCTGTCCAAGTCCTTCTTATTGTAAACGTTTACAAAAACAGACGTCAAGTTTATTTCAGGAATATTCAAACAACTTATATTGTGTAAAATAAATGAATCGGAACCTTTAGAGGCTGCGTCTAAATGGTAGGGCGTTTATAAGGGGTGAGATCTTGAACGGATCAGGATTAGATCGGCATACGGGCCTTGAATGGGCCATGAATGAGTATGGAACATCAATAAAAAGGTTTATTTATTCTTATGTGAAAAACTGGGAGACGGCAGGTGACCTTGCTCAGGATGTTTTTGTGACGGTATATGAGAAATGGGCCACCTTTGAAGGGAGAAGTTCATTTAAAACATGGATTTTTACGATTGCTGCCAATCGATCTAAAGATTATTTGAGGAGCTGGCATTACAGAAAGATCAGTCTTTCTTATTCAATGGCGGATTGGGGAGGCTCATATGATTCTGCAGAGGCAGAAGTAGAACAAAAAGAAAATGTCCAGGCTGTTTTATCAGTGATGATGACACTGCCTGTGAAATACCGTGAAATTTTACTGCTACACCATGATCAGGATTTGAACTATCAGGAAATGGCAGAAATCTTATCCTTACCGGTCTCAACTGTTAAAACCAGAATCCGGCGCGGGCATGAAAAAGTCAGAAAATCTTTTTTACCAGAACATAGGGGGATCAGCCATGAGTGAGAAGCAGAACGGACTTCCATTAGAGTGGCCATCGCAGTCATCATTTACAACAGAGGATAAAAAGGCAGTCTGGAATAAAATAAAACGGCCAAAAAAGAAGAAAAAACCTGTCCTTTTCCCAACACTTTTAACAGGGGCTGTAGCGGCGGTTTTTCTGATGGTAAGTGTTCAATTGATCCCTGAGGAACCGGTGGAAAGGCAGGCTGCTGTCGAAGAGCCGACATCTTCAGAATTGCTGAAGGAAATCCAGCTGCTTTCAAGCGGAGATGAAATCAATGGATGGCAGGTGGAAGTACAGCATAGTGCTGCACGTATTTCGAAGTGGACATTTACAGGTGAACAGATAATGTCAGGGGAAGTTTACATTTCTGGATCAGCATCGTCTGTTCAATATACACCTGATCAGGATAGCAAAAAGAAGCTTCCTTTCACATCTGCCGGTGAAATGGTTTTTGTTTTTGATGACCATTTTAAAAAGCAGTATATGACTGAAAACCCCATAGAAAGAAATACAGGTGAATGGATGGTTTACGGAATAGAAGTGATTCAGATCAGTGGTAAACTCTCAACTATTACTTTGAAAACATTAAATGATGAAGGGTCGTTTATTGAGGGGAAAGAAGTGATAGACGGTTTTGATGCTGATCCTGATGTTTTTCGTATTCCTGTAGATGAAAACTTTAATGTTTCTTTAACTGAAGATCAGCTTAATAGCTATCGGTTGTTTTCACAAACAGGAGATGGAAAGGCGTTAATGGGGCTGGATCCATATACAATATTTCTTTTATATTTGTATGCCGATGAGCAGAAGGACTATAAAACCCAATATGCACTGTTCAATCACGAATCGGATGAATTTATTGCATTTGAAACGTTTGAGGAGTATGAATCAGCGAAGGGTTCTGACGGAGCTGACAGGCTGCATGTGTTTAAAAAGAATGAAATAAAGCAGATAATAGAGGGGCAAAATGCTTACATTGCGGTTGATCATCAAAACCCTGAAGAGCAGGCGTTTTTTGGATTGCATCTGGATCATGAGGGAATCTGGAGGGTCAACTGGCTTCCAATGCAATAAAAAAAGAAGAAAGCGCCTGTTTGAAAGGAGAGCGGGCGCGCTTTCTTCCTAAGCTATATGTGAACTCCGCTGCCCCTGTGGCTGTGGGACAGGGACAGAGAGGATCACGCGTCAGACAAAAGGAGTCTTTAAATAGAAAACGCACATGCTATGGATTTGGATCAGTGTTTACATTTATTTTACTCCCGAAGATTTTACTCCACGACTTTTAATGCTTTGACAGTCTGCTGCAGGTGTGGGAAAGATTTTAGTGGTACGGACCTCTTCGGCGTGTTAAGATTAGCAGGTAGATCTTAAAAAGAAGAAGGTGCCAACTTGAAAAAGGGTTTTATTATAGGGATGTTTTATCTCCTTGGCCTGTTGTTTTTGTCTTTTGGAATCAGCTTGATGATTGTCGCTGACCTTGGTGTTGGACCATGGGATGCTTTATATGTAGGTTTATCTGAAACAATTGGTTTTACGGTTGGAACGTGGGTATTCATTCTCGGTATTATTCTGATTCTGCTGAATGGCTATCTGATGAAAAGAATTCCGGATTTCCTGGCGATCATCACGATCTTTTTGATCGGTGCTTTTATGGACTTCTGGCTGCTTGTCGCTTTTGCAGGTATAGATTCATTAGCGATGCCGGTAAGAGCATTCATGCTGGTAGCGGGTGTCGGAATCATTGCACTTGGTATTTCATTTTATCTTCAGGCAGACTTTGCACGCAATCCAATTGACAGTCTGATGCTGGCCATTCAGGAGCGGACAGGCAAAAGTCTCGCATTCTCTAAAACCGTCATGGAAGTGACCGTTCTTGTCATTGCCTTTTTATTTGGAGGACCAATAGGACTTGGAACGGTAATTGTGGCATTTGGAATCGGCGCTATTTTGCAGTTCTTTATGAAACCTGTAACAGCTGTAAGAAAACGCCTTACAAATGAACCTGCTGTATAAACTTGAGGAAAGCGCCGGGATATCCGGTGCTTTTTTATATTCGTATTTTTTGTCTGATTCAAAATGTCCCAATCATGTCACATTTGCATTTCCCTTAATTTGTTAAAATTAAAGAAAAGGGGGCATTTGGATGAAAAATGATGATCATGTTCACTGGATGGATCAGGCGTTTAAAGACTTTGAAAAAGAAAATAACTTAAGCGATAACCCGGGATTCGGGAAGCCGCTTTCAAAGGACTTGTTTAAAGGTGACACGTATGCACAGTTCGAGAAAACAGCGCGTGCTGCCGGTTATTTGCCGGAATGGGTGAAAATCCGAAAACAAATTGCTTCAGAAATCGAAATCACTGATGACTTCACCAAAAAGAAAATTGATCAACTCAATGCAAAGGTGAAAAAGTATAACAAGTGCTGTCCGCCGCCACTCCAAAAGCCCTTGTTTCATATTGATTTAGTTGATAAACAATTACATAATTGGCTGTAAAAATATTTTTCTGAATAATCTGACTAAATGAGATTCCTGCTATTCTCAGGTGATATAATGAGTATAAAAGGAGGCGTATTTCCCATGAAAAAGCTCGTGATCCTGGCGGCTGCTTCCATTCTCTTGTTTGCATTATTTCCGGGTAAAGCAAAAGGAGTTGTGTCATTCGATGATGTGCCGATGGATCATCCATTTGTATGGGAAATTATTTATCTTTACGGGGAAGGGATTATAGATGGCTATTCGGATGGAAACTTCAGACCATCCAACAATGTGACACGGGCACAGGCGATGAAAATGATCGGGAAGGCGGTTTATCTATACGATGAGCAACGACCAACACCTTTTTCAGATGTGCCACCCAGTCACTTTGCATCCGGGTTTATCACATCCGCTTATGAATACGAATGGATCAGAGGCTATCCGGATGGCACGTTCCGGCCGAATGCTCATTTAACGCGTGGCCAGGCAGCCATTGTGTTAGCGAATGCTTTTAAATGGGGAGAAGCGCAGCCTGCTCATTTCTCTGATGTTGACGGCAATACAGCCATGGGAAAAGCCATTGCGAAGCTGGCTGACCAGGGAGTAGCAAAAGGTTATCCGGACGGAACGTTTAAACCTTATCAGCGGATCACACGCGGACAGTTTTCTGCCATGCTGGCAAGGGCTGCAGAACCGACCTTTGTTCCGGACTATCTGGCGTTGCTTGGAACAGCAAACGATATTTTAGCACATCTCCAGAATGAAGAATTTGAGGATGTTGTATCGTATCTGAATGAAGAACACGGGCTTCGGTTCTGCCCTTATGCAGGCAGCTGTATTGATCATGGAGGAGTCATGTTTTCTGCTGAGGACATACCTGGGTTTATGACAGACACTAATGTTTACTATTGGGGAGATCAGGATGGATCAGGTTTCCCAATTGAATTAACAACAGATGACTATTACAGCGACTGGCTAATGAATGTACCGTACACTGAAAAAGAGAGATATGGACGATCTATTCAGCCTGCCACACATGATTTGATCAGGGTAGAATATCCAAACGCCAAAGTTGTTGAATTTTACTTTGCGGGAACAGACCAATACGAGGGAATGGACTGGCAAAGCTTAAATATGATTTTTGAAAAAGACGAAAATGGTGAGTGGAAGCTTGTTGCAATCATCAATGACCGCTGGACGATCTGATCAGGCATAGAAGATTGATCAGCAGCTTCGAACTTCCCTGCGGCCAAGGAAGAATGGTTCGAAATTGTCTTATAGATACACAAATGCAAGATGGATCAACTCGGTTAAGAGTCGATTCATCTTTTTATTTACAGAGATATTTATAAAATAGAGGGAAGTAAACAAAATTTTCCTAAAATTCTAACTCTATGATAAATTACGTATTGACTAATTTCTTCCCTGTCGTAAAATAGTTATATAGTACAATACTAATAGGTCTTATGATTGGTGGTGGGGGTATGAAGCTTCAACAGCAAACGTTATGGGTGATTGGTGGAAGTATGTTTGTTTTTCTACTTCTCCTCACGACTATTATACGTCCGATGCTATTAGAAGATGCTTTGTCTATGGATGAAGCCGCATTGGATAGAGACCTTGACCGGATTGAAAGAGCCATAGTCAATGAAGGAAATGAGTTAAACCGTCTGGCTGATGACTGGGCGCAATGGGATGATACATATGAATACGTTAATGGCCGGTATTTTGATTTTGTCAGGTCAAATATTAATCAGCAAACATTTGAAAACAATCATTTTTGGCGCATGATTATTATCAACAACAGCAATCAAGTCATGCTGGATCGCTCTTACGGATATCGTTCTGAAAAGAATTTTCTCGGGGAAGGTGTGCTGAATCTTGAGCCTTCCAGGACGCCTTATCTGATCAAAGGGGAAAATACCTTTTTTTATGCTGCAGTTAAAGAAATTTATCCGAATGAAGGAAGAAATGCTTCCGGAGGGAAATTTCTTGTGTTCAGGCCGTTGAATGCAGACCATATTGCCTTTATTGGCAGAGAGCTCTCAATGGATCTTAGCAGTTTTATTAAGGTCGTCCCATCAACTGGACAAAACAGAATGACTCGCGTGGCAAGTGAAGATATCCTTCAGGGATTTTTGTATCTAAATAGTGCAGATGGTGAATCGCAGCTGGCCATCACAGTTGAAAAAAATAGAAACTATTATTTATCCAAAAAAGACGTGATCAGCAAGTTTGTTATTTATCTTATCATTTTGCTCTCAGTTATTGCGTTGGTTCTTTTCCTGATTTTTGACCGGTTGCTCGTGTCCAGAATTTCATCGATTTCGACACAGCTTAACCGAATAGAGGAAACAAAGGATTTTGAATCAAGAGTAAGCTGGAAGATTCACAATGGAGACGAAATTCATCGACTGGGCACTTCTATTAATGGAATGCTTACATCAGTGGATCAAAGTCAACGTGAAGTCTACAGTATGGCGCAGCATGATCAGTTAACCGGACTGCTGAATCGTTATGGAGTTTATGAAGAATTTAAAAAAATATCATCTAACCCGGGTTCCAAAGCAGCCTTTATCTTTTTTGATCTCGATGGCTTTAAGCGGATTAATGATTCACTTGGTCATAAAGCTGGAGACCTCCTGTTAAAGAAAGTATCGAAGCGATTGAAGGAATTTGTGCTGAACGAAAAAGAAATCATCGCACGAATGGGTGGAGATGAGTTTTTAATGCTTGCTCCTTGTGGAGATGCGGATGCGTTGATGGAAAGAACGAACGCAATGCTGCGGCATTTAAAGCAGAACTATTCACTTGGAGACATTCAAACCTTTATCACAACGAGTGTAGGGGTTGCCATTTATCCTCAGGACGGTGAGACGTTTGACGAAGTGCTGCAATCCGCAGATATCGCAATGTATGAAGCGAAGCGGAAAGGGAAAAATCAGTTTGTTTTTTATCATGCATTAGAATCAGACCTTGATTACCGTAACATCCTGACACTTGAGAATGATTTGAAGTTTGCGCTGAAAAATAAAGAACTGTATCTTGATTATCAGCCCGTTTATACGGGGAACCGAAACCGGATGACCGGGGTAGAGGCATTAATTCGCTGGAACCATCCGGAAAAAGGGCTGATCTCTCCAAGTGTATTTGTACCGATTGCTGAAAATGGAAGCTTCATCAGCGACATTGGGGAATGGGTGATGGAAGAAGCACTCCGTCAGCATGTAAAGTGGCGTGAGATGGGCCTTGGGGAAATCGGTGTCGCCATTAATGTTTCAAAAATGCAGATGAAGAACAAAAATCGCTTTCTCGATAAGCTGGATGATCTCCTCTCAAAATTTAAAGTAGATCCATCCATTTTACAAATTGAAATTACGGAAAGTGATATCTTCTTTTTTGATGGGGAAGTGATCGAATTCGCTGCGACACTTCAGGAAAAGGGAGTTCGTGTTGCGCTTGATGATTTCGGAGTAGGAACGTCTACATTATTTAACCTGAAGAAACTTCCGGTAGATGTCGTGAAAATTGACCGTTCGTTTGTTCAAAACGTGCCAAACGTTCATTTTGACACAAAACTACTATCGGGCATCTATCAGGTGTTAGAGGACCTTGGTTTTCATGTCATTACAGAGGGTGTGGAAACGAAAGAGCAGGTTGCCTATATTTTATCGAACAGTGATTCGGATATTCAGGGCTATTACTTCAGCAGACCCGTTAAGCCTGAACAGATCGCACTGCTGCTTGAGCAGGAAATTACAGTCAGGGAAGCAGCTGCGGATCAACGATAAAAAGCGCCGTAGAGCGCTTTTTATCGTTTCGTTTATAATTCTCTCCTCATTGCCTTTAACACATCGACTTCTGTCGCGCGTTTTGCCGGTCTCATGCCAGACATTACAGTGACGGCAAGACAAATCGCAACAGCAATCAGAATCAGACTCGGTGGAATAGAAGAGAACGTGAAACCTTCGGGAAGCTGCTCATCAGGGAATACCTGCTGTAAAATGAGGGGGAGTCCCAGGTTAACAGATATACTAATGACATAAGCAGCGATAATACCAATCACAGCCCCCATCAGGCCGATATAGCTGCTTTCGAGCAGGAAGATCCGTTTTATCACCTTCGGACTTGCACCGATTGCTTTCATAATGCCAATATCAGGTGCGCGCTCGGTCACCGCCATCGTCATCGTGTTAAAGATTCCGATTGATGCAATCAAAATTGCGATGGTCCCGATGAAAATCAGTCCGGCTTTT
This sequence comes from Jeotgalibacillus aurantiacus, assembly GCF_020595125.1. Taxonomy (NCBI): domain Bacteria; kingdom Bacillati; phylum Bacillota; class Bacilli; order Caryophanales; family Caryophanaceae; genus Jeotgalibacillus; species Jeotgalibacillus aurantiacus. The sequence continues at coordinate 331,228 of NZ_JACNMS010000003.1, forward strand.
GCGATGTTGAACAGCATATTGATTTGGGACATTTCACTGACGATTGAATAAACGGCATATCCTTCATTCTCGAGATCGGCCACAACCGGTTTTACATCTTCCAGTGTATTGGCATAGACAGTCGCATACTGATAGTGATCCGTTGTTTCAATCTCTCCAAATTCACCTGTAAGACCAGCGATAGCTGCCAGTTCATTATATTTTTCATCCGTAATATACACGTTATGATCCTGTGACCATTCACGGGCAGGCGCTTCGAAAATGCCGGACACGGTAACAGGCATCGTTTCGATTGTCTCCTCGCCGTTAACAACTGTTTTTATTTCCATGTCAATTGTTTTTCCGACTAAATTCTCTGAGTAACGGTATTCTTCCAGTGGCACACCAAACTCATTGTATTCAATTTCTTCTGCGTCAGGGTCTGTGAAATTCAGTGCAAAATGATAACCGACCATGACTTCATCCTTATTCTGCGGGTAAGAACCCTCACTGATTTCAATCCCGGCTTCCGTCATAGATGGGAAATGACTCTGAACCGTTGACGCACTCTGAGTATACTCCTCAATCGAGTATGTAAATATGCTCAGATCTCTCTGTCTTGTAACGGCTTTGACCCCGTTCAATTCCTCAATACTATCTATATTTTCATCATTTAATGGCCCGAAATTTCCTTCTCCATCATTCATTCCATATACTTCAATTTGAGTAACAGCAGGTGATTCAAGATTTTCCTTAATGATCGTACTGTGCAGTCCAAATGCAACAGATGCGAGTACAATTAAAAAGGCGCAGCCCATTGCGGTTGCCAAAATGGTCATGGATACACGCATGCGGTTTTTCTTCATATTTTGCCTGATAAATCGGAACTGATCCTTCAGTTTCATACGAATACCCCGCTTTCTGCAAGCTCGCCATCAGTAATCCGGATCGTCCGGTTTCCGATTTTCGCTACTTCATCATCATGCGTGATAATCACAAACGTAATGCCGCGCTCCCGGTTCAGCTTCTGAATAAAACGAAGCAGATCCTGTTCCGTTTCACTGTCCAGGCTTCCTGTAGGCTCGTCCGCCAGAATAAGTGGGGGCTCAAGTACCAGCGCTCTGGCAATACTGACCCGCTGCTGCTGTCCACCTGACAGTTCACTCGGATAATGTCCCTGAAAGTGCTCAAGACCAACCGTTTTCAGCATATCAATCGTCATCTGCTTCCGCGCAGCTTCCGAAACACCTTTTAAAATCAGTGGCAGTTCCACATTTTCATACGCTGTCATACTCGGGATCAGCTGAAAGTTTTGAAAAATAAACCCCATGTTTTTAAGACGGAAATCAGCAAATTCACTCTCCGTAAACTCACTCACCTTTTCATCTAAAATAATGATTTCTCCTTCAGACGGCTTGATAAAACCACTGATTAAATTCAAAAGTGTTGATTTACCTGAACCACTTCGGCCCACAATCGAGACGATTTCACCCTGCTGAACATGAAAAGAAATATTTTTGATGACATCGAGCCGGGACTGCTGACCCTTTTTTTCGAGCCTGAAATGATGACTTACCTGATTCACTTCAATCATTTTTCCTACCTCCATTCGATTTTTGGCAAAAAGAAAGAAGGGACCTGAAAAAAGATCCCTTATCTAGTTCGATTTTACTGGAACTGCTCGCGGGCGAATTCCGGTAAAGTTTCTTCGGTGAATCCGTAGAAGGTGTAGCCGTCGGGCGTCTCAATGAACATCACATATCTTTCGTAAGAGTTAGTCGCTCCGGCTTCCAGCAACTCTTCGATTTGATCTGTGGAAGTGACTTCAATCAGTTCACCATCAAGCTCATCAGGTGTTCTTACCCTTTGATAAGCGACTTCATCTATTTCCATCATAAAATCTGCACCTTCATTTAATCTTACCAACTGCACCGAATCAATATTTTCAGGGGTTAGTAGTGCATCAGCGTAGCCATTTTCCTCAAGCCAGCTAATGGTTTCAGTAAAATCGTCAGTCAAATAATAAGAGATTGGATAATCAAACTTTGTCTCAAAATAAAGTTCGCCTAAGTTGGAATTCATATAGAAATTCATCAGATAAGCAGACGGTTGCTGTTCGAGATCACGTTTAATCGCAGCAATCAATTCTTCAATCTCTGCAAGGTCTGCGATTCTGGACTCACTACCTGCTAACGGGCTGTATATATTGACAAAATTGATATCGTCAAGATTTACCGTGTAAATCGGATCGTACGTTTCTTTAAAAGACTGGTTATTTCTTAAAGCTTCAGATGCTTCTGAGAAAAACTGATCATTCACCGTATATTCCCGACTGATGGTTCTGCCATCAGTAAGCTCGTAGTTAAAGATAACAGAATTCCAATTTTCAAATCGATTATAACTTGTATCGATTAATTGCTCGTGGAGTTCTGTAACCAACTGAATCGCTTCAGGATCTGTAAGTTTGCCTACCTCATCAATCGGCATGTAACTATTTGTGTTATAGACTGTTACAGCCTCAACATCATTTGGTTCGGGTACGGCATTTTCATAAAATCCTGCCACAAAGTTAACCGGGATGATCAGAAGCGTGACGGCAATAGCGTATGCTACAAACCCCTTCCATGGCCACGATAATCTTAAGGTTTTTTGGAGGATCATTTGCAGGAAAGTATAGGCGATGAACGCACCCAATACATAACCAACAACTGTCCAGATAAAGCTGCCCTGCTGGATTTCTGTAAAATAGAAGCCTGCAAGCAGCATCGCAAACAATGTTAATCCGTAAAGGAACAGTGACCTGAAAAACGGAAAGACAATCGTCTGGTCTGTTGCTTCAGAAGGACGTTTGCTGTAAGCGATATATGTGATCGCGATCAATACCGATGCAATCGCTGTATAAACTAGATATTCAATTAGACTTAAAGGGTCGTTGTACAAGTCAATTAATCTGCCAAAGAAAATACCGTTTGTCAAAAGTTGTTCTGTATACGTGTTGAGCGCAAGACCCGTCACATAGTATTGAAGGTTCACCAGGACCAGCAGAATTAATAGGGCGGGCACGACAATCACAATGTAAGTGAGTGCGCCATGAATAAGCCCATTTCCAACGAATATTCCCACTGCCATGGTGATGATGAACATAAAAAGCACAATAAGTGATGATAAGCCCATCCACTTCACAATCTCAAAGAAAGTGAAGAACTTTTGATCCAGGAAAATCCGCAAAATGCTTAGTAAAACCCCGGTCAGCAAAATAGGAGCCAGTAAAGTTAAAGCGCCTGCTGTATAAGTGTTCGTGAGGATCACCTGACGCGTAAATGGCAGACTGTGCATAAAATCCGTTGCCGATTTTTTTGTTGTAAAGTTCAGCAGAATGATGCCGAGCAACACAGGAAAGAAGCAGAATGCAATTAACTGGAATGGATAAGAAAATTCAAAAACAGGGTTAAGTTCACTTCTGTAATAGAACCAGTCAGTATTAGTGTAAGGCTGCATAGTCAATTCGCGTACAAGAATACTCAGCGGCAGCATAATAATCAGGGCCAGTGAAAAGAAAACACCAATCCAGGTAACAGAGCGTGCCTGCTGACGAAACAACCCTTTATTCAACGATAAGATTCCGGATTTCATAGCCGACACCTCCAAGCTCATAAATAAAGATTTCTTCAAGCGTTAATGGCAATAAATCAAAGATTGCAGGATTAAATGATTTTACATATGGAAGAATCTGATCCTCGTTGCCTTTTACAATAATCAGGAGAACGCTTCCACGCTTTTCGTAGTGAAGAACGTCCATTCCTTTAAGGAATTCCTCTTTTTCCGGCAGCACTTTAAACGCAACCTGAAGCTTGTGAATATCTGTTTTCAATTCATCAAGATCCCGTTCAAACAGTAGTCCGCCGTTATGCATGATCCCCACGTAATCACAGAAATCCTCCATTTCACGAAGGTTATGAGATGAAACAATCAGGGTCATCTTGCGGTCCGCAACATCCTGCAGAATTACATTTTTCATTTGCTGGCGCACGACCGGATCAAGTCCATCAAACGGTTCATCCAGAATCAGAACATCCGGCATCGTCGATAAAGTCAGAATGAATGCTGCCTGACGCTGCATCCCTTTAGACATACGAGTCAGCTTTTTATCCGGGTTCATCCGGAAATGTTTAGTCAACTGCTCAAAACGTTTTTCGTTCCAGCGGGTATATACTTCCTTGTAAAAGCTGCCCATATCATTCAATGATGACTGATGTAAAAAGTGCGGCTGATCCGGAATGAACAGGACATGCTGTTTTGTATCAGGTTTTTCAAAAACAGGCTTCTCAGCAATCGTGATGGAGCCGTTATCCTGTTTATAAATACCGGCCATCATTTTCAGCAGCGTTGTTTTGCCGGCACCATTTGACCCGAGCAGACCATAAATAGAGCCTTTTTTTACGTGCAGCGTCAGGTTCTGGACCGCCTGAAGGTCTTCAAACGTTTTATTAACGGCCGTCGCCTGAATCATTGCGCATCCTCCCTTTCCGCTACTTCAATCTGTTTAATCAAGTCAATCAGATCTTCCTTCGAACCACCCAAAAATAAGAACTCACTGACGATTTTTTCAAGGTCCTGTCTCAACATCTCCAATCTCTCCTTATTCGCATCATTCTGAAATGGCGCCACAAAGCTACCCTTACCAGGAACGGAATAAATGTACCCCTCACGCTCAAGCTCACGATAGGCTTTCTGGATCGTATTCGGATTAATTGTCAGCTCCTGTGCCAGATTCCTGACCGACGGCAGCTGCTCATCCTGCGACAACACATCCCGGATCATCAAGGTCTTCAGCTGATCCATCAACTGCTCATAAATCGGAACCCGGCTTCGCGTATCCAACGTAAACATCCGCACCCTCCTCCAATATTTAGTGTACTATCTGTATTATCTATTGTAATACGGTTAATACGGTAGGTCAATACAGTTTATGGATTTTATTGTGAAAAAATTCATGGAGGGTGGGTTTGTGAGGTCAGGCGTGGAGTTCGTGAGGTTGAGGGGGAGTTTTGTGAGGTTAGTGTGAGAGTTCGTCAGTTTGGAAGGTGAATTCGTGAGGTCAAAAAATTTTTCGTGAGTTCAGTATCATTTGACCTATGCTCCAACATCGCTAAAGTGTTGCCGGGATATCGATAATAAGTGCCGCCAAATTTTCTAAAGGCAACTAAATCATTATTAATAAACGCTCGCCTTGCTGTATCCGCCGACTCAATCCTGAGAAAATCCCGGCCCTCCTGATTGGTCAACTGACTTTTCATAAACGTCAAATACACAAAAAGAGATTCACAAACCGTTTCTGGAGCAGAGAGGTTGCAGTGAATACACCGGAACCGCTTGGCAATCCAGTGCTGAGACAGCTTTTCACAAGCAGGACACCAGATGCCTGGGTGTATATCTTCCTTCTGGATTTTAAAGTGGTCTAACGTACTGAAAATTTCTTCTGGAAGGAGAGATTTTTGGATTTGTTTTATGACCTTTGGAATGTCAGATTTGGGATCAGTATTTTGCTTTAGAAGATCTCTCAATTTCATCTGTAGTCGTTCGCTCCTAATCACGTTTTTCGGAAGATTAGAATCATCACCAACAGATTCAAGAAAAACATCGTGGTGAGAAAACACAATTAGTGTGTAAATAGGCAGCGTGACTCCCCATTTTGAAAAGAGATCCTGCAATCCTTCACGGTGTCGTTCTGCTTGAAGTACAGGATGAAGATAGGCTTTGATGGTGCCGTCAGGATAAATGCGGTACATTTGCTCGTTGCGGAGGTCCAGCCGGATGTGACCTTTCATGTGTTTAGTCTCAATGATGAGGGCAAAGGACGGGGTAAGCAGAAGGTGATCCATTTGCATTCTAGCGTTTTCAAATGGAAGTAGGAGGTTTTCTCCGAGGTGAATGTCATCTTGATTTAGGGATTGAATGAGTCTCGTTACTTTTTTCTCGCCAAATTCTCCAGCTTTCAGGAGTGAAGCTTCTTCGAGAAGCTCGAGTCTGGCTGGATGATGAATTGGAAGATGCCTTGCCAGAATTTCATAGGCGCTGGCGCGAAGGGAGGGGGTTCGTTTGTGGAAAATCAAAAAAGATCAGCTCCATTTCTATTTGGTTTACATTATTATACACTTTGAGGATTTTGATATATAGGTCTAATGATACTGAACTGACAAACTTTTTTAGGAACTCACGAATCAGGCCCGCGAACTCACGAAAGTGTTGTGCAACCTCACAAACTTCACCGCGAACCTCACAAACTCCCCGCCGAACCTCACAACCCCCATTTTGTCCAACCCCTCTTCCTAAAAATCCCCTGCACACCGCAATCGTGCTAAAATACTTTTAATAAATGAAAGCAGGTGACTTGATGAGGGAGCAGATTGAGAAGGCTGAGCAGTCGGTGAGGGAGAAGCAGGCGGAGGAGCAGCGGCATCACTGGTATCCACGGTTTCATGTGGCGCCGCGGGCTTATTGGATGAATGATCCGAATGGGTTTTCGTTTTTTAAGGGTGAGTATCATTTGTTTTATCAGCATCATCCGTTTTCTCCGGAGTGGGGTCCGATGTACTGGGGGCATGTGAAGAGTCGGGATCTGGTGCGTTGGGAGCACCTGCCGATTGCGCTTGCGCCGAGTGAGGATTTTGATAAGGATGGCTGTTTTTCAGGGAGTGCGATTGAGAAGGATGGCAAGCTGCTGGCGATTTATACGGGGAATGTGTGGACGGGACCGGATCATGATACGGACCTGAAGCAGGTACAGGCTGTGGCGGAAAGTGAAGACGGCATTTATTTTACGAAATGGGAGGAGCCTGTGATCAGTGAGGCGCCGGATGGTGATGTACACCCGTTTCATTTCCGGGATCCGAAGGTGTGGCAGCATGAAGATCAGTATTATTGTGTGCTTGGTTCGAGAACGAAGGATCATGTGGGGCAGGTGCTGCTGTATCGCTCGGCAAACCTGAAAGAGTGGGAATTTGTTGCGGTTTCAGCAAATAAGAAAGAGAATGGCGGTTATATGTGGGAGTGTCCGGATTTCTTCCATTTGGGGGAACATGATGTGCTGGTCATGTCTCCACAGGGTGTGAAGCCGGAGGGGGACAGGTTTCATAACCTGCATCAGGCGGTTTACGTTCTCGGGAAGCTGAATTACGAGACAGGTGCATTTGACCACGGTGACTTTGAGATGCTGGATGCAGGCTTTGATTTTTATGCGCCGCAAACACTTGAGGATCCTGAAGGCCGCAGAATTCTGATTGGCTGGATGGACATGTGGGAGAGTGAGATGCCGACGCAGAAAATCGGGTTCAGCGGGGCGATGACGATTCCGCGTTTACTTGTGCCGAACGGTAATCGATTGCTCGTTCAGCCGTTGCCGGAGCTTGCCGAGTTGAGAAAAGAGGCTGTCCTCGTTGAACAGACCACATTTACAGGTAAACAAACGTTTGATTATGTCAGTGGCACGTGTCTTGAAATGAAGGTGGAGGCGGATGTTGCCTCAACGGATGCTTTACATATTAATATGCGCTGTGGCGAAAGAGAAAAAACTGTTCTGTCATGGACGCGATCTGATTCAAAGCTGACGCTTGACCGCTCTGAATCTGGTGAAGGAGTAATCGGTGTTCGAACAACAGCTATTGAAACAGTAAATAATCGTTTAAAGCTGCACATCTTTTTGGATCAGTCATCAGTTGAAGTGTTTGCTAATGATGGAGAGCGCGTGATGACGGCACGTATTTATCCAAAAGAGGATTCAGACGGTATTGAGTTTGTGGCAGAAGGAAAAGTGACGCTCCGTATCGAAAAGTGGGATTTGAGTCCTGCGTTTACTTTTTAAGTGAGAGGAGTAGAAAAATGCTTTCAATTGATCCATTAAAGCAGTCAGAGCGTGATAATTATAAATTATTAACGGGTGGTATTATCCCGCGGCCGATTGCGTTTGTAACGACTATGTCTGAAACAGGCGTGATCAATGCAGCGCCATTCAGTTATTTCAACATCGTCACTGCGGATCCGCCGATGGTTTCGGTTTCAGTGCAGCGAAAAGCAGGCGTTCGCAAGGATACTGCGCTTCATGCAGCTGCGAAAAATGAGTTTGTTGTTCATATTGTAGATGATGAAAATGTAGAAAAAGTGAATCTGACAGCAGCTAATCTGCCAGTTGATGAAAGTGAAGTGGAGCTGGCAGGACTGACAACGATTCAAAGTGAGGTCATCAGCGTTCCAGGGTTAAAAGAAGCAAAAATCCGGATGGAATGCGAATTGGAACAGATTGTTGAGCTTGGCGGAAAAGAAGGGACCCCATCAGCAGACCTGTTGATCGGCAGAATTGTCCGCTTTCACATTGCGGAAGAGCTTTATCATCAGGGTAGAATTGATGCAGAAAAGCTTGGCGCAGTAAGCCGGCTGGCTGGAAGTAACTACGCAAAGTTAGGGGAAATGTTTTCGCTGGACCGCCCGAAATAAAGGAAGTCTGGTGAATTTGGTCAATGCTGCTTGGCACCGAATATATAAGAAAGCCTGATTCGAAAATTGGATCGGGCTTTTTTTGGTATTTAAAAGTAAAATGAACTTTACATTTTGTAAAGTTCATTTTACAATATGGATATAAATGACTGGAGGAGATTGGATGGCAATCCGGAATCGGGTAAAGGAGCTGCGGGCACGGGACGGTTTAACCCAGGGAGATCTGGCTGAGCGGATTGGTGTAACGAGGCAGACGATTGTTTCGCTGGAGAAGGGAAGCTACACACCGTCATTGCTGTTGGCCCTTAATTTAGCGGAAGTGTTCAAAGAGTCTGTGGAATCGATTTTCTTTAAGGAGGAGATGGGGGAATGAAGAAGGTTGTGATTGAAACAACGGTGAGTCTTGTCTTTTATGTGCTGCTGGCAATTGCGCTGGCTACCACCGTGAATGGATTCTATGAAATGCAGCAGCTTTACGCGCAAATGGAAGAAGTCACTTTTGAAGAAGGAGAGACCTATCTTTTAGGAAACGAATTTGTGATTGATATCCTGAGGCTGGAAACAACATTTACGGTTTATGGAGGTACGGAGTCAGAACCTGAAAATGTTTTGTACACTTTCAGCATGCTGCCGTGGGGCATTCTCATTCTATTCAGTATCCCCTGGATGATTTATTCATACAAAACGCGTAACCGGGCTTTGGGGTTCAGTATGTTTGCATCAAGTATGACTGAATTTGCTGATTCGGACGAAAGGGAGACACTGATCACAAATGCTGCAACAAGAAAAGCATACCAGTCATGTGGTTATTCTGCACCGATCCTTGCTACTGTGCTTGTGGTTTATCCTTTGTTTTATGATTATATCCCTGCGCTGCCTGTATTTCTGATTCTTGGCGTACTTGCGATCGCAACCTCTGTTTACGGAATCGTATGGGTGAGGGAATATCGAAAGTAAAAGGATGAATCCGGAGAATCAGCCTAATTAAAAAAGAACCCAGAAACTCTATGGAGGAAACCATAATGAAATTAGAAAGAATAACAAATCAGTCAAAGGATTTTGAAGCCGCTCTGGACCTGTTTTGGGGAACATGGGGTTCGGAAGATAACCGGACGTTTTACGGAGATTGTATGAGAAATGCTTCTGGTGATGATGTTCCTCGTTTTTATGTTATGAAGGATGATGAAAAATTGATCGGTATGGTTGCGCTTCTTCGTAACGAGCTTGTTAGCAGGCAGGATCTGACGCCGTGGCTTGCCTGCCTGGTTGTGGATCCGGATTATCGTGGACAGGGGATCGGATTTAAGATGATGGAGGAAATGTGCAGAGAGGCTGCTTCCCTTGGATATGAATATGTCCATTTAAGCACGGATCTGGAAGGCTATTATGAAAAGGCAGGGTGGACTTATTTTGAAGAGTGTTATGGACTTGGCGGTGGCAAAACAAAAGTATACCGCAGTCCGCGCCTGAATGGATGATGTGAAAAAGCATGTAACGATAATCGAGGCATAAAAAGGGAAGAGGAAACGCTATTGCGATTTTCTATTCCCTTTTTAATATGGTATTAAAGACATATTTACGTGCGGAATCTCAATTTTCGTTGTGCTAAATAAATAAAAACATATATTTAATTAAATAGGAAAATTAGTACAAATGTCTTGACTTTGACATGGTTTTTACGATAAATTAATAAATCGTTACCAAAAAATTCTTCTATTTTGTTTCTTTTATACTCTTTGTGGTATATAGTTCCTAAGGAGGTGGAGACAGCATGATCATTTTGGATAAACAAATTATTTCTCCCATACTGATTCAATCTACAATTGAAAACGAAGTCCCTATTTTTTATAACGGTGATAAGCGTGAATTGCATCTGCCTTTGCAAACCAAGCTTTTAACTAATTCAGAATCTTGTCTTGCATGGCTTGAAACAATGAACTTTGACCATCCACATATCGCCGCTTCGCGGATTGTGAAGAATAAAGCGACCTTTAGGAGTCTCATCACACCGTTAACAAAGGATTATTTCTTTCAATTGGTCAAGCTGAATGAGCTGTCAGAGATTAATGCAGCGGACCTCCCTTTTCCGGTGGTGATTAAGCCGAATAAAGGATATTCCAGTGTTGGTGTATATATTGTGCACGAGCGACAGGACTGGGAGAAAACGATTCAGTCATTACACAAGGAGCTTCTTGTGACACGTGGCGTGTACCATGATTCATTGGTTAATAGTGAAGAGATTATTATTGAGCAGTATATTGATGGGCAGGAGTATGCCATTGACTGTTATATCAATCATGATGGAAAACCAGTGATCTTGAACATTTTGAAAAGAATGTTTATCAATAAAGAAGACACATCTGATCGGATTTACTATACATCCAGTGCCATTTTAAAAGAGGTGAAGGATGAGATTTTGAAATTTTTATATGAGTTGAATGAAGTTTTTCAGGTGAGGGATTATCCCTTTCATCTTGAGGTAAGAATATCTGAAAATGGCATTATACCAATTGAATTAAATCCGCTTCGCTTTGCAGGTGCAGGGACAACGGATATCAGTCATTATGCTTTTGATATCAGAGGGGATGAATCTTACTTTCTCGACTATGAGCCCGATTGGGACATGATTGTGAATAGGGATGACTCTTTTATATACAGCTTCTTTTGTGCAGAGATTCCTGAGGACATGCGCAGAGAGAATGTGAAAACGATTGATCACGAAAAATTAAAGAATGAATTTCATCATTTGATCGAATACAGAGAAATCAAGTCATCCAGCGATCGATTGTTTGCCATCATCTTTTTCAAAGTGAAATCGTCTGATCAACTGACACGGTTGCTGAATCTGGATTTAACACGCTATATCGACGTACATCCACTAAAGGAGGAGATCAAATGAAAACAGGAAAACTGAATCCTAGGAAGTCATTAAGATCACAGTTGTTTTTATTCTTTGTTATTCCATTTGTTTTAATGGGTATTTTGGTATTTGGATTTGTTCAATATTTAACAGGTTATATTATTGAAGATCATGTATTACCGCAATTTGAGCAGCTTCTGCAAATTAACGGAGAAGAGCTTGCTACGACCATTGATGAATCACTGGTAACAGGAACTGTAAACGGTGATGCTTCGGCTGCACAAGGACTTGTTCAGTTTCTGGATGAGTTCATGGAGGGCAAGGAAGGCATGGAATATGCTTATGTTTTGAGCAGAGTGAACGGCACGGACTCTATTGTTGGACTGAATGGGATGGAAGAGACATTGGTTGAATCTCCATTTACTGCTGATCAGGCGGCTGCACTTGATGAAGGGCGGACAGTGTCTACTGAAATTTATGTTGATCAGTGGGGTAGCCATAAATCTTACTTCATTCCGCTTGAAAATACTGATGCGATTATCGGAGTTGATATGAGCACGCAGTTTATCGCTGATCTTCAGCAACAGATCTTGACGTTTCTGATCGTGTTCCTCGCGATTGCTGTTGTAACAGGTTCTGTGCTCGCTTATACGTTTGGCCGCAGATTGATTAAACCAATTGATGTGCTCGTCGGCTCAGTGAATAAAATTGCAAAAGGAGATCTGACAGAGAAGGTTTCCCTGAATCGAAAAGACGAGCTTGGACATCTTGCCCGTAACTTTGAAGAAATGCGTTTGAGTTTGATCGAAATCATTAAAAACGTTAAGTCAAATTCAAGTCAGGTAAATGACACGAGTCTTTATCTGGTCAAAGCATTTGATGAATTAGGTGAAGCATCTTCTCAGATTGCAGTTGGAACCGGTGAAGAAGCGAAGGCGTCTGAAAGCAGATCGACGCACATTGAAACGATCGCTCAAGGATTTACAGCCATGACCTCGAAAATTCAAAATGTCAACGACCAGACAAAGCAGATTGAACAGCTGACAAAAAATACAGGTGAAGTTGCTGAAAAAGGATCGGTTCAAATTCGTGAAATTTCAGATCAGATTACACGTATCCATAAAAACGGAGATGTCAGTCATGAGCGGATTTCCCTTTTAGGTAAGAAAATCGATCATATTAATGATGATATTAAGCTCATCAAAGCAGTAGCTGATCAGACAAATCTGCTCTCACTTAATGCTTCCATTGAGGCAGCAAGAGCTGGCGATGCAGGTAAAGGATTCTCCGTTGTAGCCCAGGAGGTTCAAAAGCTTTCTAGTCAGACGGAAAACACAGTTACAACGATCACTTCAACATTAAAAGAAATCACCGATCAGTGTGAATTGATGATGCAATCCAACAAGCAGGACCTTGCTGAAATTGAAAATGGTGTAGCCATGATCCGTGACAGCGGGGCGTTATTCAATCAGATTTTTGAATACGTCAATGCATTGTCGGAGCAGGTCGATCAAATCGTCGATAACATTGAAGATGTAACGAATACATCCAATCAGTCGGTTGAGTCGATTCATGAAGTGGCTGCTATTTCTGAAGAAGGCGTGGCAACCGTACAGCAGATTTCAGCATCTTCTCAGCAGCAATACGCTACGATCAACATTCTGAAAGACAAGAATATGGAGCTTCAGGAGATGGCAGATTCATTGAATCAGCTAGTTGACCGATTCGCGGTAAACTAAACGTTTATATAAAATGCATGTAATCACCGAAAAACCCTTCTCATGTGAAGGGTTTTTTCTCATTTACGGAGAAATGATAGACAAAGGATAGAATGAAGGGATGGGTTGATACATGGTACAAATTAAACATTCTCTCATTTCGGAAGAGGCGGTAAAAGGTTTTGCTCATGCTTACGATCTGGGGGGCATAACGGATTGTCGTTTTCTGGCCAGAGGCTTGAATGACACGTATGTGATTCATACAAAAGATGATCAGTATATATACCGGATCTATCGACATGGCTGGCGTGATGATGATGCGATTCTTTATGAATTGGATGCTATTTTATATGCAGCAAAAGAAGGGATTAAATCATCTGTTCCGGTAAAACGGAAAGATGGAGAGTTTCTGACGCCGATTGAGGCACCTGAAGGAAGACGTTATGGCGTCATGTTTACGTATTCTAAAGGTGATCGGCCCGAGATTACTGAAGAGAACAGCGGCAGAATTGGCCGTGCACTTGCGAATCTGCATCATGCGACGGATAAATTCAAAACGAAACATCCAAGAGGTTATGAATTAAATACAGCTCACTTAGTTAAGGTACCCGCATCGATTATCATGAAGCAGCTTGGGGATAAAATGTCAGAGGAACAGGAAACACTGCTGTATGAAGTAGTCAGTAAAGTAAAGGATAAAGCTGAGAATCCGGGGTTGTCCTACGGATTTTGCCACGGTGATTTTCATAATTTTAATTTCCATTTATATGATGGAGAACTGGAAGCCTTTGATTATGATTGCTGTGGACTTGGTTTCAGGGCTTATGATCTGGCTGTTTTCTGGTGGAACCTGAAGAATAATTATCCTCAGCAGGAGAAAACATGCTGGCGATCTTTTCTGCATGGATATGAAAGCATCCGTCCCTTAAAAGATGAGGATAAGGAGGCACTTCCTTATTTTGTGGCTGCACGGAGAATCTGGTTTTTAGGGATTTTGGCAGCAAATGAAGATGTGTGGGGACGTGCGTGGATGAATAACCAGAACCTGAATCACTTTTTTGGACAGCTGGCGTCGGATGTGAAGGGGTTTGGAGGGAAGTAGATTGTGTTGAAAAAAACGGGCTGGGGGCATCCTTTCCGTTGTCCAGCTTCGGCGACTAGCCCCTCGAGGTCATAAGTCAAAGCTGAACCAGGGCAAAGGTCAGCCCTCTTTTCATCTTCGCCTTATGCTTGTCGGGGCTGGACGAGTCGACTCCGCTTTTCCTGATGTCTAGCTCCGGCGTGCAGGGACTAGCAAACTTCCCGTCCCCTCGTCCGATAAGTCAACATCAGCTCACTGCGTTCGCTGTGTTTCCTTTATCTCCGTCGGGGCCAGTCCAGTTTGTACGTCCCTAAACGCCCGCCTCCGCTTTTCTGTGGCCGCGCGGTGAGCCAACTTGCGCTTCGCGCTACGTTGTCTCACCTGTCGCTCCTCTGCCGTAGGAGTCTACGGATGCCCCCAGCCCTTTGATCTCTCCGTTCATCAAAGGAGCATGATGAACTGGGACATTTCTTTGAAATCAAAAGATTGTCAGTCAAAATCATGAAGTGCTTCTGCTTTCGCAGGGGGTTTTTTATGAGGGTTTTTAAATGAACGGATAGAGTTGTTGAATAAGTGTGTAACGTTGTGTAATAGCCTTAATGAGTTGTTTAATAATCTAAAAAAGTTGTCAAATAAAGCTGGAAAGTTGTCAAATCCCCATTCTAATCATGAAGAAACCAAAAGCCTCTGACTCAACGAATCAGAGGCTTTTGTATGTTACCGGTTATTAAATTCTTCTTTAATACCCCTCAGTAATTCAGGCTCGGTCAGAAGGCGGAAGGCTGTTAGGGCAAGTGATTTGGCACCAATTAAAAGCCCTTCATCACCGGCTTTTGATTTAGCCGCTTCGCGAAATTCTTCTGTATGAAGAACTAATTCTTCGGGACCGATTTTCACATATGGGTGGATGGTCGGCACGACATGGCTGATATTGCCGGCGTCTGTTGAACCGATTCCGCCGTGTACTTTTTCAGGGAAGCTGCCGCCAAGTGATTCATATGCTTTTTTGTAGACTTCATCAAAAGAAGGCGTAGGGATCAGGTTATCCACCTGGTTTTGAAATTCCAGAATGTTTACCTTTGTTCCTGTTGCCAGGGCAGCACCTTGAGCAATCGCTCTGACTTTCTCAGTGACGTGATTTAAGGTAGCTCGTTCTGCAGCCCTGATATAAAAGCGGGCTTTTGCATAAGCAGGAATGATATTTGGCGCGTCCCCGCCGTGCGTAATAATGCCGTGAATACGGACGTCGCTCGTGACATGCTGCCTTAATGAATTAATGCCGTTGAACAATTGAATGACTCCTTCAAGTGCATTGGCCCCATCATGTGGGGAAGAGGCTGCATGGGCAGGCTTCCCAATGAATTCAAAGTCGAGCGGGTCGACAGCCAGGCTCGTCGTTGTTAGGCCGTTTCTGTAAGATGGATGAATCATCATCGCAGCATCAATGCCGTCCAGGTAACCGTGCTGAACAAAGCTGCCTTTTGCGCTTCCGTTTGGTCCGCCTTCTTCAGCAGGGGTGCCAAGCACGACAACCGTACCGCCAGTTTCATGAATGACACTGCCTATACTGATGGCTGCTGCTACACTGGCGGTTCCGATAATGTTGTGGCCGCATGCATGCCCTAACCCAGGGAGTGCATCGTATTCTGCCAAAAAGGCGATGACCGGTCCCGGTTTATCACTTTTCTTGTAGGCGTAAAAGGCTGTTTCGTGACCGGCGATATTCTTTTCAACGTTAAATCCGGCTGATATTAAATGGCTGGTCAGTAAATCCTGCGCAAAATATTCCTCATTCCCGATTTCAGGGCGAGCATGAATCTGATGGCTGGTTGATAAATACTGTTCTTTTCTTTCGTCAATGTGCTCAAGGATCTCCTGTTCAAAATAAGTGACAAGGCTCATGGTTGACCTCCTTAATAATTCGTTAATTCATCTAATGACACAAATGTTGGAATCATTCCACCGTCATATTCCTCTTCGATAAACTGTGCGACATCCTCTTCCTGATACAGCTCACCGATTCTCTGGTACACTTCATTATCCTGATCTTCCGTACGGCTAGCGATGATGTTGATGTATGGTGTTGCTGTATCACTTTCACGGAAAATAGAATCGTCAACCGGGCTGAAGCCTGCGTCTACTGCAATACCGTTATTGATGATCGATGCATCCACATCAGGGAGTACACGTGGAGTCTGCCCGGCAACAATCGGTTCAATCGTGATGTTTTTCGGATTTTCAGTAATGTCCTCCGGTGTTCCGGTTAATCCAGCATCATCGCTTAATTCGATGAGTCCTGCTTCTTCAAGTAAAAGCAGTGCACGGCCCAGGTTTGTTGCTTCATTTGGAACCGCGATCGTTGCACCTTCTGGAAGTTCATCCACTGATGACACTTTTTCTGAATATAGTGCCATTGGTGCGATGACAGTGGAAGCGATTGGCGCAAGGTCCAGATTACGGTCCTCAATAAATTCATCGAAATAAGAAATCGTCTGGAATGCATTCAAATCAATATCGCCTTCTGCAAGCGCAACGTTAGGCTGAACGTAATCAGAAAAGCTGACGATTTCAATGTCAATATCCTCTTCAGCTGCCTTTTCCGCAACGAAATCCCAAATTCGCGTGTCAGATCCGCTCACCCCGATCGTAACGGTTTCACTGTCTCCACCACATGCGGCAAGTAATGCTGTAGTTGATGCGATTAATACGGTTCCGATTGTTTTCTTCATGATAAATCCTCCATTTAGCTTCTTCTGATTTTTTTCGATACGATATTTCCTGTTGTTTGAAGTCCCTGAACCATGACGACCAGAATTCCGACTGTGATCAGCATAACGGCTGTATCAAAACGCTGATAACCGTAAGTGATTGCAAGATCTCCAAGACCGCCGCCTCCAACGGCTCCAGCCATGGCTGATGCACCGACCAGTCCGACTGTTGCAATGGTTAAAGCAAGGACAAGTGAGCTTAATGCTTCCGGGATCAGGAATTTGAAAATGATTTGGCCCGGTGTTGCACCCATTGCTTCTGCAGCTTCGATGACACCTTTATCAACTTCTAAAAGAGAGTTTTCGATAAGCCGCGCGATGTAAGGACCAGCGTAAAAAACAAGTGGTACAACAGCAGCTGCTGTCCCGATTGAACTTCCTACAATCAGTCTTGTAATCGGTATAATGGCAACCATCAGGATGATAAACGGAATCGAGCGAAAGACGTTAATCACGCCGTTTAAAACGTTAAAAACAGCTGTATTCTCAAGTAAATGTCCTTTTCTCGTCACGACAAGCAGAATCCCTAGCGGAAATCCGATCAGTGAGGAGAAGAGGAGGGAAAAGCCGACCATGGCCAGTGTTTCCCAAAGTGCTTCAATGATTTGATCTGTATTAACCAGCATGTCGGGTCACATCCTTTACATACACATTTTCCTGTTGGATATAATGCAGTGCTTTTTGAATATCAGACTGCTGTCCATCGAATTCTACAATCAGATTGCCGTACGGGATGTCCTGCAGTTCGGTAATGTTTCCGTAAAGTACATTGACATCCAGATTGAACTTCCGTGAAAGTCTCGAAAGAAGGGGGGATCCGGCGGAATGCCCTGTGTACTGGATCCGGTAAACGTTCTTGAAGCTCTTCTTTTCAAGCTCCCTGACAATACTTTCAGGTAACTGATCATTCATGACGGAACGTACAAACCGTTTTGTTGTAGGGTGCTGCGGGTTCGTGAAGACTTCAAAAACAGTCCCTTTTTCTTTAATGATTCCTTCCTCGATGACTGCAACTTTATCGCATATCTCCCGAATGACAGTCATCTCATGCGTGATGATCAAAATCGTGATGTTGTACGCTTTATTGATTTTTTTCAGCAGGTCCAGAATCGACTGGGTCGTCTGCGGATCAAGCGCTGAAGTCGCTTCATCACATAACAGGATGGAAGGGTTGGTGGCAAGGGCCCGGGCGATACCGACACGCTGCTTTTGCCCACCGGATAACTGGTCAGGATATTGATCTGCCTTATCTCCGAGACCGACAAAGTCCAGCAGCTCTGTTACTCTGTTCCGGATTTTATCTTTCGGCTCCCGGCTGAGCAGCAGGGGAGTCGCGACATTCTGAAAAACAGTTTTAGAGTTCAATAGGTTAAAATGCTGAAAGATCATCCCGATGTCTTTTCTAATCGTTCTGATTTCCTGTTTGGAGCGGCTGTTTAAATCCTGTCCATGAATCAGGACTTTTCCTTCTGTTGGTTGTTCAAGCCAGTTCACACAGCGTATAAGTGAACTTTTTCCTGCACCGCTGAAGCCGATGACGCCATAGATTTCACCCGTCTCCACGGTCAAATCGATCCCTTTCAGTGCATGAACAGCCTCTTGGCCTTCACCGTATGTTTTTTTAACGTTTTCAAATTGAATCATCAGGATCCTCCTCTAAATATATGTTTTCAGGGCTGTTTAATCGGATTAAAGTTAAAAATATTATCCTGCTTTATTCAGGAAGAAACAGAAAAAAGCCTCTTCCTGCAAAACAAGAAGAGGCTGCTTATCGCAAACACTCTTCTCATCTGTCAGGCAAATCGCCTGCTGGAGTTGGCACGGTGCTTATTAATAAGTCCGCTGCCGAGGTATCATAGGGCCAGTCCCTCCACCTCTCTGGATAAGAAGAAATCGTTCTATTCAAATGTTGTCACTTACTTTACTATGCTGAAATAAGATTGTCAACCCTGTATTTCAGAAAAAACGGGCGGGGACCATCCTCCGCTTTCCGTGGCCGGGCGGTGAACCCGCCTGAGCTTCGCCCAGTCGGTTTCACCTGTCCCTTTCCGCCACAGGAGTCTACGGATGGTCCCAGCCCTTTGATATCTTCGTTGATCAACGGAACATGATGAGCTAGGACATTTTTAAAAATCAACAGATTGGTAGTCAAAATCATGAAAAGCCCCTGCTTTCGCAGGAGTTTTTTGATGGGTGTTGTTTAATAAGCTGGAAGAGTTTTAACTCAATTGTGAATGTTTTAGCAGTTCTCTTAACTATTACACTTTTTAATACGGATTTTAATTAATCAAAAAGAGGGAAGGATTTCCCCGGAGACTCCTACGGCGGAGGAGGGACAGGTGAAACCGTTGTGCGTAGCACAAGGGGTTCACCGCCCGGCCGTGGAAAGCGAAGGGGAAATCCTTCCCGGTTTTCATTTGCACAAATATCTATAAATCACTTCTTCAACAACAAATAAACAAAATAAGGTGCACCAATAATCGCGACGACTATGCCTGCAGGGACGCCGGTTGGGTCGATGAGGTTTCGGCCGATTGTGTCTGCGGTGAGCAGAAGCCAGCCGCCAATGAGCATGGCGATTGGGATAAAGAGCTGGTTACGCGGGCCGACCAGTGACTTTGCGATATGTGGTGCCATCAGACCGATGAAGGCAATACCACCGGATACGGATACGGCTGCAGCGGCAAGGGCTACGGCAGTCAGCATGAGGATGATTCGTTCTCTGTTTACTTTTACGCCGACACCGATTGCCACTGGCTCACTCATGTTTAAGATATTCAGCCGCTGTGCGTTATATAAGATAAATGGCACGAGAATGACGAGCCAGGGGAGAAGAGCCCAGACGAATGGCCAGCTTGTTCCCCATACATTTCCTGCAAGCCACTGCGCGATGAAGTCGACTTTGTCGCGATCTGTAGAAGAGATCAGGACGACCATCAATCCTGACAGTGCCGCTGAAAAACCGACGCCAATCAGGATCAGGCGAATTGGCTGCAGTCCACTATCCCGCTCATAGGCGAAAAGATAAATTAATATTGCGGTAATCAATGCTCCTGCAAAAGCTACTGCCGGAATGACGTAGGTGAAGGCCCCCGTTTCGATTGGAACAAAAAGAAAGAACACGGCAACGGCAGCGCCGGCGCCGGAGTTGATTCCGATGATACCAGGATCAGCCAGATCATTTCGGGTGATGCTTTGTAAGACAGAGCCTGATACAGCCAAAGCCATTCCTGCTAAAAGAGTGACCAGCATGCGCGGGAGTCTCAGTTCAAATAACACGAATTCATCTACGAACTCTCCCTGCCCAAGGATTGTCGGGATGATGCGATCATAGGAAACGGAAGAAGCACCGAATCCAATGCTCACGATCATGATGATAAGTACGAGCAGTGAAAAAGCAATCATAAAAATACGTTGTTTTCTAATAACAGATGGATGGATCATGCTGACATATTCACTCCTTTACGTACGACGTATAAGAAGAATGGGAGTCCGAGCACGGATACGATCGCTGCAACCGGTGTTTCGAAAGGCGCATTCAGCAGTCTTCCTGCGGTATCAGCAAACAGCATAAAGGTACCTCCAACAAGTACACACATTGGCAGAATGTAACGGTAATCTGTTCCGACAATCGAGCGCACAATGTGTGGAACGAGAAGGCCTGCAAACGCTAAGTTTCCGGCAAGAGCAACCGCTGAACCGGCAAGAATAACCGTCAGTACAAAAAATACCGCTTTGACCTGGCCGATTCTTGAGCCGAGCCCTACCGCTACTTCCTCACTTAAGCTCAGGATGGTCAGCTGTTTCGAGAAGAGGATAGCGGCTAAAATACCACCTGCTGTAATGGGAATCAGCAGATTCAGCTGGCTCCAGGTCGTTCCGATCAGTCCGCCTGCTGTCCATTGTGCAACGTTTTGTGATAAACGGAAGGTCAGTGCAATACCTTCTGCAATTGCGAAAAGAAAAGCGGAAACGGCTGCGCCCGCCAGCACGACACGAATAGGTGAAAAGCCGCCTCTTCGCAATGAAGCAATCCCGAACACAAGTCCCGCACCGACGGCAGCCCCGATGAAGCTTGCGGCGATAATGCCCATATAATTGATGCCCGGAATGAACGCAAAGGCAACAGCAAGGGCAGCATTGGCACCTGCTGTCAGACCTAAAAGTCCAGGGTCGGCAAGCGGATTTCTTGTCATTCCCTGCATGATGGCACCTGATACGGCAAGTCCTGCACCTACAACGATGGCTGCGACTTCACGTGGGAAGCGGATCTCAATCAGTACGAGGGAGGTCGAGCTGCGATCCCCTGTGAATATAGCACGGAAAACGTCTTTCAATGATGTATCGGCCGCACCAAACGTGATGGCGACCAGAAACATCGCAATCAGGACAAGAAATGCCCCGATAAATTTAATGGTTAACGCACGTTCTTTATTCATCATCTTCACTCATTTCACACAAAAAAGGCTGTAGAGGGCTACAGCCTTTTGGAATTTATTCGTTACCAAGGAAATTTTCTTTAAAGAATTCAAGCTGAATTTCCAGTGTGATTGGATCATTAAAATAGAATTCCTCAGCGTTTGCGACAAACATATTTCCGTTTTTAACCGCAGGAATATTTTTAAACGTTTCAGTTTCCATAAACGAATTGTCCTGATCTGCGACGCGGCTGACGATTAAGTAGTCGCCTGCATATTCAGGAAGAACTTCAGCTGAAAGGGTGTAGTAACCTGGCTCAAGTGCGACTTCCTTTACTTTTTCAGGCATTTTCAGCCCCATTTCCTGATAAAGAATTTCTGTTCCGCGCGCCCAGTTGTCGCCGAATACGTAAAGCTGTTTATCGAAGTTCTCGATGACGCTGACGGTTGCGTCCTCACCGATTTTTGCTTTGATTTCTTCTCCGGCTTCCTGTGCACGTGCCTGGAAGTCTTCAACCCATTCTGTTGCTTCTTCTTCCTTGTTCAGAAGCTTTCCAATTTCAATCTGCTGCTCAAGGTAATCAAGGGCACCGTAAGTATAAGTGACAGTAGGTGCAATTTCCTGAAGCTGTTCAAGGTTTGGCGTTGTAGAAAGACCGATTATCAGGTCAGGATCAAGCTCGATGATCTGCTCAAGGTTATCTGCTGTCACTTCCTGTGCATCTTCAAGGTCGTAGTTTGGACTTCCTTTCGAATAGGAGTCAACACCTACAATATCGTCATCAAGTGCGAGCACATTCCCTGCGTATGTTGAGAGAACAACGATACGTTCAGGGTCTGCCGGCACTTCAACAGGGCCGTTTTCTGATTCATAAGTGATGGTTTCAGGTTCTGTAGAAGCATTGTCAGCAGCTGCGTCAGTGGAAGAAGTTTCAGCGTTTGAATTGCAGGCTGCAAGAACGAGAGCGGCTAAGAGAGAAACGGGTAATAAAGATTTTTTCATGATGTGGTTAAGCTCCTTTTACTAAGTTGTATGATAAACACATAGGTTTATTAGTGAGTGGATCGCGTCCAATCGTTGCATCAATATTGAAGACTGTACGGAGAATTTCCGGCTGGATGATTTCTTCCCCGGAGCCTGCTTTTACAATTTCCCCGCTTTTTAAAGCGATAAGATAATCGGCAAAACGCGCTGCCTGATTCAGGTCATGAAGTACCATGACAATTGTGCGGCCCTGTTCCTGATTCAGCCTTTGCAATAATTCGAGCACTTCAAGCTGATGGGCCATGTCGAGATAGGTAGTAGGTTCATCTAAAAAGATAATATCCGTTTCCTGTGCAAGTGCCATGGCTATCCATACACGCTGTCGCTGGCCACCCGATAAAGCATCGACAGGACGGTGCTTATAGTCAATCGTATCCGTCACTTCAAGTGCCCAGTCGATGACCTCAATATCCCGTTTTGTCAGGCGACCCAAACCTTTTTGATGAGGAAACCTTCCATAGGAAACAAGTTCACCGGCTGTCAGACCGGCTGCACTTTCCGGTGTCTGGGGGAGAATGGCCATTTTTTTTGCCAGTGCTTTTGTGCTTTCTTTTGAAATCGGCTTTCCATCCAGCACAACTGAACCGGACTGGTGGGAGATAATACGGGTGACCGCTTTAAGTAATGTAGACTTTCCGCAGCCGTTCGCTCCGATAATGGTCGTGATTTTCTGATCGGGGATTTTTATACTAAGGTTTTTGACAATCGGCTGATCGCCATAACCAATTGAAATATCTTCTGTATACAAACGTACCATAGGAGAGCCTCCAAATGTATTTTCACTATGTTGATAATGATTCTCACTATCAGCAATTCTTACTATAAGCCGCTAAATTTGAATTGTCAACACAATTCAGATTGCTTTTGTGCTACAATACGCTTATGATGTAAATGAGAATGAGAATCAATCGCTTATGTATCAACGGTTCACGGATGATTTGAGGAACAACAATCGGGAGTGAAAATAATGCGCGATGAATTATACGATGTAACGATTATTGGTGGAGGCCCCGCAGGTCTATATTCCGCTTTTTACAGCGGTCTGCGCGGAATGAAAACGAAAATCTTAGAATATCAGCCGCATTTAGGCGGAAAAGTGAATGTATATCCTGAAAAAATGATCTGGGACGCAGGGGGTATGCCACCGGTCACAGGTGCCAAAATGGCAGAGCAGATGATCGAACAGGGACTGACTTTCAACCCATCTGTTTTTTTGAATGAGAAAGTGGAAACTATCAGGAAAAATGAAGATGGGCATTTTGAGGTGACTGCAGCCAGTGGTAACGTCCACCTATCCAAAACAGTGATTGTGGCAGTAGGAAGTGGAATCCTCAATCCTCAAAAGCTTCAAATTGAGGGAGCCGAGCGTTTTGAAGTCACAAACCTTCACTACACAGTTCAATCGCTGAAAAAGTTTAAGGACAAGACCGTTTTAATCTCAGGTGGAGGAAACACTGCTATTGACTGGGCAAATGAACTCGAGCCGATCGCAAAAAAAGTGTATATCACACACCGCAGCTGTAACTTTAAGGGTCATGAATCACAAATCGGGCAGCTGTTGCAAAGTACAGCTGTATGTCTGCTGAACACGCAGATTACAAAGCTTCAGGCATCAGCTGCACACGATGCTATAGAGCAGGTTGAATTGACACATAGCATCACAAACGAAGTCAGCCATCTTGATGTGGATGATGTGATCATTAATCATGGTTATGAAATAGACGCATCACTGATCAAAAACAGCGAGCTGCCAATTGATATGGCTGATGATTATTTTATTAAAACAAATGCGGCCGGGGGATCAAACGTCCCAGGCATATATGCGGCAGGCGACATTGTCAAGCACGACGGCAAACTCAATCTGTTAATGGGTGCCTTTCATGACGCGGCCAATGCTGTTAATCAGGCAAAGCTTTATATCACACCTGATGCAGGAGCAGCGGCGATGGTTTCTTCGCACAATGACGTCTTTAAAGACCGAAACCGTGAACTAGTAAAAAAATTATAAAATGAAAAGCCGGGGCTGAGATCTCCAGGTTTTTCAAAACTCCCATGCCGAATGCGCTGCGCATTCGGCTTTTTTATTTTTGTATCATTGTCCGGATCATGAAAAGTAGAGGGGGGACGTTTGGTCAGCGTTGATTTGACCACCTTTTCGGAGTATTTAACCACTCTTTTAGGTTATTTAACCACTCTTGAGCAACGTTCGACCACTTTACGAAGTCATTTAACCACTCATCCTCACTTATTCACATGTGGATAAAAGAATACACTGTGTAATCCCGTGGATATGTGCACAAAGTCTGTGTATAACAGAGGTCTTATTAACGACCATTTAAAAGACCTGTATACAAATGCAAAATATTTCTTGAAAATGATATTCATTATCAATTATAATGACAAACAATGACATTGAAGGAGGAATCAATGATGTTTATTCAGTTAAAGACGATTCGTGTAACAGAGGGCCATGCAGAAAAAATGATTGAGCGTTTTGCGGGAGAAGGAATCATTGAGGAGCAGCCGGGATTTATTGATTTATCTGTTCTCAAACGAAAGCAGCGTCGTGGAGAAGAAGAGGTTCTGGTAATGATTCGCTGGCAATCGGAAGATGACTGGAAAGCGTGGGAAACGAGTGATGTGCATCTGGCTGGACATCGTGCCAGAAGAGGACAGCCTTCACCGGAATTTATTCTGGACAGTCGCCAGGATCTTTATGAAGTGATGGGATCGAAGCCTGCACGTGTTCCCTCAAAAAACGTATAAAAAGTACCGGTTAAGCCTGTCTTAACCGGTACTTTCAGCTTTTTAAGTTTTTAGTCCCTGAGAGGTTCTGGTCAGCAGCATATAGATCAGGTAAGGTGCACCGATCACAGAGATCACGATTCCCACAGGAATATCGGCTGGTGCTAATAAATTTTTTCCAATCAGATCTGCTGTTAGTAACAAAAAGGCTCCAATTAATGCTGAGACGGGAATCAGACTGTAGAAATTCGGTCCTGTCAGTTTTCGGGCTAAATGAGGGGCAAGCAGTCCGAGAAATGAAATACCTCCTCCTACAGCTACACAGGCTCCTGCTAATGCAGCAGATAAGACCAGGAGGGTTCTTCTTTTTCTTTCAGTATGTAAACCTAGAACACCTGGAAGCGGATCGCTAAGCTGCATAATATTGAGTGATTTTGCCTGGATAAAAACAGCAGGAATCAGCACGATCATCCATGGTACCAGAGCAAGGACGTATCGCCACTGCGTTCCCCACAGACTTCCGGTCAGCCAGATGGTTGCCTCCTGAAAATCCCGCGGGTCCATTTTCAGCTGAAGAACCATCAATAAAGCACCACAAAGGGCATTGAAGCCGATTCCAGTCAGGAGAAGCCTTGTAGGTGTCACACCATTTTTCCATGAGAATAGATAAATCAGAAGTGCGACCGTTACGGCACCGGTAAAAGCAAACAGGGGAAGAATAAAAGGTGATTCTCCCCAGTTGGCAGATTGAAAAAAGAAGATGAAAGCGACAACGGCTAATCCAGCTCCTGCATTAATACCTAAAATACCTGGGTCGGCAAGCGAGTTGCGTGATAATCCCTGTAATACGGCACCGGATACAGCTAGTCCCGCACCAATCAGCATCGCAATGATCATTCGGGGAAGTCTGAGCTCATATAAAATCAATTCCTGTTGAGCGGTCCCCTGACCCGAGAAAGTATGAAAAGCGTCCATCAGTGTGACAGGTAAAACACCTGTTGTCAGACTGATCATAAAAACGATCATTAAGAACAGGCTGAAAAGCAGCATCCAACTGCGTGACTGCTTAAAAGCGATACGCCAATCCATTACAAATCCCTCCCGTTTCTTCGGGCTAAATATAAGAAAAATGGTACGCCAAGAATTGCAGTAATTGCACCGACAGGCGTTTCAAACGGAATGTTTACAATACGTGCGCCGATATCAGACAGCACAAGTAATGCGGCACCCATTAAGATGCTTAAAGGCATGATCAGCCGATAATCAACACCAATCAGTGATCGGACCATATGAGGGACCATCAGGCCGATAAATCCGATGACTCCGGCAACGGCAACAGCGGCTCCGGATAACATCACAACGGCTGCAAATCCGATCCACCTTATCTTTCCTGCAGATTGCCCTAACCCGGTTGCAATTTCGTCCCCCATCGTCAGAATCGTTAAGGGACGGCTGATCCACATGGCAAGAATAAAGCCTATTACTAAAACAGGTACCAGAATCCATACGTCAATCCACTGAGATCCGGCCAGTCCACCCGCATACCAGAAGGACAGATCCTGAGCTACCTGAAAATACAGAGCCAGTCCGGTGGAAAGTGCACCAAATAAAGTGCTTAAAGCAGCTCCGGCCAGTGTCAGTGTGACAGGTGAGTGACGATCTTTTGCAATCATTGAAAATAAGATGACAAGACCTGCACCAACAGCCGCTCCACCGAAAGCAAACAGCAGTAGCGTCCAGAAAGTATGCGTAGCCACAAATACTAACGCCATAGCAATCGCCAGTCCTGCTCCGTGAGTGATGCCGATAATGGAGGGATCTGCAAGCGGGTTGCGTGTCATTCCCTGCATAATCGCTCCGGCTGCTGCCAGCGCACCACCGGTTATAACGGCTGTCAGTGCTCTGGGTATCCGGACTTCACGGATCAGCTGGTGATGGATATTTGAAGCATCGAACGAGACAATCGAGTCCCAAACGACTGAAGGGGGGATCCAGATCGCACCGATCCCTATGGACACAATGGTTAAAACAATAAGGGCTGCAAGAGTGACAGTAAAAGTAACACACACTTTCACTTCTTTATTTGTCTGTCTTTTTAATACTGTAATAGATTGCATGGCTTAACTCCTTTGAAGAAATAACGAACTAATAATTGATAATCATTTTCAATTAAAGATGTTTTTAAATTTACTACCAATTACCATTGCGTGTCAATTCTTTTCAGAAAGAAGTGGAAATGATGTATTCACTGAATCCGCTAAATTGGATATTGAAAAAATATCAGCTCAAACCTGGGCAGTCCATCAATAAGGAGAATGCGCTGATCTATATCGAAGCAGGCTCAGTTGAGTTGAAAAATGACTTAGAAAACGTTGATATGCCAGAAGGAAAAAGTTATTACAGTGAAGTTCCCTTTTCTCTTCATAACCCTTCTGTGTCTGAAGCTGTTATACATATGCTCGACGGTTGTGATGCCCTGAGAAATGATCAGCTGCAAAGAGTGTCACCCGAATCGGTCGTTCCTCTATTCCATCAGGTGATGCGGTTGCAGCAGTCAGGGCTGTTCTGTGACGGATTACGAAAAACATCACTGTTATTTGAAATACTGGCCAAGCTTTCAGAGCCTGTAACAGAAGACTGGGAAAGACTGAAACAATATATTGATGATCATCTTCATGAAGCCCTCACAGTACAGGATCTGGCTAAAAGAGCAGGAATGACCCCGCCTGCATTCTCCCGGGCCTTTAAAAAAGCAGAGGGTGTTTCTCCGAAGGAATATTTCCTCACAAAAAGAATCAGACTTTGTAAGGAAACAATTGCTCAATATCCACAGACTCCTGTCAAAAAGCATGCGGAGGCTCTGGGATTTCAGGATGAATTTTATTTCAGCAGATTCTTTAAAAAGCATACAGGCTATTCACCAAGAGAGTTTGCCACCCGTTTTCAACCTAAAGTGGCGGTTGTCAGTCAGTTGTTTTTGCAGGATCATCTGCTCTCTTTAGGTATACAGCCGGTTATGGCACCTGGATACCCTTCAGAGTTTGAACATGGGGGTCTGCCCTCTTATTTGAGAAGTGAACTGGAGGGTACAGCGCTTTTTCACGCAGAGAAGCCACTTTATTTTACCGATGTTATGTATCGTCAGCCTGACTACATTTTTAAAACGGCTTTACATGAAGAAGGCACTTCACCGTCATTTTGGGAGCAGGATGACCGGGTAAAAACGATTCCCTTTCAGAAAAGCTGGGAGGACTATCTTTTGTTGCTGGCAGTCCAGCTCGGTAAAAGGGTAAAAGCTGAGAAAGTCATCAGAGAAGTAAAGGAGCAGGAGAACAGAACAAGATCTAATATCGCTGCAGCAGTAAAGGGAACGTGGGCCATTATCTGGATTCGTCAAAATGACATCAGACTGTATGGACGTAACAGTCATGCCTGTTCCCAACTCTTTTATGATGCATTGGGCTTTCAACCATGCAAAGGACTTCCTGAAAAAGAATACCGCACCATTTCATTGAGCGAACTGTATCAGATTGATCCCGAGCACATTCTCGTTTTGTGGAGCAGAAGCCACGACATTCAGCGGGTTGCCATACAAAAGGAGTGGAATGAACTATCCGCTGTAAAAGAAAATTGTGTGTATTATCCGAAAAGCCAGGAATGGGATCCTTGGGGCCCAAAAGGCAGAATGCATATGCTGCGGGAAATAGAGCAATTTTTCAACCTCAAACACAAGCTGTAAATTTGTGCATGGAATTGGACAAGAAATGACATGTTCTCTTTAAATGAAAATGATTATCATTAGCAACAGATAGCAACGTAACCAAGGAGGATACATCATGTTAAAGAGAACATTTCAACTGGCTGCTGTCCCTGCAGCATTTGCACTTATATTGGCTGGATGTGGAGGGGAAGATGCTGAAACCCAGCCGGTGTCCGGGGAAGAGAATTCATCCGGCACAGAAGCAACATCTTCAGAAGGTACTTATACAGTAAAACACCATCTTGGAGAAGCGGAAATTCCTGAAAATCCAGAGAAGGTTGTTGTACTGTCTCACGTTTCCTGGGAGGGTTCGCTTTTATCAGTAGGTGTTCAGCCACATGCAGTAATGGCCTATGATAATGAATGGCCACCGCATCTGACGGAGGAGCTTCAGGAGACAGAAGCACTGCCTTATACGGAAGAGATCAACCCGGAAGAAATGCTTGCATTGGATCCGGATCTGTTAATCATCAGTGACCGTTACGCGCCTTTATATGAACAGCTTTCTGATACGATTCCAACCGTTGTTGTTGAAATTGGAGGAGATTGGAAAGAAGATCATCTGCTTGTAACAGAAGCAGTCGGAAAGAAGGAAGAAGGACAGCAGGTGATTGATGACCTTCAGGCGAAAGCGGAGGATATTGGACAGCGGATTAAAGAAGAAGTGGGCGATGAAACCTTTATGGGCGTTGCAATCAATCGTGAAGACATCCGGGTATACGGAACGAAAGATCATGCCGTTAACACACTGCTTTATGAAGACATTGGTTTAACACCTGCTGAAGGTTTGCCGGAAGAGTTTGGCGAAAATGTCTCAATTGAAGGGCTGGCGAAATATAATCCTGATCACATTATTGACCTGACTTTCTTCAATAGTGGTGAGTATTACGAAAGTGTTAAGGATAGTGAAGTGTGGAACGGGTTAAACGCAGTACAAAATGATCAGGTTCATACCATCTCCACAACCTGGGGCTTCTGGGATCCGATCGAGCGCGAAAAAGGACTTGAAGAAATTGAAAATCTTCTTTTAAGAGAATAAATGAAAAGAAAACGGGGGCAATCCCCGTTTTTTCACACTAGTAAATGAGAATGGTTTTCAATTATAGGCTAAAGGTCCAAAAAAGAAGGTGGAAACAAAATGATGAACGCAAAACAAAAAGCGAATGCAGCCTCTTTTCAGGCGTTTATGAACAGCTATGTCAGAGAGGCAGAGAACACTGTCTGGCTGTCAGATCTGGAGAGACAAACACTGAGTGACATTCCGTTTTCTCAACGGTCAAAATGGCTGAAGGCTGGAGAGTTTTTGATTGAAGTTCCTTACTATTCCTTAACAGGTGGCCATACATATGGGCGGCTGTATCACTATACTGCAGGGAGGTGGAGCTCAGCAGAACCTCTTCAGGTCATGATTGCGCTATGTCAAAAGCTGCACGTGCTCACAGGCCACTGTTCTCATTATGATGATCTGCTGTTCAGGCTACTTGATAGCTGGCGGGCAATGGAGCTGACAGTGAAGGCTTATTTAAAACATCCAATAGAGTCTCACCCATCGCGTTTTTCATTTATCCAATCAGAGCAGAGTATACCTTTTGGTCACTGGATGCACCCGACACCAAAAAGCAGGCAGGGGGTTTCAGAATGGCAGTATCCTGCATATGTTCCTGAAATGAAGAGCTCCTTTCAGCTGTCTTTGTTTGCGGTGAATGAGCGAATCGTTCATCAGGAGTCCAGTCGATTACAGTCATCAGCTGAACAAATCTCAGCGATGTTTCCTGAAATCAAATTGAAGGAGAATGAAATCCTTTTTCCATTACATCCTCTGCAGGCTGACTATTTGCTGCAGCAGGATTGGGTAAAAAAAGCGATCAATCATTGTCAGATCCGGTTTCTTGGAAGACAGGGAGCTGCCTTTTATCCGACTTCGTCGTTCAGAACGCTTTATCATCCTTCAAGTGATGTGATGATAAAGGGCTCAATACCAGTACAGCTCACCAATTCACTCCGTGTGAATAAGCGGCACGAGCTGACAGCTGGTGTGATCATGTCCCGCTACATTCATCGAACGCGGATTCAGGAGCGTTTTCCAACCTTGTCTTTTATTCATGATCATTCTGCACTGACCGTCCAATCTGACCAGCAGGAATCCGGTTTCGAACTGATTTTGAGGGATAACCCGTTCCGTCATCAAAAAGGGATCGTTTCTCTGGCTTTTCTTGTGCAGGATCCCGTGGGTGAAACGAGTTATATGAAAAAGCTGATCCTGTCTTTGCAGGAACCGAGGGAAGAGCTGGCGGTTACGGTGGAAAAGTGGTTTCTCACTTATCTGGAACAGGTGATCTATCCATTTATCCGTCTGTATGACGAAGAGGGAATTGCCCTTGAGGCCCATCAGCAGAATGTTCTCATTGATATTTCAACAGGGCTTCCTAAAAAGGCCTATTTCCGTGATAATCAGGGCTTTTATTTATCGAATCAGAAACGCAGTAACATGATGCTGTCACTGCCTGAGATGAAACAGCTGCAGGAGGAATTTTTTGATGAGGGTGAGATTGAGCCCCGTTTCACTTATTACTTGTTTATCAATCACTTGTTTGCGGTGATCAACCGGCTCGGCAAAGATGGACTGATCACGGAGAAAGCATTGCTGCGGATCACTGTGGATAAACTACATGACTATGCAGCTGCATCCACAGGCTCAGCGAACAGGTGGATCAAGCATATTTTGACTGAACCGGAACTTCCTTTTAAAGCGAATCTGATGACGAGGCTCCAGAATATTGATGAGCTTGAGGCAGTTGCTGAAAAAGCGGTTTATTCCAGTCTTCCTAATCCATTGTTAAAAGGAGGGATCAAGGGTGAATCGGTCAGAGAAAAGAGTGATCAGGCAGCTACTCGAAGCGCTGCTTTTTGAAAAGCTGATCCCTTACAAGTTTAATGAGGATGAATTTTGTATGACTTGTCAGGATGGTAGTGAAATGATCGTTCATGGGAGAAAAAGTGCTTTTGGACGAATCCGCCTTGATATTGAGACGATAAGAGGAACAGATGGAACGCTGACATTTAAAAAAATATTAGACGCTCTTTCCATTGATGACCGCTTTTCAGATGAACTCAAAAGAACCGCGAACTTTTCAGCAGATTCGCCGGTTTCTGATCATAGGCGTAAACAAACCGGTGACCGTCTTGATTCTGCACTTTCTGAAGGTCATCCTTACCACCCCTCTTTTAAATCGAGAATCGGATTTTCAAAGAAGGATCACCGCTGTTTTGGACCGGAGCACGGTCAGTCATTCCCTGTAATGATCGCGGCTTTTCCGAAAGAAAATAGCAAACAAAGCTTTGCTGATGAACAGTCATTTTTCCGTAAAGAATTCGGAGAAAAGGCGGAATACTGGCTTAAGCAATGTCCGGATAGTCATGCGTTAATGCCTGTTCACCCCTGGCAATGGCAACGCTTTGAGCATGAATTGGGAGCTGAAGGTGTGACCCCGATTGGATTTACGGATCAACATTATTTTGCATCTCAATCTGTTCGGACACTATGGCATCCCAAACAAAATCATTTAAAGCTTTCAATGAATATGAAGCAGACTTCATCACTGCGCACGATTAAGCCGGAAAATGCATTGGCAGCACCACATATTTCAGATTGGCTTTCGGGAATTGTTCAAAGCGATCCTGATTTAGCGGGAGTAAAAATGCTGAAAGAATATGCGTCATGTGCTTACGAATCTACCCGTTTTAGTGATGGGGAATTCAGTGCAATCTGGAGAGAGCGGCCTGAGTCATTCTGTATTGGAAATGAATATGTCGTTCCGATGAACGCACTCGCTGTTGTGGAAGCAGATGATCTATATCCGGGTCACTGGCTCAATCGTTATGGAGCGGTAGCCTGGGTCCGGCAGCTGGTTCAGTGTTTTGTTATTCCGGTGCTGCATCTTCTGATCAAACATGGGGTAGCGATCGAAGCGCATGCGCAAAACAGTCTGCTTGTACTGGAAGATGGCTGGCCAAAGCGGATCATGCTGCGTGATTTTCATGATAGTGTGGAATATTGTCACGGCTTTCTTGCTGATCCTGCTGCTTTACCTGACTTT
Source organism: Jeotgalibacillus aurantiacus (assembly GCF_020595125.1). NCBI lineage: Bacteria > Bacillati > Bacillota > Bacilli > Caryophanales > Caryophanaceae > Jeotgalibacillus > Jeotgalibacillus aurantiacus. The sequence continues at coordinate 364,189 of NZ_JACNMS010000003.1, forward strand.
GACCGTATTCATCCATCCTTCAACAATTGGGAACTGAATGAATATTATGAAATGACCTCTCCTGACCTATTAACCGAGCTGATAACAGATACCTTATTTGTTTACCATCTGAGCGATTTCAGTTATGCATTGGAACGTCATCAGTATATGAAGGAAAACCGGTTCTGGGAAATCGTCCATGACGAAATTGGAAAATGGCTTCAGCGTCACCCTGACTGTCAAAAAAGAGTGAATGTTGCAGGGTTATTAAAAATAAATTGGACAGCTGAATCACTTCTCGCAGCGAAATGGGGAGTGGATCAAAAAATCATCGTACATAATCCGTTTGCAGACCAGAGAGAAAGGTTGATCCAACATGTTTCAGGTAGATCAAAAGTTATATTCAACAGCTGATATAGAAAAAAGATTTTCCTATTATGAACAGCTCAATTGGCTTAAAGAACATCGAAACAGCGGGATTGCTGTCAGGCTTGAGGATACGGGGGAATGGCTTACTTTTCTACTGTATGCGAGAAAGCATCGACTCAGCCTGTTGCCGCTTCATAAGGATGAAACAGCTGATCGGTCCCAACGCCTCTCCGACAATGCGGGTTGTTCCGTTCTAATAGATGGAACGATAGAAGAAGCCCGCGTGCTGAATGAAAGTGCTGGGAAAACAGCATATGGCCTCCATTTTTTCAGTTCCGGAACAACAGGTGAACCAAAAAGAATCAGCCGGTCATGGGAGGAGATCGAAACAGAGCTGAAAAGCTATCGGATGGCTTTTCCACTTTCTGAAGAAACGCGTTCCATTGTCGCGTGCCCGGTTACACATGCTTATGGCATGCTGTGCGGTTTTCTGGCAGGTATTGACCGCGGAACCACACCCGTTGTCATCACAACATTGAATCCGTCTTATGTGCTCTCAGCGGTGCGTCAATATCCTCACAGTATTTTGTATGCAGCACCTGCCTATTTACATGCGATCGTCCGTTTATCAAAGGAAAAGATTCCAGCTGTTATGATGTCCGGAACGTCTTTGCCTGTTAAATGGCTGGAACAGATTAAACAAAAATCCACTCATGTGCTTCAGCAGTATGGCTGCTCTGAAGCGGGATGTGTGTCGATCGCTGATCATGTTAAGGAGCCGGGCCATATCGGAAAAACGCTGCCGCACGTGCAGATCACCGGTGGTACAGCATCAAATCCTGCTGAGATGATCATTCATCTAAAAGATAAAATGATCCCATCAGGAGACCTCGGCTGGCAGGACGCCAATGGTGATTGGCATTTTTCAGCCCGGCTGGACGATATGATCAATGTCGCCGGCCGAAATGTGTATCCGGCGGATGTTGAGGAAGTCCTCCTGCGACACGAAGAGGTGGAAGAAGCGGTCGTCTTTAAAAAAGGAGATGACTGGAGCGGGGAAAGAGTATGTGTCTGTATCAAAGGAACGAGGGCTGAAGGTGATGTGAAGGCTTTTTGCCGTCCGTTTCTCAGCTCCTATCAGCTGCCAAAAGAGTGGCATTTTGTTGACACGATTCCTACTCTTCCAAATGGAAAAATCAGCCGCAGGCAGTTAGGAGTGATGTTATGAAAACAGCAAAACAACTGGAGCAACTGGTCGTGAGGTTGATTGTCGAAACTTTTAACCGGCATCATCCAGAAGAAATCGATACAAGATCTGATTTACAGGATGATCTCGGTCTTGATTCGGTCATGATGCTTCATCTGATTGTAGAGATAGAGCTTACAACTGGACTTGAAATCCCCGATGAATGCCTGAGTGTGGAAAATCTTAAAACCGTTCAGTCACTCGTTCAACTGATGGAAGAACGTCAAATGGAGGAAATCAAGTGATAAAAGTGCATTGTTTTGTCAGTTGTGTATGTGAAGCAATCAAACGTCACCATGAGGCTGACCACCGTCCCTTTTATTTTGGTGTGTGGGATGCGGACTTTGCCGTAACGGATGACTATCAGCTCCGTTACCATGCAGAAAGCGTCTCTCATGATTTCTTTAAAAGCTGGTATGAAACGCTTTACAAAATCGAAATCATAGAATGGTTTGATAAAGCTAAGCCAAAACAAGACAACGTTCAGTCCTTTCTTGAATTAATTGATCATAAACCAAAAGACCGCAATGTCATGGTCATGCTTGATTTATCAAGAATTCCATCGCGGGAAAATAAATTTCATGAACCTGAATTCCCACATTACGTCATGATCGAAAAAACGGACGATCCTGACCAGTGGATGATGTATGATCCGGATTTCAGATGGGAAGGTGTTCTCGCGAAAGAGGAAGTATTGCATGCGATTGAGTCGCCAGTTGCACAGGGTGGTTTTTATTTTGATGCAGCCGGGATTCAGCCTGCTTCAGATGACGCAGTCCGTGCTTACTTCGGCACATGCCTGAAGGAAAATCAAAATCCGTTTACAGAAGCCATTAAATCCATTGTTGAAGCTTATTCAACAGGTGATATGCGGAAGCACCGTGAACAATTAAGTGATGCGATTCATCAGATTCCGGTGCTCACGATTCGCAAATATGCCTACGAACATGCTTTTGCTTTTTTCAGTCATGCGCTTAGTATTTCTGAGGATCAGTTTGAACGCTGGTGTGATGAGATTGAAGAGCTGATCCAGGGTTTTCGGGCACTCCATTTCCATGCGATCAAATACGCTAAAACAGGCTCTGACAAAATACTTGCTGATCTTTATGAAAGAATCGATCGGCAGCATCATCGAGAATACGCAATCAAAAAGTCTTTATTAACATGTTTCAGAAAATGGGAACAACAAACTTCCACGATAAAGGAGTACGCAGGATGAAACTGTCACTTTGTACGATCAGCTATCGCCATCACCTTAGATCGCTGCCCAATATCGCTTCCTTTGCAACATCCAACGGTTTTGATTCCCTTGAATTGTGGGGCATCCATGCGAAAAACCTTAATCCGCTCTGTGACCCTTCTAAGCTAAATGGAATCAAAATCAGTATGATCAGTGACTATTTGCCGCTGGATGGGAACCTCAGTGATTTATATAAAAAAACGGATGAGTTAATCGCGCTTGCAGAGAAGTGGGAGACTTCAAGGATCAGGACTTTTGCGAGCACAAAAGGAAGTGAGTCCGTTCTGCCTGCTGAAAGGAAAGAAATCACAGGAAGGCTGAGAGATATTTGTACCCGGCTACCGGAAGGACAAAAACTCCTGATAGAAACGCATCCGGGAACACTCGCGGATACTCTGGACTCTACTTTGAAATTAATCGAAGAGGTGAGACATCCTGCATTCCACATCAACTTTGACGTGCTTCACGTATGGGAGTCAGGAGTTGATCCAATAGAGGCATTTAATCAACTTGAACCCTACATTGACCATTTGCATTTAAAAAACATAGCCAACCGTTCTCTTCTGCACGTGTTTAATCCCGCAAACGTCTATGCAGCAGCCGGCAGCCGGGAAGGAATGGTCCCATTATTTGAAGGAGCAGTTGATTACACACACTTCTTCGAACAACTCGGGTCCAGACTCGATTCACTCACAGGGAGCCTTGAATGGTTCGGCCCGGATCCTGACACCGTGTTAAAACATGACAGCCAGCTCATTCAAAACGCAGGAAAATTGATGAGTGTAAAATGAATATAGCCCACCATATAAAAAAGTCTGCCAGGATTATGATCTTAGGCAGACTTTTGACATACTCGTTTACAGGATGATGCTAGGTTTTCTCCTATAAATTAATGTAGATACTAGCGAATCATATGAATGAAGTAAGTGTCGTGTTTATCCCCTGAAACTCTTTTTTTAAAAGAGTTTCAGGGGATAAACACAATGGGCCAGCGACATCCGAAGATTCCCTCGACAGAGAAGCGCCTGGTGAGACTGCGTAGCGCGTAGCATTAGCTGACTCACTGCGCGGCCTTAGAAAAGAGGGCTGCCTTTCGCCCTCGTTCAGCTTTGACTTATGACCTCGAGGGGCTAATCGCCAGAGCTGGACAAAAGGATGCGAAGGATGTCCCCGGCACGGTTTCTCAACGTCCGTCCCAATTTATTCACATGTGGATAAAAGAATACACTGTGCAATCCCGTTGATATGTGCACAAGTCCCGTGAATAAAAGGAATCCTGATTTCTGATATGATAAAAGAAAAACAATCAGGAGCAAACAGAAATGAAATTAAAGAAAAGAGAAGCAGCCGCACTCAGGATCCGGGAATCCTTTCCACATTTAACATGCCCGGTCTGTCAGGAAAAGCTTACAGTGAACGAAACATCTCTCATCTGTACGAATCGGCATCAGTTTGACATTGCAAAAAATGGATCTCTCCATTTAATGAAGAAATCAGTCAAAACCAACTATACAAAGGAGCTGTTTCAGGCAAGACGATATCTGATGGATGAAGTCGGCTTTTTTCGACCGGTAACAGATCAGATCGTTCATGTATTGCATGGGAAAAAAGAGTTAACCATTCTGGATGCAGGGTGCGGTGAAGGGACGCATCTGACGTACATTCTGAAAAAATGTATAGAGAATCAATTCACAGGAATCGGGATGGACCTTGCAAAGGATGGTATCCAGACAGCGGCGAGCCATGATGAATCAGCATTGTGGATAACCGCGGACCTGGCAAAAGCCCCTGTGGAAAACGAATCCATTGATGTTATTTTAAATATTTTATCCCCGGCAAACTATCGTGAATTCAGCCGGTTATTAACAAAGAGTGGTCGGGTTATCAAGGTTGTCCCCAGGAAAGATTATTTAAAAGAGCTGCGTCACCATTACTTTAGTGAGGAATACTCAAAAGAAGAAACAACGGCAGCCTTTTACGATCAATTTGATGTAGTGGACAAAATCACAGTGCAGCATACTCAACAGCTTGATCATGCGGGCATTAATGCTCTTGTCAAAATGACGCCGCTCAGCTGGCGTGCAGATCACGACAAGGTGCAATCATTTCTGGATAAAACAATGGCGGAAATGACAATCGATGTGGATATTTTAATCGGTGTGAAAAAAGTGGAGCAGGTGGTGTCAGAATGAAAATCATGATTCGGTTCTTTTTATATGCAACGATTTATTTTATTTTTGCACTCGTATGGGATCTTCTTTTGGCAGATTCGATAAAGTGGACAGTTAATCTGATACAGGCAGCCTTATTCAGTCTGCTGTTTACGTTGCTTTTATGGAATTTCGAATTGAAAAAACGCAGGAAAGAACAGCAATCATGAAAAGACGTGCGTTTGGCGTGTATTCAGTCGTCTTTGGTTGATTGAGTTTATTCGATCTCATTCAGACTGGTGAAGTCGCTTTTGTAGTAAACCTTATAGCGGCAGCCGTATTTGCACTTGCGTATTACCTTGTGTGGACGAAAATGGGCTGGTTAAAGGGGAAATCTTCGGAGTGAGTGCGAGGTGCGGAGAGGGTTCGCGAGATTTTGAGCGGGTTTCGGAGAATATTGAGCCTGGTTCATGAGATTTTGTGATATGTTCGCAAGATATTCATACAGGTTCGCACAATCTTACCGTTGTTTCATAAGATTGGGACCAATGACTTACTTGGCGATTTTTTCATGAATCAAAGATCGGGTGTTTTTATAGTTAACGACAGTTTTCACCCGGTTATGAACGTTTATTGAAACGTTATCAACAGTTTGCATGTGCCTATTTACATTCATTATGCCGCTACCAACAAAATCAGCTGGTTCCGGGGCAGTCTATCAATATTAATTACCTTTCTATCAACAGAATGAGCCGGCCGATCGACAGTAAGAGTCACTGGATCAACATCAGCACGTTTATGCACAGCATATCCACATCGTGCACCGGACAATCGTCGTTTAGATAAGCAAACAGCCCCCATCAATCCAGATGGGGGCTGTTTGCTGTCACTGGCTTCGCTCCGTCAAGCCGTGTATGGATTGAATAACCGCCTCAAGTTTCGCTTCGATCCGGTGAAGGAGATAAAGCGTGACAATGATCGGGAATCCAACATCACTGATAAGCGTGATCCACTGTTCCACGGGACTTTCCCTCCTTTTAGAAAAAAGCAGCCAGCATCAGCTGACTGCCCCTTTTTGATTACAATGCAAAATCTACAGGTTCAACTCCGCGCGTAAGAACGCGGGCACTTTTGATCCCGACCAGGCTGCCGGATGTGGAAACAAAAGCGTTTTGGTCAATGATCGTCTGCATCGCTGTTTGTACAGCGGCGGGATCGATCGGTTCAGCAGGTCCGTCGACTGAAAGGGAAGTCGTGCTGCCTTCAGACGTGATGAAGATAAGCTCTAACGTTTTATCCAAGAAAATCCCTCCTTTCTGTCAGATTAACGAGTCACTTACACCTCAAGAATTGATGAGGTTTCGAGACGGTCGATGTCCAGCAGGTTGTGCTGACTTAATGAAGCGAGTGCAGATCCTGTGTAAAACAGCTGATCAGCAGTTGCGCCAGAACGTACGCGGCTGTATGTTCTGCGTTTGAAAACCGGCTTGCCGTCCTTGAATCCTGCGTCAAAAACAAGTCTCAGACGGATATCCATTACGTGTGCGTTTGCCATGTGTATCACCTCCTTTCATGAAACAGATCGCATCAAAGGAGGAAAATAGATACCCTGCTTTCAAAAAAGTTGATCACAGGTTTTTAGAAAGTCTGTCACTAAATGATAGAATACAAGAAAGGCAAACAGACAGGAGCGGGTAATGTGGCAGAATATGTGGCGGGAATTGACCTTGGGACGACGAGTGTAAAAGCCGTTGTATTTGATCAGAGCGGCCAAGTGATGACTCAGAATGAAGTGAAAGTAGAAACGATTTTCGGTTCTGATGGTTCAGCTGAGCAAAATCCTGAAGAGGTACTGACTGCAGCGGGACAAGCATTAACTGAGGCGGTTCAGTCAGTGGACGGCACAGTCATCGCGGCCGGATTCTCAAATGCGATGCACGCTATTTTGTGTATGGATGAAGAGGGAAATGCATTGTCAAACGCCTGGATCTGGTCGGATCGGAGGGCACACGCGGAGGCAGATGGTCTTTTAAAAGGAGAGGGACTGAAGCTGTTTCAGAAATCAGGTACACCGATTCATCCAATGTCCCCTTTTATCAAATTGCTCTGGATGAAGAATAATCAATATAAGCCTTATTTGAACGCTGCTAAATACATATCTTTAAAGGAATATATTTTATGGCACTGGTTTGGGACAGAAGTAGTTGATTTTGCGACAGCGTGTGCAACGGGCCTGATGGATATTGAAAAGAAAACATGGGATGAGGAGCTTTTGCAGCTTGCAGGGATTCAGGACGGTCAGCTTTTTGACATTGTGTCCCCTGATACCGTGCTTGGACATGTAAGTAAGCGGGTTTCAGAACAGACCGGAATCCCGGAAACGATATCATTCGTGATCGGCGCGGCGGATGGACAGCTTGCGACACTTGGAAGCGGTGCTGTAGAGCAGGGAGAAATGACGATTTCAGCCGGAACGAGTGCTGCAGTCAGACAATGGACAAATGGTTTTCAGACACAGGAAAGTCATGCTGCCTTCTGCTATTTATTTGATCAGCAACATTCCATTGTTGGCGGGGCTTCAAACAATGGTGGTGTCGTGATCGAATGGCTCAAAAAGACGCTGAATGCACCGGAGGATTTTCAGGCGTTTTTAGAAAAGGGCTTTACCGCAGCGCCTGGTTCGAATGGACTTCTGTTCCTTCCATTTATCAATGGAGAAAGAGCCCCATTATGGGACGCGCAGGCAACAGGCGAGTTTGCTGGCTTATCCATTACACATCAGCAGCACGATTTGATTCGTGCTGTCCTTGAAGGAGTCACGCTGAATCTTTATCACATTACAGAAGAACTCGGAAAGTCGGTCCCGCCGGCCCACACGATCTATGTTAATGGGGGACTGGCAAGATCCGATCAATGGCTTCAGTTAGTGGCAGATATTTTCGGTAAAAAAGTGATCGTCACAGAAACGCATCACACAGCTGCTTGGGGAGCAGCCTGGACGGCGATGGTTGGTCTGGGCATGCAACATCATTATCAGGAGATTAAATCCACGCTTACTTTTCAGGAACCGGTCCTGCCGGATATGGAACAGCACCGATTCTATCAGGGGGTCTATGGCAGGTATAAGGAGCGGGTGGCGTTGCGCATGAGGTAACGGGTTTGATTTCAGGGTAAAGCTCATACAAATAGAGGCAGGAACAGTAACACTGCCCCTGCCTCTTACTTATTATCCGGCGGACACGGTCTCAAGCTCAAGCGCCGGTCCGAAAAATTCATGATGTATCTGATCTGAGGACAGTCCGCAGTCCTGCAATCCACGGATGACTGCTTCCATAAATGGAGCCGGTCCGCACACATAAACGAGGCTGTCCTTATGAACAATTTCCTTTAATATCTCCGTTTTCAAATATCCTTCGAAATCACCGGAAAGGCCCTTCTGTTCATAAATAACATAGCTTTCACCTGAAGAGAGTTTATTCATGGCGTTCTGTACTTCGCGCTCAAAAGCACGTACTTCTGCATTTCTTGCTGCATGTATAAAAGTGACGCTTCTTCCGCTGTTATGTTCAGCAATGGATGTGAGCATGCTGAGCATTGGGGTGATGCCAACACCGCCGCTGATCAGTGTAATCGGTGTCTGATCGTGAACATCTGCATAAAAATCACCGGCCGGCACACTCGCTTCAAGAGACTGCCCGACTTCCAGTTCGTCATGTAAATAGGTGGAGACTCTGCCGTTTGGCGTGTGATCCGCTTCTCTCTTCACCGAAATACGGTAATAGTCAGGTGTGTAAGCGCTTGAAAGACTGTACTGACGATTGAGCAAAAATTTCTCATCATTGATTTGCATTCTGACGGTAATATACTGCCCGGGTTCATAGGAAGGCAGAGCCTGACCATCTTCAGGCTGAAGATAAAAAGATGTGATCAGTGAGCTTTCCTGTTCTTTCTTGACGATGCGGAACGCTTTAAAGCCTTCCCAGCCGCCATCTTTTGATTCAGCATCCTCGTACATCTCTTTTTCAACAGAAATAAAGGCATCTGCAATAACACCATATGCTTCTGCCCACGCCGATAAAATGTCATCCGTTGCCACATCACCAAGCACATCCTTGATCGCTTTTAGTAAATACTCTCCAACGATTGGATAGTGCTCAGGCTTTACACCGAGGCTTCGGTGCTTATGCGCAATCCTTTTTACGGCAGGAATAATGGCTTCCAACTGATCGATATGGACCGCTGCTGCGTATACTGTATTAGCAAGGGCTGTCTGCTGTCGTCCCTGCTCCTGATTGGAATGATTAAAAATGTTTAACAGCTCTGGATGAGCCTCGAAAAGCATTTGATAAAAACGGGTTGTAATATCGGTTCCTTTGACCTCGAGTACAGGGACAGTCGCTTTAATCGTCCGGATCGTCTGTTCAGATAACATCAATTCCACTCCAGTCATTAAAGATATATTTTAAATGCATCTTTATCTTACTCCGTTGAGATATAAAAGCAATATATAAAATACATCTTTTGAAAAACAGACACAAATGAGCAGGATAATGACAGAAACAGCATACGGCTTGTATACTGAAATCAGACATAGAAAAGGTGGAAACGAATGAAGCTGACACTATATACAGATTATTCACTGAGGGTATTGATTTATCTGGGAGCAAGGGAGCAGGACGAGCTGTCGAACATACAGCAGATCGCGGATGCTTATTCCATTTCTAAAAATCATCTGATGAAAGTCACGCATGAATTAGGAAAGCTTGGATATATTGAAACGATTCGAGGCCGTAACGGAGGAATCCGGTTGAAGCGGGCGAAGCAGGATATTAACATTGGCAAGGTTGTAAGGGAAACTGAGGATCATTTTCATCTGGTCGAATGCTTTGAACCTGGTGGAGGAAATTGTGTGATTTCTCCTGTATGTGGATTAAAACATGCCCTGGCTAAAGCACTTCAGGCTTATCTCTCTGTATTAGATGAATACACGCTCTCAGATTTAGTCAAAAACCCAACTGAATTAAATGCTCTTTTTGAGCAGCAAAACTGATCTCCTTCATAAAAATGGAGGTCAGTTTTTTGTATGTTGAGCAATATGTTGCAATAAAGCATTTAGTAAGAACACATTTGTTTAAATTGATTTATAATAGGGGTACAGGTAAAAAGAATTATTATTTATTTAGTCGTATAGATCTAAAAACAAGGATGGTGAAGGAAGATGGCAACATATGCAGTGATTGGAGCGGGACCGGGTGTCAGTTATGAAACGGCTCGCAGATTCGGAAAAGAAGGATTTGAACTTGTACTTATGTCACGGTCAGAAGATAAATTGAAAGAACTGGTGAACCAACTGAATGAGGAGGGTTTCAAAGCCTCTTATCAGGTAGCGGATGCGAATGATTCAGGCACAATAAAGAAAGCGATTACCTCATTATCTGAAATTGATGTACTTCATTATAATGCTTCAGTATTGGTTGAAGCTGATCTATTAACAGTGGAAGCAGAGCAGCTTGAAAAGGAATACCGCATCGACGTGCTGGGCATTATTGAAGCTGTTCAGGGCGCAATGCCTAAGCTTAAAAAGTCCTCAAATGCTGCTGTTCTTTTGACAGGTGGAGGTCTTGCGTTAAACCCATCTGCCGGGCTGCCCGGTCTGTCTTTAGGTAAATCCGCGATGCGCTCACTCGGTTTTATGCTTCACGACCGTTTGAAAAAGGAAGGTGTATTTGCGGGAATGATCACGATCAACGGCATGGTTGAAAGAGGAACGGCACTTGATCCTGAAAATGCCGCTGAAGCGCTGTTTTCGTTATATCAAAATCAGGATCAGGTAGAAATTAAACTTGAATCAGATAAATAAGACATTGAGAGAAGGTATACCATGTTGTCGTTGAAGAGAAGAGAAAAGGTTTTGTATCAGTCATCCATTCAGTACCCGGCGAAAAACGAAATTGTCACAACGATTAAACCCGAACTGAAGGATCGTCTGTATTATATGGGTTTCAAAGAGGAGTATCTGAAAACACTTAAGGAAATCAGCCCCGTGATGACCTCGATTCTTGATCAGGTGCTTGAGACCATACTGGATCATCTGATGAAGAGTCCGGAGATGGCGAAAATCTCAAGAGAGTCGTCAACGAGACAAAGGCTAAAGGATGTATTCGCTGATTACTTCAGAACGCTGTTGTCAGGCCAGATGGATGCCTCTTATTTTGCGATGCGTCAGCGTATGGGTGAAACGCATAACCGTTACGGTGTGCCGGTTACCTGGTTTCTAGCCACATATGCGTCCTTTCAGACATTGCTCGTTCCAAAATTAATCGAGCATTTTCACCACGACCCAGAAGGTATGCAGCGTACGATTCTGGCTGTTTCTCATATCATGAATCTTGATTCTCAGCTTGTTGTGGATCATTACATGAATATCCGGCTCAATGAGATTCAAAAAGCAAACGAAGAAACGAAGCTCCTTCAGACAGAGATCTCTGCAGTCAGTCAGGAGGTCGCGGCATCTGTTGAACAGACGGAAAGAGCGATCCGTGATACGAATGAAAGAGCGGCTCAGGTTCTTGAGGCAACCGACCACACAGAGAAGTCCAGTAAAAATCTTGTCGGCCTGACCCGGGAAAATGAACGCCTGATGGACCAAATGGAGCAGCAGTTCATCCAGTCATCTATCCGGGTAGGGGAATCCGTTTCCGGTATGAGTCAGTTGAAGGAAACATCTGAGCAGATTATTAATATGACACGCGGCATCGAAGAAATTGCTGACCAGACGAACCTTCTCGCCTTGAATGCCTCCATAGAAGCAGCCCGTGCCGGTGAACACGGTAAAGGCTTTGCCGTCGTCGCAAGCGAGGTGCGTAAGCTTGCTGAAAATGCCAAAGCATTAAGCGGAAAAATAAACGGGTTAATTGACAAAAACAACGAAGGAATCCAGCAGCTTGTTTCACAGCTTCGGGACCTTGACCATGAAAATGATACGTCCAAAGAAACAGTTGTACAGGTGAAGAACGGTTTGACTACATTTAAAATGGAAATGGAAAACTATCTCGACATGTTCGGCCGTAATAAGCAGGATTTGGAGAAGATCGTTTCATCTATTCAGGAAATCAGCCAGACAACAGCCGGATTATCAAGTGCCACTCATAACCTGCTCCGGAAAGCAGAGCAAATTTAAACCTTTAACCAGCGACTCTCAAGAAGCGCTGGTTTTTCTATAGGGAAAACACACCTGGTGCTCTGCATTTACATAAACCCGTAAGAACCGGGTATACACGTACTAAAAGTAATAAGGAGTTGCTGCAAATGGAAAAGAGAAGACCAGTCGTTGCGTTGACAGGTGCAACGGGATACATAGGCGGTAATCTGCTGAAACAGATTCAGGAAAAAGCCGATGTGATTGCTTTATCCAGAAGTGGAGATGATAAAGAAAACACAGATCACGTCACTTGGCGTTCCTGCGATTTTTTCTCTTTAAAGGATGCTGAAAAAGCACTTGAAGGAGCCGACTTTGCCATTTATCTGATTCATTCCATGAAGCCTTCTGCGAAGCTGACTCAGGCAAGCTTTGAGGATATGGACGTTATTCTGGCCGATAACTTTGCCCGCGCAGCGAAAAAGCAGGGAATCAAGCAGATTATTTACTTAAGTGGCATCATTCCGGAAGGCGAGAAAAAGCTGAGCCGTCATCTGAAAAGCCGTCTTGAGGTTGAAAAGGTACTGAAAGCTTACGGAACCCCTGTAACCACAATCCGTGCTGGCTTAATTGTAGGGCCAAGCGGATCGTCCTTTCCTATTTTGGCTAAGCTGGCGAAGAGACTTCCATTTATGCTTTTACCGAAATGGACAAGAACGAAGACGCATCCGATTGCCTTAAAGGATGTACTTCAATCCTTGAAGAGAACAGTTGGAAATAAAGAGGTTGAACACCAATCGATTGATGTTGGTGGTCCGGAGGTTATGAGTTATAAGGAGATGATGATCAAAACAGCTGAAGTCATGGATCGATCTCCAAAGGTGATTGATGTTCCTCTCATGACCGTGCAGTTATCGAGACTGTGGGTTATGCTGGTCACCGGCGCGCCAAAGGAAATGGTTTACCCGCTTGTAGAAAGTCTTGAACATCCAATGGTGGCGAGAAACAAAGTGGAAGGAATCAGTGATGGAAAGATCCCTTTTAAGGAAGCTGCGAAAACGGCTTTGGAAGAACAGGAAGATGACCTCAGCGTACCAGCTTACCTGAAGCCGAATCCGAAGGGAAAAGATGTGCGTTCCGTTCAGAGGGTCATGCTGCCAGAGGGGAAAAATGCATTATGGGCAGGTGAGGAATACTTGCAATGGCTCGCAACATTGGCGAAGCCTTTACTCTGGACGGATATGGATGATCAAAAAAGAGGAAAAATCCATCTGATTTCGAAAAAGAATCCACTGCTTGAGCTTACTTTTTCTCCTGACGAAAGTGATGAATTCAGGGCACTCTATCGCATTACAGGAGGCGCATTTGCTTCTGTTAGAGAAAACAGCAGAGGCAGAATTGAATTCAGACAAATCCCGGATACGCAGGAGTGTATCATCGCAATCCATGAATACGAACCGGCACTGCCATGGTTTATTTACCGGTATACGCAAGCCAATGTCCATTTAATTGTGATGTATTTATTTAAAAAATATCTGGAGCATTTAATGAAAAATGAACAGCATGAAGAGCAGGCCGGTGATCGAAAAGAGATTGCCGAAGCATAAAGAGGTGAGAAGCAATGAAAGGGAAATGGAAAGTTATTTTACTGGTGATCTCGATCTTTTTCTTCTTTCTGTTTGCCGTGAGTTTGTTAATGACAGCAAGTGTAGAAGGGTCAATTACCGGGTATCCTTTTGAACGGAATTTTCTGCTGAGTCTTGCGCTATTATTTATGGTTTTGTATATTGCTGCGAGGTTTAGGCGGAGGGAGTAAGAAGACATACATCGATTTTGTCAGGTTGTCGAATTTTTAAATCGTGCCAGGTCATTTCGTAGACTTCTGCCGCAGAAGTCTACGGAATGACCTGGCACTCTGAATGTAAGAACCATAAGAATATGGCTTTTGAAATACGTTAAACGGCTGTAAAACGAAGAGAAAAAAGATAAGAAAGAAAACACCATAACTAACGTGATAGGAATTAAATGTCTTGTTCATACACTTGAGTATTTTGGAAATCCAACACTCTGACAAAAACGACCGGCGTTGACCGGTCATCTTTGTGCTTAAATGGCTGTGATTCTCTCGGCTGCTTTCATGGCACCGATAATATTACGTGAGGAGGGTCCGAGCTCAAGCTCTGCCAGTGGTCCTGAAACGTAAAGATGATCGCACCAGGAGAGGTCCTCTTTAACAACAGGAAAACCGCAATGTGCGCATTTCAGCTTCTGATCCTGGACCAAATCCCTGAGCCACGGTGTATCCATCAGCTCTCGTGAGAAGCCTGTAGCAAAATAAATCGTATTGGCTTCGATCTGTTTACCACTTTTCTGCTGCAATGTAAAAGTGCCTTGTTCATAGGTGAAGGCTTCTGTTTCATCAATGACCAATTGATAAGCCTGTTCTTTTTGCAGCCAGTGCAGGCGATTTTGAAGATCTGACGGAATGGATCCGCGATGTCTGGCTTCTGTAATCGTGTCGCGTCTCAAACGATAATCGTTCAGCTTTTTGAAGCCGTCCATATATTTCGGGCCGAGCCAGCCGGGGTCACTGTCAAAGGCATGCACGCGATAAGGGTGCCGGGTAATCTGCGTCACTTGTCCAGGGAACTCTTTGGAAAGCCGGATGACGAGATGTGCTGCGCTGATCCCGCCGCCAATGACCACGAATGGACCTTTGTTCGGAGGAGCCGCTTCAAACACATGGCTGACCTGAGCAGGAGCCATCTCTTTTGCTGTCTGACCCCAATCAGGTACATGTAATTTCCTGTTTGGTCCGGTCGCGATGACAAGATTCTCACTTTCAAAGGTGGCCTGATCTTTTAAGGTGACAAGCCATGCATGATTTTTTCGTATCACTTTTTCCGCCGTTCCCTGATACCAGCATTCCTTTAAAGTCGTCTCGCTGAACAGCTGATCGCAATGCTCATTGAATAAGTACAGGGAAGGCCTGCTGTAGATTCCGTAAAAATCAGTCTCTGTCCCGTGTTTTTTGCCGTAAGCTTTTAAGCTAAACGGATCAGTATCCAAGTGATGTACACCAGGAGAGCGGAGATAGGGCATATCAATAAATCCCGTCCGCTTTTTCCATTCCGCTAAAGGTTCAGCATTCGGATCAATGATTCTGATCTGATCAGGCGTGACCTTTTTCTTTTTTATTAAATGAGATGCGATCGTACTTCCGTGTATCCCGCCACCGAGAATAATCCACTTTAACATAGCTGGTATTCCTTCCTACATGGTAAATAAAAAATATTGTTTTTTATGCTGGTCGGACTCTCCGTAAAGCTGTTTCATTGCAGGAGTCCGGTCCTGCCATTTCACATTCTCAAGTTTTCGTCTCAGTTGAAAGTCAATATCAGATTCAATGACCCGCATTCGACGGATCACCTCTCCGAAGGACAGATTGAAATGCTGCGCTGCTTTTTGATGCGGAGCCTGCTCAACGAGTTTCTGCAAAAACTCGTCAGCTGTTTCGCAGTTTGCAGCAAGCTCATCCTCAAGCTCCACTACATACTGATACAATGCTCTTTTTTCTTCAGGCAGAGAACGGACAATCTCTCTTGCCAATATCTCCATAAGATGAGTATTCAATCAGATCTGCTCCTTACCAGCTGGACTTTTTAACTCCAGGAACCTGCCCCTTATGCGCATACTCACGGAATGCAATCCGGGACATTTTGAACTTTCTCATGTATCCGCGTGGGCGCCCCGTCACTTCACAGCGGTTTTTTAAACGGGAAGGTGCTGAATCACGTGGTAGTTTCGCCAGCGCAGCATAATCCCCTTTTTCCTTCAGCTCACGACGAAGCTCTGCATACTTTTCAACCATCGCCTGACGCTTTTTCTCTTTTACAACTTTTGATTTCTTAGCCATTTATAATACTCTCCTTTATTAAATCGTAATGGTTACGTTTTATGGAGATAAGTAAAACACATTTAAAATGAGAATGCAAGAGGGAGGTAGAGAAAAGGTCTTTCCATGAGGTCTGGGGTAGACTTCATGGACAGACCCTTTTTTTGTGGTGATCAATCCAGATATTTCTTTAGAAGTTCGGACTGTTTTTCGGTTGTTTTGTGATAAAGCGTGGAGGTTTCATCTGATATTTCGAGTCTGCTGTGTTGAGTCCAGATGTTGTAGGTTGTTGTGTTGCCGTCTTTTTGAATGAGGATCGAATGCGAGTGGGGCTCTGCCCAGCTGACAACTTTGTTTTCCCATTCGATGGATTCAAGCATAAGTTGAATTGTAAGGATGTCCTGCTCATCTGTTAAAACGGTTAATTCATCTCTCTGGTCAATGGTGATTTGGCTGGCGGGTTCGATTTCATTGGCTTCATTTAAGCAGGCAGATAGGAAGAGAGATAGTAATAGGATGAGAAGTTTTTTCATGGCATATCCTCCCTTTGATTAAGTGGACGTTTGGTGTGGAGGAAAGTTCCATGGGCAGTGTTGCTGCGATACAATTCTGTTTTGAAACGATACAAATATGTTTTGAAACAGAACAATTCAAGAGGCGAACAGTACATTTCGGTTGGCTGGAAGGGCTAGCAATACAATTAATTTTTGGAACGATACATAAATAATCCGGAACATTACAATAAAAAGTTGAATCGATTGAATAACTTCGCAGAACAGTACATATCCTGCAGCCTCTTTCCACACAAAAAAAGAGCGGATTTCTCCACTCTCTCGCCAATTAATCCTCGTGCTTCATAAACAGTGCCATATAAGCAAATAAGATAAAGCTCAGAAGCAGCGTAACGCCACCGCCAATATAAACAATAAAGTAAAACGGCTGAGGGACATTAAAAATTTCCAAAATGAAACCTGATGTCAATCCGATTGTTCCAATGATCGCCGTATAAACATGCAGGGCAGCAACTTTAACTGAAACAGGCTTGAAAATCCGGTAATACACTGCCCAGGCAAATAAAGAAAGCCAGCCAACAACCAGGATATGCGCATGGGCTGCGCGGAAATTATAATCATATGAACCCGCCATATGACCGCCAATCCCGGCTCCAATTGCACCAAAAATCGCTGCGGTTCTGAGCAGTAACATACTATGCTTTTTATGCATTCACTCTCGCTCCTCTTTTTAAAGCTTACTCCCTTATTTTAGCGGTCAGACAGATACCGTGCAAAGCATCCCTGTGACGAAAGAGGGAACGATTCGCGCAGAATCTCATCTGTTGTCATGACCGTCAGTTTCTTTAATGTCCAACCATTTAGCAGTAAAGAGAAAATGATTTCTGCTCCAATGAAATATCCGATTCTGGAATAGTCAGCTTGAGGCTGTTTCGAAAAATAATGACGCATAAGATCCTCATTTAAAATAGCATTGAAGTCTTCTTGAAAAGACCATTTACAGGAAACGCAATGTTTCACTTCCTCTTTAGACATCATTAGACCTTCTGCTAGAGTCTCGTATGTAATGCTTTGATTATAGATCATGAGAGGCGTTAATGCGGCAAGACCTTCTGCGATCATTAAGTCGATGACGCGAAATGATGCATGTTCAGAAAGAGCATGAAATCGTACCATGTGATTGAATTCATGTGGGATCAAAACGGATAAATTGGCATTCTCCAATCTTTCCAGACCGATATAAATAAATGGACGATCGGACGGCGGGGCTGCTCCGTCACTATGTCCAAGACCAACGAGACAGAAGATAGATGACTCATGGTGAAATTCAAAAAAGTCCTGGCACAACTGAATCATTTTCCACAGATCGACTCGTTCCAGTTTCTTTTGACCAATGGTTGCATGAACACTCATTTCCATCCAATCGATTTTCTTAATCATAGGGTAAAGCTGCTGAAGGTCCGATTGATAAAGGTATTTGAAAAGAGAGTCAAAAACAGTTGCGTACTTTTTATAGTATTTTTTCCAGTTATTGTGCTCGATCACATCTTGCTGAAAATCCTCGTATCCGTTAATGATTTTCATTTAATCCTCCAAGCGGGGACGGAGCGGGTGTTCTTTATTACAAAAAGGAACACCCGCTCCGTCCCCCTGATTTTGATATAATAGTAAGAATAGTATGACATATCCATCTGTCAAAATCTAAATCATAAGGAGATTGTTATGTATTTAACTATGTTTGAAGAGGTTGTAAAGGTGATGCGCCGCGATTATTCTGGGTTTCTGGATAAGCAGGGGTGGGATCATCCGGATGTATATAAAGATAAAGTTAATGCGCTTGATCCTGAGTTACCGGAATCGCGGTCTGAGTTTGTGAGGCTGGTAAAGGATTATTTGCTGGATTTCAGGGATAGGCATGTTTCGTTTATTGCTACTGATCAGCAGGGGGCTCAACCTGAGTGGCCGGGGTTTAAAGTGAGAAGACATCAGGCGTTTTTATACATAACAGAGTCAGAGGATGCGAGATTTAATAGAGGGGATAAAATCATCTCACTGGATGGTAAAAGCATTCCTGAGGCAGAAAAAGTGTATGCGAGACTGCTTTATCAGGAGAAAGAAGTGAGGCAGGACTGGAATCTGGTCATGAATGAAGTTGATGAAGTGGTGGTTGAAAACCATTTAGGTGAAAAGGATATTTATCCGGTTAAAACACAAAGGAAGCCGGTGTATGTACCTGAGTATTCCTCGAAGGAAATTGCACCCGGTATACATCTGATTAAACTGACGGATTTCGGGAATCCGGATGCCGTTTATAATCTATTCAAAGAACATGAAGAGCAATATAAAGTCGCTCGTGCGCTGATCTTTGACGTTCGGATCAATTATGGAGGCAGTGATGCGAGCTACTATCCTTTTATTCCTTTTGTTTTCGGTCAGAAGGAGGTAGATCCTTTTGAAATAAGTCCTGAGATGCTGTTCAATTGTACGGATGCGACCGCTGAACGACAGTTGAAGGAATTAAGGCAGGGTCTTGAAGTCATTGAGGAAAAAGAGACGCGAAAGATCCTGGAATTTCTTGAACAGCAATGGCAGGAGAAAAAAGGTAGTGGATTTCAGCGCTTTCCATTTGAAGAAGTGATGCCAATGCAAAAGCTTAGCGGCTATCAAAAACCTGAGCAGGTGTTTGTTTTATCCGACATCTGTTGTGGAAGCTCGGGTGATTCCTTTGTGGAAACGAGTAAATGGTCAGAAAAAGTAACCGTGATTGGTCGCTCGACAATGGGTATTAACGATTACAGCAATGTGACGTCAATCGATCTTGGAAACGGATTTGTGCTCGGGTATCCAACCTCCAAACTCGTGTATGAAAATCCGGAACATTATCAGACCGGACGAGGGATCGAACCTCATGTTTACGTTGAATGGACGCCGGAGCATTTGGAGAGAGATGTAGATTTAGAGATGGTTTTGGATAGAGTGAAAAGCAAGGCCCGGTCATAACGATCGGGTCTTACTTTTTGGATTTAATTTTACACTAAGTAATCAGCTGGCGAATAAAGAATTTAGACATCAAGAGTGCGTTTGCTTATTTGTGTGAATCGAATGGTTGTTTCTGTTGTTACGTTGTTTATTTCTGTTGCTAAGGGAGTTTTATTTGTCATATGACTTTTCTCCAAGACTCAAATTGTTGATAACTCAGCCAGTTATTTTAATAGACGTTTCGTTTCTGTCGCAAGGAAGGTTACTTATGTCGCAAAGCAGTTTGTTTCTGTTGATGAGGAGAGTGATGTCTAGCTCTTTATCTTTTTAAAAAACACCTGCCTTTTCACGCCATTTGCACTATCTGCCCGAATTAATGCTTTTTTCCTGACTTTTAAAAAGAGTGATCCATCAAAAAAACTGTCCCGTTTTCCCCACGTGATGTTTTTTAAGTCCTTTTGAAAGGAGGTGAAAGACAGCGTGCGTAAATGGGTAGTAACATTTTCGATGATGACTGGATTATTGATGGTTCCAGGTGCTGCTTCTGCTGAAGGACTGTTGTCGTCTGTGACGAATAGTTTGAGCGGCCAGGAGGAACAGTCTGAAGAGCAAAAAGAGACGTCTTCTTTGCTCGGTGACACGGTTTCTTCTGTCGTTGAAACGGTTGATGAAACAGTGGATCCAGTCGTGAAAACAGTGGAGGAAACGCTGCCTGATGTAAAGGTGGATGCCGGTGTGGCTGAAGTGGATACATCAGAAGGAATCAATGTAGAAACTCCTGTGGCGGATGCTTCTGTTTCTTCGGATGAGGGTATTGGTGTTGAAACCTCTGTAGCTGACGTAAATGTCTCGGCTGAAGAGGGAGTAAGTGTCGATAGCTCAGTAGCAGATGCTTCTGTATCTACTGATCTCGAATTGAAGGCAGAAACACCAGTTGCAGATGCCAATGTTTCATTAGTTGAGGGAGTGGAAGTTGATACTTCTATTGCTGACGCGAGCGTTTCACTCGATGAAGGTGTGAAGGTTGAAACGCCTGTTGCAGATGCAGACGTATCGCTAAATGAGGGGATCGAAGTGTCGACTCCTGTAGCTGATGCAACTGTATCTGTAGAAGACAACATTGAGATTGAAACACCTGTAGCAGACGTGGAGGTAGTTGAGGAATCTCCTGCTGAAGCCACCCCTGCAGAGGAAACAGCAGCTCCTGTCATCCAAAATGAAACTGAGAGCAACACTTTTAAAGAAGAAAACAAATCCGATAACAATGAACAAAACATAACACCGGAAGTGGAAACTGAGCCTGTGCAAGCTGCATCAGCGCCAGTTGAACGGCCAGCTGTGACGGATACAGGTTTCACAGACGATAGTGATGTCGTTTTTGAGCCTGCGACACAGCAGGAAAACGATGATGTGCGTTCAGAAAACCCTGATCAATCTTCAAACTTTACGATGCCGAAAGAGGCAACCGTAACAGCTTCCCCAACATTTAGCGGGGGTGGAGCTTCTTCCGGTCCTGCAAATGCAGTGGGAGGATCAGCAACGGCTGTAGCTGGCGTATTGTTTGACCAGACGTTCGTCATAGAGCAAGTGCAGATATCTGCCTATTCAAGTGAACGTTTGTTGTTTGATCAATGGCTGAACGCGCCGCCGTCTCAACCACCGAAATCTTCTTCTTTTTTCGCTAATAGCATTTAAAAAAACGAAAAAAGAAGGAGAGAATATAATCATGAAAAATACAGTTAAAGCATTTACAATCGCAGGAACCGTGGCATTTGGACTTTTAGTTGGAGGTCAGGCTGGACAGGCTGAAGACCGTGATGGCCTTTTAGGAGGCGATCTGCTTGATGATATCTCGATCATCGAATCTGAAGATGGCTCTGGTTCTCTATCCATTTTAAATGATCTTGGTCTGACAGGATCTGCAGATGAAGAAAACGAGGAAGTCAATGCAGGAGGAACAGCTGAAACAGACGTGAACCTTGACGCTGAAGGCTCCGGCGAGGATGAAAATGTCTCATCAGATGCAGACGTTTCAAACGATGTAAATACAGATGTAACTGTAAATGAAGACGAAGTACAAGCTAACGCAGATGCACAAACAGACGCATCAGTAGGCGTAACAGCTGAAGGTGAAGAAGAAAGTGCAGAAGTGATGGCGGACGCTTCAAACGATGTAAACACAGACGTAGTGGTAAACGAAGATGAAGTACAAGCTAATGCAGACGCACAGACAGACGCATCAGTAGGCGTAACAGCTGAGGGTGAAGAAGAAAGTGCAGAAGTAATGGCGGACGCTTCAAACGATGTGAACACAGACGTAGTGGTAAATGAAGATGAAGTAGCAGCTAACGCAGATGCACAAACAGACGCATCAGTAGGCGTAACAGCTGAAGGTGAAGAAGAAAGTGCAGAAGTGATGGCGGACGCTTCAAACGATGTAAACACAGACGTAGTGGTAAACGAAGATGAAGTACAAGCTAATGCAGACGCACAGACAGACGCATCAGTAGGCGTAACAGCTGAGGGTGAAGAAGAAAGTGCAGAAGTGATGGCAGATGCTTCAAACGATGTGAACACAGATGTAGTCGTAAACGAAGATGAAGTAGCAGCTAATGCAGATGCACAAACAGACGCATCACTTGGCCTGAAAGCTGAAGGTGAAGAAGAAAGTGCAGAAGTAATGGCGGACGCTTCAAATGATGTGAACACAGACGTAGTGGTAAATGAAGATGAAGTAGCAGCTAACGCAGATGCACAAACAGACGCATCACTTGGTCTAACAGCTGAGGGTGAAGAAGAAAGTGCAGAAGTAATGGCGGACGCTTCAAACGATGTGAACACAGACGTAGTGGTAAACGAAGATGAAGTAGCAGCTAATGCAGATGCACAGACAGACGCATCACTTGGTCTAGCAGCTGAGGGTGAAGAAGAAAGTGCGGAAGTAATGGCGGATGCTTCAAATGATCTGAATTCAGATTTCGTTGTAAATGAAGACGAAGTAAAAGCAAATGTTTCTAACGATACAACTGCAGGTTTTGGTGTGAAAGCTGAAGATGAAGAAAGCAGCTCTTTCCTTGGCGGAGAACTTTTCAACAACCTTGATGGTGCTTTTGAGTCAAATGATGACATGACATCAGGTTCATTAGATGCTGTAACTGGTGGAACAATTGGTGCAGGATTTGAAGATGAAGATTCAAAAACTGGACTAAATGGTATTCTGGTTAACGATCTGTCTGGTTCTTTCGTAAGTGAAGAGGATGAAGATTTCATGTCTTCTCTTTCAAATGACACAAACCTTGGTCTGAATCTTACAAACGAAGATGAAGAAGATCGCTCTTCTTTATTTGCTGATGTAACGAATGCATTTGATCTTGGTCTATCTGAAGATGAGTTTGGTGTTGCTACTGATCTTGGTGTAGCAACAGGACTTTCATCTGAAGATGATGACAATTCATTTGCATCAAATCTTGATCTTGGCCTTGGTTTAAACCTGATGCTTGTTGATGAAAACAACAACCACAACGGTTCATTCCTGAGCCTACGATAAGAAAAGTGACCGGACTTCCTGAGGGAGGTCCGGTTTTTTAGGTTTAAAGGAATCTGGGGGACGGAGCGGGTGTTCATTTCCGGCAAAATGAACACCCGCTCCGTCCCCCAAAAACCGGCCTCCCAAGTGGAAGGCCGGTTGATTAACCTATTCATGTTTAAAAAGGAACAGGCGCTCCGTCCCCTAGGCGTTTTGGTGCTCTTTAACCGGGAACCAGCCTTTTGTGTTGACGATTGCTTTCCATAGCGGTTCTGGGACGGTGAGTTTTTCACGGTCGTCGACGGATAAAGAGGTGCGGATGTCGCTTTCTTTGCCTGATTCGACTTTTTGTACCCAGTCCGGCTCGACGATGATTTCGCGGCCGAGTGCGATGAGTGGCACGCCTCCTGCCATGGCTTTGGCTACGTCGTCGGGTGTGTGCAGTGAGCCTACTCCGATGATTGGGATCTGGCTTCCGACACGGTCGTGGACGAGCTGAACGCGTGATGCTGTATCTGCTTCGTCGCGCATAGAGCCCTGATGGAAGTCCTGTACGGATACGTGGAGATAGTCTAGGTCTTCTTTTGCAAGACGATCTACAAATGTTAACGTGTCTTCCATTGTGATACCAGGGTTTTCGCGTTCTTCCGGTGATAAACGGTAACCGACAATAAAGGAGTCATTGCCGAATTCCTTCACTGTTTTATTCACCTCATCAATGACCGCCAATGGGAATGTCATGCGCTTTTCAACGGATCCGCCCCATTTATCTTCACGGCGATTTGAATGTGGTGAGAAGAATTGCTGAATCAGGTAGGTGTTGGCGCCGTGAATTTCAACACCGTCAAAGCCTGCTTCAATCGCGCGGCGTGTTGCGTCGCCAAATGCTTTAATAATCGTTTCGATTTCATCATTTGTCAGCTCGCGTGGTGTCATTGCGCCTTCACGCTCCGGTGCGACTGCACTTGCGCTGACGGTCTGGTTATCCGGGAGCAATTCCGGCGGTGCCATACGGCCTGCGTGGAAAATTTGCAGGATCGCTTTTGCGCCTTCTCCTTTGATCGTGTCAGCAAGTAATTTCAGGCTTGGTACAAGGTCGTCACGGTGTGCGCCGATTTCCCCGTGGAAGCCTTTGCCGTCATCCGTTACGTTTGCCACAGCAGTCAGCACAGTGCCAACGCCGCCTGAACGCACGCGATAGTAGTCAAGTTCTTCCTGTGTGACTTCTCCATTATCTTTAGACGAAAAATTCGTCATCGGTGCCATGAACAATCTGTTTTTTAACGTTACGCCGTTTTTAAAGGTAAATGAATCTAAAAATGGTTTGCTCATTTGAATCATCCTCCTGTTGAGTCAATCTGCTCCACATTATACGGGTTCTTTTCGACTCACTAAAGAAAGATGCTCACGGAATGTGCAACTAAGGCTGATCATTCTTTTCCCATACCTTTAAAGACGGGTAAGGATCAAATGCCCATTGTGTGCGGCCGTTTTCCATATACAGTCCGTAATGCATATGAGGAGGGAATTTGCCGCTTGTTCCTTCTTTCCCGTAACCGGAGCTGCCGACATACCCTAACCGATCACCCGGTTTTACATAATTCCCTTTCTTTAACCCTTTTTCAAAACCGGACAGGTGGGCGTAGTAGTGATAGACGTTGTGAATATCACGGAGGCCGACACGCCAGCCGCCATAATCATTCCAGCCCAGCTCTTCGATTTTGCCATAGGTGGTGGCAAGAACAGGTGTCCCGTAGCCGGCAAATAAGTCCGTTCCTTCGTGCATTCTCCTGCCACCCCAGCCCCGTTTATCGCCCCATGTACTCCGGTAACTGTATTCATAGTTTTTAGCTAAAGGGAATACGTGCTGATAGAGATCGAGTGAATTGAAGTGCTGATAGATCTCAGAAATGGTCATGACCTGCCGGATGCTTTCTTTTCTTTCGTAATAGTAGGTCATGGCCTGCTCGAAGGAGTCAAACTGTTGAATAAAGTCAGCCATTGACCCAAAGATATCCTCAGGATCATTCGGATCGGCTTTCCCATCACCATTTGCATCCAGCCCGATACCACCAAAAAAAGAAATAAAGTAAGGGGACAGGTTACTTTGATCAGGATGAAGGGGACCGAACCATTTATCGTCAGGGATGGTTAAAGAAAGAGGTCCCTCTTTTTTCTCAAGATCAGAACGCACCGGCTGAATATTGCGTTCAAACTGATCAACAGCAGCCAGGTAATACCACGGTACAGCCTGATGCTGATAAAGGTTGTAATAGCTTAATCGTTCCTTCAGCAGGTCCTCCCGCTTTGTTTCTTGAGCCAGCGCGGAGGCAGGGAATAAAAATATGAATACAATAAGCCATACTCCAATTTTCAATAAAATCACCTCTCGGGTAGTATGACCCGTTCAAAAAAGAATTATTGACCTGTGTTTTACCAGAATGCTTTTTATATTCCTGATCCTGCTAAATAGAACATGACACCTGTCATGAATGATCCCTTACACTCATGACTTATTTTTAAATGGGGAAAGCTTTATGATGAGGTCATAAGAGCAACAGAGGAGGAAATCATGACGAAACAAAAGATTGCCGAGCTGCGTAAAAGTGTCTCTCCTTATGAAAAAACAGACTTAAAAGCAAGCGTCAGACAAATGATTAATACCATTCCACCGTTTTTTATATTATGGTTTTTAGCCTATCAGAGCCTTGAAATTTCTTATCTGCTGACATTAGGACTGGGGATCATTGCTGCAGGATTTGTAGTAAGAATTTTCATCATCTTCCATGACTGCTGTCACGGGTCATTTTTTAAAAACAAAAAGCTGAATAACCTCGTCGGTACCATCACCGGCATTATTACGATGTTTCCGTATGAAAAGTGGAAGCGTGAACACTCGATCCACCACGCAACGAGCGGAAATCTTGATAAGCGTGGAACAGGTGACATCTGGATCATGACAGTGGAAGAATACAAAAAGGCATCGTGGAAAGAACGTTTATCTTATCGCCTATACCGTAATCCACTAGTGATGTTTGGTCTTGGACCAGTGTATTTGTTCCTTGTTACGAACCGGATGAATCGTAGTGACGCAAGGAAAAAAGAGCGTAAAAATACGTATTTGACGAATATCTCAATTGTAGTGTTATATACATTGATGGTCCTTCTGGTCGGCTGGGAAGCGTTTCTGCTTGTACATGGCCCGATCATGTTCGTATCAGGGATGCTTGGCATCTGGCTGTTTTATGTACAGCATCAGTTCGAGGATTCTTACTTTGAAGACGAATCTGAATGGGATTATGTCAAAGCAGCGGTTGACGGCAGCTCCTATTACAAGCTTCCTAAAGTGCTTCAGTGGGTAACGGGCAACATCGGCTACCACCATGTGCACCATCTGAGCCCGAGAGTGCCGAACTACCATCTTGAAAAAGCACACGAATCAACACCGCCATTACAAAAAGCAACAACGATTACCATGAAATCAAGTCTCGAATCCATCCGCTTCCGTCTGTACGACGAAACGCGCAAAACCTTTGTCAGCTTTAATGAAGTCAAACAGCAGCTGAAAAAAGAAAAAATGCGCCTTGAAATGAGAAGGATGCAGACAAAACAATAATCGCTTTTGAAACCGCGTCCTGTTTTAGGATGCGGTTTTTTTGGGGACGGAGCGCCTGTTCCTTTTTGCAAAAAGGAACAGGCGCTCCGTCCCCATGTTATACTTATTCATAACAGAAAGGACGGAGCATCATGCAAAACTGGTATAACATTTTCCCGAAGAATACAGGCTTGAATATTTATATATGGATTATTTTCTGTATGCTGCCGTTTTATTTTATTTTCAGGTCATCTACCTGGCTTGAGATTTCGGTCGGTGTTTTGATGATTTTGATTTTCTTTGTTTCCTACCGCCTGACTTTTTTGACGAAGGGCTGGCTGAATTATGTTTGGGTAGGAATTGCGATTGCGATCAGTATTGCGATGACGGTGCTGTTTGGCTTTGTTTATTTTGCGATATTTCTTTCTTTTATGATTGGTACGGTACAGAATAAGGTTGGTTTTTTTACACTTTACGGTATTTTGGTCGGCTCAACGATTGTGACGGTTAACATTGCTTTCTTCACGCAGGATCAGCTGTTTTTCACGCAGTTTCCGTTTGTGTTTATCAGTGTAATCGGTGTTATTTTACTGCCGATTAATTCGTATAACCGGATGAAGCGTCAGAAGCTCGAAGGTCAGCTGGAATACGCGCAGAAGCGGATTTCCGATCTGATGGTGATGGAGGAGCGTCAGCGGATAGCCCGTGACCTGCATGATACGCTCGGGCAGAAGCTATCGTTAATTGGTTTAAAAAGTGATCTGGCGAGTAAGCTGCTGGTTGCAAATCCTGAGTCTGCGAAAAATGAGCTGAAGGATATCCATCAGACAGCCCGCACCGCTTTAAAAGAAGTGCGTGAACTCGTGTCTGATATGAGGGGAACAAAGCTTGAAGATGAAATTTATCATATACGTGAACTGCTCAATGCGGCCAGAATGAAAGTGGAGGTGAAGGGAGATCCTGCTTTGAAAAACGTTCCGCTTTTAGTGGAGAATGTAGTGAGTATGTGTGTAAAAGAAGCTGTAACGAATGTGGTGAAACACAGCAGTGCTACTCAGTGCCAGGTAGAAGTACAACAGCTACCTAAGGAATTGCGCATCACAGTGGAGGATAACGGTAGCGGGTTTTCTACTGACCGTTTCTCAGAAGGTAACGGGATTCGCGGCATGAGGGAGCGACTGGAGTTTGTGAATGGATCGCTGGATATAAAAAATGGATTAGGCACGACGGTTATCATCAGTGTGCCAACCATTGTGAAGCACTCGTCTAAGGAGGAAACAGGATGATTCGGATTGTACTGGCGGAAGACCAAACGATGCTGCTTGGCGCGCTTGGTTCTCTGCTCGATTTAGAGGAGGATCTGCAGGTGGTCGGGAAAGCGAAAAATGGGGAAGAAGCCATTGAGATGGTTCGTTCGCTTCAGCCTGACGTCTGTATCATGGATATTGAAATGCCGTTAAAAACTGGACTTGATGCGGCTGAAGAGCTAAAGGATGAGCCGTGTAAAATCATCATTCTGACGACATTTGCCCGTCCGGGATATTTTGAACGGGCACGCAATGCAGGTGTCAGCGGGTATTTGCTGAAGGACAGTCCGAGTGAGGAGCTCGCGCGTTCGATCCGGACGATTATGGAAGGACGCAGAATTTATGCGCCGGAGCTCGTTGATATGGCGCTGACTGAACCGAATCCGCTGACGGAGCGGGAGCAGGAGGTCATGGAGCTGATTGCTGAGGGTAAAACGACGAAGGAAATTGCGGGCACATTGTTTATTACGAATGGAACGGTGCGGAATTATATTTCGGTGATCCTCGATAAGCTTGAGGTGTCGAACCGGATTGAAGCGATTTCGCGTTTTCGTGAGAAGGGCTGGTTTAAGTAGACGTCTCTGTGAGGGGGCGTTTTTCTTTTAATCCAAAATCGCGCCGGGATCATCCTCCGCTCGCGGCCGGGGGTTCGAAGGATTTTAGTCGGGGTTCGCGGGATTTTGATGTTGTTTCGAAAGATTTGGTGTGTGGTTCGTGAGATTTTCGAGAAGGTTCGCAGGGTTTCGATCATGTTTCGTAAAATAAGGTCATTTGACTTATCCGGATTAGGTTCGTTTCACAATTCCAATCGGGATTTTAGACAAAATTACATGTCTGAACACTGTACACATGCTGCGAATCCCTATGAGGTGAAATTTCACGTATAATTCGTTATAATAAGACTAACTATAATTGTGAAATACTTCACATTTAAAAGATTCATGCCATTTCTGAGAATGGAGAGAGCTTAAAATGAACGAATTGGCTCGTTATGCGAGAGAGTATAAGGGGACGCTTATTCTGCTGGTTACGATTGCGATTTTGTCTGGTGCGAGTATTATTGCACAGGCTTATTTTATCGTGCGGATTGTGGATCAGATTTTTCTGCAGGATGCCGGTTGGAATGATGTGTTGCCGTTGTTTGGCTGGCTTGCTGTTGCGCTTGTAGCCCGTGCGATGCTGACGTTTGCGAGTGGAAGAACGGGAGCGTGGATGGCTGCGAAGGTGAAACAGACGATCCGCGAGCAGCTGTTGGCTAAATATACGAGAAATCCTGTGCAGGCTTCTTTGCAGGGGCAGTCGGGAAGAAAGATCAGTGTGATGCTCGATGCGGTTGATGAGGTGGACAGCTATTTCAGCCGTTATATCCCGCAGGTGATCCAGACGTCGATTGTTCCGCTGATGATTTTGATTGTAGCTTTTACACAGGATTTAATTTCAGCGCTGATTCTGATGGTGACAGCGCCGTTTATCCCCCTGTTTTTTGTGATTATCGGAATTAAGACGCAGAAGAAATCTGAAGAGCAGATGGGACAGTTATCTGCTTTTTCCGGGACTTTTCTGGATACGCTTCAGGGACTGACAACGCTGAAGCTGTTTGGACAGTCTAAAAAACAGCGTGATGCGATTGAGGATAGCAGCTTTAAGTTCAGGGATGCCACGCTTGAGGTGTTGAAGGTGGCTTTCATTTCGTCACTGATGCTTGAGTATATTTCGATGCTTGGGGTTGGATTGATCGCGCTTGAACTTGGGTTGAGGCTCGTTCTTTTTGAAAGCGTGACCTTCTTTACGGCGTTTTTCCTGCTTGTTTTGGCGCCGGAATTTTATGTGGCGATTCGTGAGCTGGGTAGTGCTTTTCATACAGGACGCGGAAGTATGGGAGCCGCAGCGCTCATTACGTCTGAGCTTGATCAAAAAGAGGATCGGGTGCAGTGGGGAGAACGTGTTTTAAGCGGTGATCAGCCTCCTGAAATTGTTTTTAAGGATGTTCAATTCCAATATGGTGAAAACGGCTTTAAACTCGGTCCTCTTAACGCGGGCATATCACCCTTTGAAAAATCTGCGCTGATTGGAAAGAGTGGATCGGGTAAAACGACAGCACTGCATTTATTAAGTGGTCTTGTCGCACCTTCTGATGGGACGATATTGGTTAATAACCGCCCGTTAAGTGAATATACCGAGGATAGCTGGTTTTCTAAGCTGAGTTATATTTCCCAGCAGCCTTTTATTTTCTCTGGAACGCTTGCTGATAATATTGCGATCGGCAGCAACCGTCATGCAACTCGTGAGGACATTAAGCTCGCAGCTGAAAAGGCAGGTCTCGGGGAATTGATTGTATCACTTGAAAAAGGACTTGATACGCCTGTTGGTGAAGCGGGCAGAGGGCTGTCAGGAGGAGAAAAGCAGCGTCTTGCTTTAGCCAGAGCCTTTTTGAAAAAGCCATCTGTGATTCTTTTCGATGAACCTACGACGGGTCTTGATTTGAAAACAGAAAGAATTTTAACGTCGTCCATGAAGGAGCTGGGTGAGCACGCAACCGTCATCACAGTTGCTCACAGATTGTATACGATCCGTCAGGCTGATCAGATCTTACTGCTTGAGGACGGAACATTATCAGCAAAAGGAACGCATGATGAACTGCTGAAATCAGCTTCCTATCGCGAAATGGTCAATGTTCAGCAAGGAGGAGTACCTCAATGAGTGACCTGAGAATTGTGTTAAAGGAAATCGCCAGAGAGCGTAAGGATGTATGGTATTCAGTCCTGTTTGGCTTCCTTGGAGGTGCAACGACAGCTGGTCTGTTTGCCTCCAGTGGTTATTTGATTTCCAAAGCGGCACTAGTTCCGCCGGTGTATACTCTGGCTTTAATGATTGCCTTTTTAAAGGTATTCGGTCTTGCTAAAGCCGGTAGCCGATACGGGGAGCGCATATACTCGCACCGCGCGACGTTTAATATACTCGCCAGAATCAGGGTGAATTTCTTTGAAAAGCTTGAGCCGCTTGCACCGGGTATTTTTCAGAAATTCCGTAGCGGTGATCTTCTGGCAAGGATCGTTGGAGATGTGGAAAGTCTTCAGAACTTTTTTCTCCGCGTTTACTATCCGCCGGTTGTGCTTGTGCTGATCTTCCTCAGTACGATGTTTTTCACCGCTTTTTATTCGA
This sequence comes from Jeotgalibacillus aurantiacus, assembly GCF_020595125.1. NCBI lineage: Bacteria > Bacillati > Bacillota > Bacilli > Caryophanales > Caryophanaceae > Jeotgalibacillus > Jeotgalibacillus aurantiacus. The sequence goes on from NZ_JACNMS010000003.1 coordinate 395,287, forward strand.
TCTGGATTTCGGTGCTGTTTTTGGCAGGATTGCTGTTAACAGGTCTGATTCTCCCGGCACTTTTTGCGTTGCGCCGCAAGAAGCTTGAAGAAGAGGTGAGAGAGACGCGCGCTGCGTTATCAACCGATGCGGCTGAAGTGCTGTATGGTTTCAGGGATCTGAAAATTTATCAGCAGCTGGTTCAAAAGCAGGAAGCATTAAGACAGTCTGCTGCTTCCTATGTCAGCAACCAGGAAAAAACGGGCAGTCAGGGGATGCTGAATCAGTCGTTTAACCAGTCTGCCGGATTGCTTGTGTCTTGGGGTGTGCTTGCGATGAGTGTGTATCTGGCGGTTAACGGAGAGCTGGATGCACTGTTTCTCGCCATGCTCGTCATGCTTGCACTGACTGTTTTTGAAAATGCGACGCCGATGGCTTTGTTGGCCAATCACTATGAAGATAGTCGTCATGCGGCTCAGCGGTTAAATGAGGTAACGGATATGAAGCCGGCTGAAGCCGTTGAACCTTTTCAGTCACTGGAAAAAACGGTATTAGATCTTCAGTTCAAGGACGTATCCTACACATTTGAAGGGGAATCGCGTCCGGTTGTTGATTCTGTCAGCTTTTCACTTCCAGCCGGTTCAAAAACAGCGATTGTCGGGGCCAGCGGATCAGGTAAGTCGACCATTTTCCAACTCATTCTCGGCATTCTCCGGACAGATGAGGGGGAGGTATCGATTGGCGGGAAGAATCTCAAAAATGTTCCGTCACAAGAGATTTGGCGTCACGCCAATGTGGTGATGCAGGAGAACCATTTCTTCTTTGGAACGATCCGTGATAATCTGATGATAGCAGGAGAGGGGCTTTCGGACGATGAGCTGAATGAAGCGCTGCACTTAATGGATCTGGCACGCTTTACGCTTGATGATCCTGTACTTGAAAAAGGTGAAAACCTGTCAGGTGGGGAGCGTCAACGGCTGGCCATTGCCAGGGCGCTGCTGAAAGGGGATCGTCTGTGGCTGCTTGATGAGCCGACTTCATCAGTTGACAGCGTGACGGAAAATAAGGTCATGTCAGCCTTATTTGAGAAAGCTGAAAATGATACACTGCTTTTGATCAGTCACCGTTTAACAGGACTTGAACAGATGGATCGCATTCTCGTTATGGATCATGGAAAGCTTGTGGAGTCGGGTTCGTATCACGAGCTGATGGAGAAAAAAGGTGTGTTTTTTGAAATGAAACAAATTGAGCAGGAAGTGTTTTTATAGAAAGAAGGGGACAACGGCGATCGCTGTTGTCCTTTTTTGTGTCGATCATCATTTACAACTGCACATTTAGCAGGCTGCGTTTTATGCATCAAAAGCAACCTCCTAAGAAAACCGATCAATGTTACAATAACCGCATAGAAGATTTGAACAGGAGACGAATGGATCATGGCAGATTATTTTGAGAGAAAGCGGAAGGAAATCGGTGTGAACCTGAACAATGTGCAGAAGAAGGCAGTGCTGCATGGGGATGGTCCGTTACTCCTTCTGGCCTCACCCGGTTCAGGGAAAACAACAACGATTATGATGAGAATAGGACACCTGATTGAAGAGCGGGGTGTGGATCCGGCAAGAATCAAGGGAGTCACCTTCAGTAAAGCTGCTGCAGATGATATGAAGCAGCGTTTTACAAAAATGTTCCCAGCCCTTCCGGAAGTCGACTTTTCAACAATCCACAGTCTGGCGTTTTCAGTTGTCAGAGACTATTTAAAAAAGCAGAGGCGTTCATGGAAGCTGATCGAAGGGCCCGTTGAAGACCCGGCAGATTTTGCAGGGAATAAAAAAATGCTGCTGCGCAATCTGTTTCAGCGTTTCAATAAAGAAAATATCACGGATGATCAGCTTGAAGAACTGACGAACTATATCAGTTTTATCAAAAATAAGCTTGTGCCGCGGGCTAAATGGAATACTGTGAAATGCGAAGTAAAGCAGGCTGCTGAGATTGCAGAAGAATATGAACGTGTGAAGCAGCAGAATCCGGATCAGCTGATGCTTGATTATGATGACATGCTGACGTTTGCCTTAGAGGCATTTAAATCAGATGCTTCACTATTGAAAAGCTACCAGTCCCGATTTGATCACGTTTTAACGGATGAAAGTCAGGACACCTCACTCGTTCAGCATGCGATTGTGGAAAAGCTGGTTGAGCGGCATCAGAATTTGTGTGTGGTGGCGGATGACGATCAGTCAATCTACACGTGGAGAGCGGCTGAACCCCAGTATTTGCTGGATTTTAAAAAAGTATATCCGCAGGCGGAAGTGCTGATGATGGAGCAGAATTACCGCTCCACACCTGAGGTTGTCAACGCGGCCAATGAATTTATCAAGCATAATAAAAACCGTTATGAAAAAAATATGTTCACTGAAAATGAAGAGGGAGAGGCGGTCCGGATCAGAGTGTTCCCGGATTATGAGGACCAGGCAGCGTATCTCGCACAGGAGCTTGCCAAGCTTGAAAACTACCGTGATGCAGCCGTCCTTTACCGTACAAACAGTTCCTCGATTTTAATTATGAATGAGCTTGAACGCGCGCAGATTCCATTTTATATGAAGGATTCAGATGTGCGTTTCTTCAGTCACTGGATCGTGGAGGACATTCTGAACTTTATGCGGCTGACCTTTAACGATACAAAGGTGGAGCTGTTTGAAAAAATCTCGACGAAATGCCTCGGTTATGTCACCCGTCAGCAGCTGTTTGAGCTGAAAAAACAGCCTGAGGAAGGATCAGTTTTTGACCGGCTGCTTCAGTTGAACTCCTTAAAGGACTACCAGAAAAAGCAGCTGAATGGATTAAAGCGGGCGTTTGACAGGATGAAGGGTGGAGAGCCGTACCGCGTGATCCGGATGATCCGCGAGCAGGCGGGATACGACCGGGCGCTTGAAAAGATGAGCGAAAATCTCGGTTTCTCATTGGAATATCTTCATGATGTGCTCGGCACCCTTGAACAGATTGCGCAGAAGGAAACCGGAATGGTCGCCTTTGCAAACCGCCTGAAGCATCTCGAATCCCTTTTAAAAACGTCGAAATTTAATAAACATCAGAATGCGGTGACCTTATCCACGCTCCACAGCTCAAAGGGGCTGGAGTTTAAAAAGGTGTATATGCTCGATTTGATCAGTGATGTCATCCCTTCTAAAAATGATGAAAAAGAGCAGAAGGCCGGGAACCGTGAGCCGATTGAAGAAGCGGCACGACTGTTTTATGTCGGCATGACCCGAGCGGAGGAGGAGCTTGAGCTGCTTTCCTACAGAAACCGGGCCGGTAATACAACCAGACCCTCACCGTTCTTGCTCCGGGTAAATGAAATCATTCATCCAGCGGAGGAACAGCAGCAAATCGAAGAGTCACGAATCCCGCAAAACCCAAATGCGATCAGGAAAGTATCAGATCTTGAGGTAGGCCGTTTTGTGAAGCACCGCGTATTTGGAAAAGGAAGAATAGAAGGATTTACAGAAGACGGACTCGAAATAAAGTTCTCGAAAGGAACAAAAAGACTGGCACTGGACTTATGTTTAACGATGGGACTGCTCGAACCTGCAGAATAAAGGGGTGTAAGCATGCGAGAAGAAGTGGGGAAATGTGTACGCTGCGGGAAAACGGTGTATTGTGAAAATGGATTTTTAAATGGCGTAACAGAGGGGAACAAGCTATATTGTATAGGATGTGGTGAAGGTGCTGAAATGAATAAAACGTCTTCACGATAAAAAAATATGAAGTATCAGAAGAAAGCTGTGAATGCACCTAGTGGTGTGTTCGCAGCTATTTTAATGGAGAATAGGCGGTATGGAGACTGGTGATCAGGATGAATGAGCCTGCGGTGATTCAAGATTCCTTCACAACCTTGAATGATTTCTTCTTTTCAGATTTTAATTCCTTCTTTCTGGAAAAACATTCGATCGTTTGAAAAATTAATTCTATCACTAGGTCCACTCGAGCAGCTTTTTCCTTCAAACACGGGTTGGATTCCATCACTTCTCAACCACAATTCCCTCACTTCACAGCTTGATTCCATCAAACCTCCACCACTTCCTGAAAAGACCTGTCCAACACCAAAAAGGCCCTGTCATTTAAGACAAGACCCTTTCCAAAAACATCACCAGCTCAATGCTCTTGACTAACCCAAGAAACAAGCCTCATCCCGTAACAGCACTGGTTCACAAAACACCAGTCACCTTATAATCCAACCGAAATATACTTCGTTTCAAGATACTCTTCAATACCCTGATGACCGCCCTCACGACCGAGTCCGCTTTGCTTGAATCCGCCAAATGGCGCTTCAGGTGCGGAAGGGAGTCCATCGTTTAAGCCGACAATCCCGTATTCAAGTGCTTCTGAAATCCGGATGCCGGTCGAAAGGTTTTCTGTGAACACATAAGCAGCCAGACCGTAAATGGAATCATTTGCACGCTCAATCGCTTCTTCTTCCGTTTTAAACACCGTAATAGGCGCCACAGGTCCAAACGTTTCTTCTTTCATGCAAAGCATGTCATCTGTTACGCCGGATAAAACAGTCTGTTTATAAAACAGCCCGTCGCGGCGTTCTCCTCCTGTTTCTATGACAGCGCCTTTAGAGACAGCGTCCTGAATATGCTCATCCACTTTTTCAACAGCGTCTTCGTTAATAAGAGGACCAAGATCAACACCTTCTTCAAGCCCGTCACCAAGCGTTAAAGCTTCGACCTTTTCAGTAAAGCGTTTTGTGAACTCATCTGCAATTTTTTCGTGTACGTAAATGCGGTTCGCGCACACACAGGTCTGGCCGGCGTTCCGGAACTTTGTTGCAACGACACCATCTACCGCTTTTTCAAGATCAGCATCATCCATCACAATCGCCGGGGCATGGCCGCCGAGCTCAAGCGAAATCTTTTTCATCGTATCCGCTGCGCCTTTCATCAGTGATTTTCCGACCTCGGTGGATCCAGTAAATGTGAGTTTGCGGACGCGCTCATCAGCTAGCCAGGCTTCACTGATATCAGAGGATTTACCTGTTACAACATTGAGTACACCATCCGGAATACCGGCTTCTTTTGCTAACTCAACAAGTCTAATTGCTGTAATTGGCGTCATCCCGGCTGGTTTAATGACACAAGTACATCCCGCAGCAAGGGCAGGTCCGACTTTACGGGTGATCATGGCTGCCGGGAAATTCCACGGCGTAATTACTGCTGCTACACCAACCGGCTGTTTATGAACGAACAATCGCTTGCCATCTTTTGAAGAAGGAATCGTTTCTCCATAAATACGCTTGCCTTCTTCGGCAAACCATTTAATAAATCCGTTCGCATAACTGATTTCACCAGCTGCTTCCTTTAGCGGTTTACCCTGCTCAATCGTCATCGTGCGTGCGAGATCATCAGTGTTCTCATCAATGAGATGGGCCCATTTCATTAACAATTCGCTGCGTTCGTAGGCGGATTTTTTTGACCAGCTTTTGTAGGCTTCGTGTGCAGCATCGACTGCATGTTCCGCTTCTTCTTTACCACCCTGAGGAACTGTCGCGATTGTTTCACCGGTAGCCGGATTTACGACGTCAATCGTGTCGAGCTCCTGGCCTGTTTTCTGACCGTTGATGATGTGTGAATATGTATCCATTGCAGATCACTCCTGTCTTTTAGTGTGTTCTTCCACTCTACCCTTTTCATTTTATCTTCAATCTTAAATCTCGTATCTGATAAAATACGTTATAATTTAGAAGGACGAATTATTTCGCTAAAGGAATGATGTGTGTGGAAACGTATAAAGTTAAATCAATTAATGTAGCTCGTGTGGAAACCTTAACGTTTGGCAGTAAAACTTTTGAAAGTGCATTGTTAAAAAGCCCGATAACAGAGGAAATGGTTGTAACCAAAACCGGCCTGGCTTCTGATGAACAGACGCCTGAGCATCACGGTGGAACGGAAAAAGCACTTTGTCTTTATCCGTATGATCATCATGACTTTTGGCGTGACTGGATGAGTATGAAAGAAGGGGAGTCGATGTTCGGTGAGAACCTGACAACAGAAGGTCTTCTTGAGCGTGACACCTTTATCGGTGATCAGTTTCAATTTGGTGAAGCGGTCATTCAGGTAACGGAGCCGCGACAGCCTTGCTTTAAAATTGCCGCTAAATACGATAAGCCGGAGCTGATTGTCCGAATGCGCGATTCAGGCTATACAGGATTTTATTTCCGTGTATTAAAAGAAGGTACGGTAAAGCCGGGTGATGACCTGAAGCTGATTCAGCGTGATCCGGCAGGTGTAACGGTTCAGCATGTAAATGAGCTTTTATTTGCAAAAAAGCCGACAAAAGAACAATATGAGAGGGTTCTGAGCGCACAAGCTTTATCCAAAACGCTCCGTCCTAAACTCGAGAAAAAGCTTTCAGCATTACATTAAACAGAGAGAAATCAGGTGAGGGTATGACGCAATCCAATGCGTATGTTTGGCTCGTTTCAATTATGGTGGCATGGGGACTGAATGTGGTGGCATTAAAAGTGCTGGTCGAGGCATTTTCCCCGGTTGCCATGACTTCATTAAGAATTTTCACGGCAGGACTTGCCGTTATGGCAGTGCTCGCGATTCAGAAAAAGCTGGCAATCCCTTCGGCGAAGCAGCTTGGTATCATCGTGCTGATTGGATTGTTCAATATTGTGGGACATCATTATTTTTTATCAGTGGGACTTAAAGGAACGACTGCGGTGAATACCGGATTGATTCTTGGTCTGATTCCGATTCTGACCGCCATTGCGGCACTGATTTTCTTAAAAGCCTCGTTGACGCCGCTGAAAATAATGGGGATTCTGATCGGCTTTGGCGGTGTGGCACTCGTCATGATGGCGGGCAGTACCGGTGAATTCAGTATTGCTGCTGGAGACTGGTTCATTTTGCTCGCAGCCGTCACGCAGGCCATCAGCTTTGTACTGATTAAAAAAATGACGGTCGATCTGAACGTGATTGTATTAACGGGCTGGATGATGATCACCGGTTCTATTATTCTCGGGATTATCAGTCTGTTAACAGAGCCGTCTGGTTACGCGTCACTGCTGACCGGTGAAGGCTATCATTATGCCGTATTTTTTGCTTCAGCCTTTATCGCTACAGGGATTGGTCACATGATTTACAATAATGCGATTCGCCTGATTGGTCCGAGTGAAGCAGCGGTATTCACAAACCTCAATCTGCTGTTTTCGATTACCGGAGCTGCGATTTTACTGAATGAACCAGTGTTCGTAGGACAAATCGTCGGATTTTTGTTAATTGTAGCAGGTGTACTAAGCGGCAGTGGAGCGGTTGATCACTGGATTCGAAGCCGGCAGTTAAAAAGGGGAGTGTAGACAGTGGCATTGATTACTTGCCGTTTTTATTCAGATGTACTCGGAATGACGACAACAATGACCGTCATTTTACCACAAAAAACACACAATCAGATTGGCATGAAGTCTGATGCCAAAGAGAGCGAACGGCATCCTGTATTGTACTTACTGCACGGTCTTTCAGATGATGACTCGATCTGGACGCGGAGAACCTCTATTGAACGGTATGTTTCTGAAATGGGGATAGCGGTTGTCATGCCGCAGGTTCAGCGCAGCTTTTATACGGATATGCATTATGGTATGAAGTACTGGACCTTTATCAGTGAAGAGCTGCCGACTATTGCACGGTCATTATTTCCACTGTCAGCGAAACGGGAGGAAAACTTCGTGGCCGGATTATCCATGGGTGGATACGGGGCTTTTAAGCTGGCCCTTAGAAAACCGGAGCAATTCGCAGCTGCAGCCAGTTTATCCGGGGTGCTGGATATCAATGCCTATAAAGATCGTGCAGCATCCTTCGTTATGAATGACTACCAGTTGATTTTTGGAGATATAGGACCACGTAACACAGAAGACGATCTGTTCTACCTTTTAGAACAGTCAGACGTAAACCAGCTTCCTGCCCTTTATCAATGCTGCGGAACAGACGACCTGTTGTTCAAAGGCAATCAGACCTTTGCCGCGCTGCTTCAAGAGAAGAATGCTGCTCTTGATTACGAGGAAAATGAAGGAGAAAGCCACACCTGGGCGTACTGGGATAAAAAAATCCAGGACGTTTTAAAGTGGCTTCCGCTCAAGCACTAAAAGCAAGGCTTGTTTAAAAGAAACCGTACTCATCAGTGGTGTTTCAGTACGGTTTATATATGTATTTTGTTCTATAAAAACATATAGAGGGGAAGGGCCAAGCGAAGGTTGGCCCTTGCCCGGTTTTTATTTTTAATACGTTGAATTAGAAGAAAACGCAATTCCAAGAATCATAAATAAAACAAATAAAAGAATATAAAGTCCAACAAAAATAGCAGCTAAAATCAGCGAAGCCCTGGAATAATATTTCTTCTGACTCGTATCCCCACCAAAAGCCCACACAAACAATAACACAATATTCACAATCGGAATTGCCAGCAGCAATAAAGTAATCAGCCAATCCTTCGTGCGCATTTCTTTTTGCGGATAGCTGGTCTGGTGGTCCGTCATCGTATGTTCATTCATCTATATCCACTCCTTTCTCTCAGATTGCACTATTATCCTCTATCTTCAAAAATATATCAATATATGACAAAAAAGATCAATTCTTTTAGTTAAAACATTTCATAGACCGAAAGAACTAATTTTTTTCGTTTATTTGGTTTTGATTAAAAATGTACGGGTAATATAGCTTTAGTTCTAAAGTTTTATATTATTCCGAAAATTGAAAGGGTGGTTGAAGATGAAATGGTATCGTAATTTGTCGATTGGCGGAAAGTATTCGGTAGCAGTTCTGTCAGCGGTTTTACTATTTGTTGTAACGGCAGTCGTTTTATTTGTCCAGATGAAAGGCATCGAAGAAGATACAGCAGCAATGGACCGGCGCAGTGAACGGGCAGTAACAGCTGTTTATCTTGGAGGGATATTCAGAGCAATGGATGTCCGGGTCGCGGATTATGTGAACTCGGGAGATAATTCCTACATAGAGGAATATCAGGAAGAGAGCACAACTTTTGATTCGTATGCTGCTTCTGTACTGGAAACGACAACAAATGAAAACCAGTCGGCCATTTTAAATGACGTGATTGGAAGTAAGGAACAAATGGATCTCAACTTTGAAAACGAGATTATTCCTAATTACACAGGTGAAGCGAATCCTGCTTTAGATGCTGCCCGGGAAACTTCACAGCAGCTGAGAGCTTCTGTTACAGGAAGTCTGGAAGAGCTTGCAGGCATGGTCATTGCAGATAGCACAGTTGCGTCTGAAAGCGCGAAATCTTCTGTTGCCACAGGAATAACAGTGATGCTGGCAGCAGTTGGACTATCTATTCTTATCAGTCTTACGCTGCTTATGCTAATCACCCGCCATGTAAAAAGAAATCTGAAGAGTGCAGTTGTCATGGCAGAAGAGATTGCAAATGGAAACCTTGCTGTTGAGGATATTGCTTATCAAAGCAAAGATGAAGTGGGGCAATTAGGCATTGCTTTTAATACGATGAAAGCCAAGCTGCATGTTCTGCTTTCTCAGGCTACAGGAGTCGCAGGAACTGTGACAGATCAGAGTGAAATGCTGAATCAGTATTCTTCTGAAGTGCAGGAAGGAAGTCATCAGATTGCCACGACGATGGAGGAGATGTCGAGCGGTGCTGAAGAACAGGCTCATGCAGCATCAGGGCTTGCTGAAAAGATGAACGAGTTTATCTCTGTTATTAACCGAGTGGAACTCAGTCAGCTGGAAGTGAAGGAGAGCTCTGTTTCAATGCTTGGTATTACCAGTAAGGGTAGCGAAGCAATGACGGAGTCTGTCGGTCAAATGTCGGAAATTGATCAAAAAATGAGAGATTCCCTTGGCATGGTTAAAGGGCTGGATGAAAAAACAGATGATATTGCAAAATTGACTGAAGTCATTCAGCAAATTGCGGATCAAACAAACCTTCTAGCGCTTAATGCTGCGATTGAAGCAGCGCGTGCAGGTGAACATGGAAAAGGATTCGCGGTTGTTGCGGATGAAGTGAGAAAGCTTGCTGAAGGAGTGGCCCAATCCATTTCCGATATAACATCCATCGTCAGCGGAATCCAGAGTGAAGCGAAAAATGTAGTATTGTCGCTTGAGGAAGGGTATCAGATGGTTTCAGACGGGACTGAAAAAATCTCCTATACAGGAGAACTTTTCGGGGAGTTGAAATTGACCATTGCCAACGTAACCGACCAGGTGGCCAATATGTCAGATTCTATTACAACAGTGATTGAATCGACAAAAGAAATGAATTCTTCAATTGAAAGCATAGCCTCTGTTTCCGAGGAATCTGCAGCGGGTGTTGAAGAGGTTTCAGCCACATCCCAGCAGTCCAGTGCCTCAATGGAGGAAGTCTCGAGGAGTGCTAAATCCTTAAAAGATGAAGCAGTGGAATTAAGCACGTTACTCGGTCAATTTAAATTAGCTTAATTGAAATGTTAAAAAAAGCAAACCGGATCAGGCTCATTCAGCTGTCACCGGTTTGCTTTTGATTTCATGTATTTATCATCCAACTTTTATCACCAAAAATGTTACAATCAGATCAAAATAATCTTTGGGGTGACTGAAATGGGTGAATGGACAAAAGGAATTGAAATAAAAGCACCGATCGATTTTGTCTGGAAGTACTTTGATGGCTCAGTAAAAGATATGAAAAAAATCATGCCGCAGGTCGTCGAGCATGTTGAGGTTAAAAAGACGGAAGAGGGCACGGGGTCAGTATACAGACAGAAATATAAAGAGGGTAAGCGGGTCATGGAGTATGATGTTGAAACACTTAATTATGAAGATGGTGAAGATAAAAAGGTTTTAAAGGTCGGCTTCACACTCGGATCATTATTTGATATTACCGCTTTATACGAATTAATCAAAATTGATGATGAGACGACATACTTCCGCTATACGACAACCAATGAACCGTTGAAATGGTATGTGAGAATGTTCCTTTTATTTGCGTCGGACCGTTCCGTGAGCAAGTTCACACAGCGTGTTAAATTCGTGGCAGAAGAGGAATATGGGGATTCTAAAGCGGAGGCGGGCGTTTAGGGACGTACAAACTGGACTGGCCACGACCGAGATAAAGGAAACACGGCTGAGTAAGCTGATGTTGACTTATCGGACGAGGGGAAGGGAAGTTTGCTAGTCCCTTCCCGAAGTAGCTGGACAACGGAAAGGAACGGTCTGGCACGTTAGATAAAATCAACATCTTTGCATCATGATTTTTTCATGGTGCTTTTTCGTGTCGAAAAACAAATAGGGCTGTATTTATTTATGCAGATTTTTACTCGTCCAGGTTAACAAGGAATGTCACAGGGTAAATAATATAGAGATATTTCCGGGAGGAGGGGTGCCGTGAAGAAGAACAAGATTCAGTCGATTGACTATATCGTTTTTATTTTTCTGCTCCTGTTAAAAATGTCACTTGTTGGACTGATGACAAGCACTTTTTACGGGTTTCATCTGTTTTTTGTAAGCTTGGGCTCTCTCTTACTTTTGACTGTATGGACATTATGGATCAGCCCTTCGAAACGCAGATGGGTTTTATTTTTTCTCAGTATTGGCTTTACCGTGCTCATTCTTTCAAATGTTTGGTATTACCGCTATTTTAGTGATTTTTTATCGGTCGCTCTTTTAATACAGATTCCGCAGATGGGCGAGGTTGGCGGCGGTTTAAGAGATTTGATCTATCCGATTGATTTTCTATTGTTTCTCGATGTGATGCTGATCGGCATTTATCTGATAATTGACCGTAAGAGATCTTTTAACACTTTGCCGCGCAGAGCTAAGAATCAATCTGTGATTATCACGGCAACAGCGGGTGTAATTTTTATTGCTGCTCCTCTATTAGTGAGTGCAAGTGACAGGGATGAATGGCTCGTTCAGGATTCACTCTCCAATATGCGTACGTATTTCAAAGCTGGAATGATGGGACATCATGTAATTGATATTGGCCGGGAAATTAATGATCAGTGGATTGAGAAGAAACAATTAACGGCTGCTCAGGAAAGGGAACTTCAGCAGTTTTTTGACAGTAACCGTGATCAGCCGGTTGATCAGACGTTCCAGGACAAGCCGAATGTCATCATTATTCAACTGGAATCGTTTCAGACATCGGTGATTGACCAGGAGATTGACGGGCAGGCAATTACACCATTTATTAACGAATTCAAAAAAGAAGTTCTTTATTTTCCGAATTTTTATCACCAGACTCATCAGGGGCGCACTTCTGATGCTGAATTTTTACTGAATACGTCTTTTTATCCACTGAAAGCAGGCTCTGTTTATACGAGATATCCGGATCATTCCTATGACTCACTGCCTGAGAAGATGGACAGCCTGGGGTATGAGACGGCAGCCTTTCATGCATTTAAACGTGATTTCTGGAATCGTGATGATGTTTACAAAAACTTCGGTTTTGATCATTTTTACAGCATTGCTGATTTTCCGGATGGAGAGGTAATTGGTCTTACATTAAATGACAAAGATTTCTTTTTATCTTCTGTTGATCGGATGATGAAAATGGAAGAGCCTTTTTATTCGTTTCTGGTCGCGCTGACGAGTCATACACCTTATGATTTTCCTGAAGATAAAAAAGTATTGGATTTAAGAAGTCTGGAAGAAGAAATCATTCAAAATTATTATCACAATATACATTTTGTTGATCAGGCGTTTGGTGCTCTGGTGGAACGGTTAAAAGAGGAAAACCTGTGGGACAACGCGTTGGTTGTTGCATATGGTGATCATGACAGTGGTCTGCAGGAGCCTGGTAGGGATATGGCTGAAATGGCTGAAGCAGAGTCAGTTACAGACTATTTGAACCTCGGGAGAAAAGTGCCTCTTTTCATGAAGCTTCCGGATATGGATTCCGGAGAAGTGATCAGCACAACAGGCGGGACGATTGATATTGCACCGACGATTCTCTCATTGCTCGGTGAAGAAAAAGGGTACATGATTGGTGATAATCTGTTGGATGATAAACCGAATCTGACCGTTTTTCGCGATGGATCCTATTTATACGATGGGTACTACTATCAGGCTGATCTGACGACTGAAAGAGAGAATGGTAAGTGTTATAGCCTGGACACGGAGGAACAGACAGCTCGTACAAATTGTTCGCCGGTTTTATATGAAGCGGCTTCCCAGCTTCGGATGTCTGATTTGATTATTAAGAAAAATGCAGTTGGTCAGCTGAAGGGAGAAACAGTGGAATGAAAGGAGAAATAACAACATGGGACAGGCAACGTTAAAAGCAAACAGTACAAAGGAAGAAGTAAAGCCATGGATTCGCCGTCTTGGCCGTTTTGGATATATGGCAAAAGGAACGGTTTATATGATCGTTGGTATCCTTGCGCTAATGGCCGCACTTGGAGTAGGTGGCGGTGAAACGACAGATACAACCGGTGCGCTGCAGCAGGTCGCGACGATTCCGTTCGGTGAAACGCTGTTGTGGATTGTGGGTATAGGTTTGTTTTTTTATATCATTTGGGAGCTGATTCGCGCATTTTTTGATCCTCAGCAAAAAGGTACGGACGCTAAAGGTTTGGGTATTCGCGCGGGTTATGTCATCAGTGCGGTTATTTATGGTGGTCTGGCAACATCAGCTATTCAGATTGCGATGAATGCAGGAAGCAGTGGTGGGAATTCTGAACAAACCCTGTCCGCTACGCTGCTTGGTCAACCATTCGGTCAGTGGATGATTGGTCTCATTGGTGCCGGCGTCATCGGGTATGGAATTTATCAGCTTTATGCAGGTTATAAAGAAAAATTCATGCGTAAATTTATTTTAAAGGACATGAATCAGCACGAGAAAAAAGTGGCGAAAAATGCCGGGAAGTTAGGACTGATTGCCAGAGGGATTGTGCTTGCCATGGTCGGCTTCTTCTTTATACAGACAGCCTATACTGCCAACCCGGATGAAGCGAAAGGGCTTGATGGTGCTCTGGGGGAAATAGCCTCCCAGCCATACGGGATGGTGTTGCTTGGTTTGGCAGCAGCAGGTCTGATTTTATATGGTGTGTATGAGATCATTCGTGGACGTTATGCCAGAATGAATTTTGGGAAAGATGAGTAGGAAGGACACTTTTACGCGGTAATGCTTACAAAATCATATCCGCCACTTCAATAGCGGATATGATTTCTTTTATGATAAGGTGGAAGAAGAAACCATAAGGGGGAATTCATATGCAATCTCAAACACGCGCTATTGTACAGGAATCATTAAATGCACTCATGGAGGATACTAATTTTCTTCCTGACCTTACAAACGGGCCAAGAGAGAAAGCGTTTTCATCTCTTGCTGCTGTTTTATCTACTCCGAATAAAATACATAAATCCTTTCTGCGCATTGTATTAGAGCGTGGGGAGATCGTCAGAATTCCTGCTTTTCGTGTCCAGCACAATAATGCATTAGGACCCTATAAGGGTGGGATTCGTTTTCATGAATCAGTAAATGAGGAAGAGGTGATCAACCTCGCATTTTTAATGACACTGAAAAATTCCCTGCATGATGTGCCTTTTGGAGGGGGAAAAGGCGGGGTCATTGTAAATCCGAGAGAGTTTACACCAAAAGAATTAAACCTGATTTCCAAGAAATATGTTCAATATTTTGCTGATGTCATTGGCCCGGATAAGGACATTCCTGCTCCGGATATGGGAAGCGGCGAGCGGGAAATGGACTGGATGATGGCTGAATACAAAAATATAAAGCCTGGTGAACCTTACCGTGGAAGCTTCACGGGGAAAAGTGTGATTAATGGAGGGTCTTTGGGGCGCAGAGAAGCTACCGGAAAAGGCGTCTATTTTACCTTCCGTTATATGATACATGAGTTTATTCAGCACAATCAGGAGTGGCTGAAAAAAACAAATAACGTTTTTGCTAAAACAGCGCTGGATCTTTATGAAAAGCCTTTGAGTATTGCTGTTCAGGGGTTTGGAAATGTAGGTTCCGTCACGGCCCTTGAAGCGTATCAGTGTCAAAAACTCCAAAATAAAGTGATTGCCGTAAGCGACCGGAATTGTACGCTGTTTCATCAGGACGGGCTGGACATTCCGTCACTCGTGCAGTTTACAGCTAAAAACAACGGTGATCTTCCGTATACAGACGAGATGCTGAAGGAGAGCGGCGTGACAGCCGAAATTCTTCATCGGGATGAAGTTTTAAGCATAGATTGTGATGTGCTGATGCTGGCAGCTCTTGAGGATCAGATTCATCAGTCCAATAAAGAGCAGATTAAAGCAAAAGTGATCGTAGAGGGGGCGAATGCACCTGTTACAGCAGATGCAGATGCTTATTTAAATGAAAAGGGCACGATCATTATTCCGGATATTCTTGCCAATGCCGGAGGGGTTATTGTGTCTTACTTTGAGTGGCTGCAGGGACGTGAAACACAGTTTTACAATGAAGATGAGATTTATCGTAAGCTATTTACAAAGATGGAAGGAACCATGGCGACGATTCTGCCAAAGTTTTTTGGGGATCCGCATTCTCTTCGTCAAAACTGTTATATCCATTCAGTTATGAAGCTTTCCCTGATTTTATATAAACAGGGTAAATTATATTAAAAAGAAGGACAGCCGGGTCGGATGGCTGTCCTTTAAACGTTGGGTTTGAAAAGTCCTTTACTTTTCAAGGTATATGAAAGGGGAAACAGATATTACAGGCTTACCAATCCTGTAAAAGACAAATTAGTTAACTTTTGCGAAACCAAATCCTGATGCATAGTCATCACCATATGCAGCACCATATCCGCCAAGGATATCATTTGCGCGTGCACGATTTTGAAGATTAGCACGAAGCTGAGTGTGTGACCAGCCTGGGTTAGATGCCCAAACCTTCGCAGCAAGTCCAGCTACGTGAGGTGTTGCCATTGATGTACCGCTGATTGTGTTGTAACCGCCACCTGGCCATGTAGAGTAGATCGATGCACCCGGTGCTGAGATTTCAACGTCGCCCTGCTGGATCACGTAGTCACCATCAGTAGCAGAGTATCCACGGGAAGAGAAGTTCGCTACACGGTATGTACCGTTTTGCTGAACATTTTCAAGAGCCGCAACAGCTACTGCATTTGTCAGTGCACCAGGGTATCCGATTGTTCCTTCACGGTATCCTGAGTTACCAGCAGCAGCTACAACAAGAACACCTTTGCTGTATGCATAGTTAACAGCGTTGGTAATTAGAGAATCCTGTCCGGCTGAACCAAGTGACATGTTAATGACAGTTTTAGTCCCTGTAGCTGTTGCCTGATCCGCTGCATGACGAATGGCTGCAGCAATATCATCAGAATAACCGGAACCGCTGTCACCGAGTACTTTGTATGCCCACAGATCAGCCTGTGGTGCAACACCGTAAATACCGGCCTGGTCGCTTCCGCCGTCAGCTAGTGCTGAACCTGCTACGTGAGTACCGTGACCATTTACATCGTTACAGCTTCCATTTACAAGACCTGATGCAGTTGTAAAGTCTTTACACTGCTCAACAGTATTCACCAGGTCATAGTGAGCTGTGTAAACACCAGTATCTAATACTGCGATGTTAACACCTGCTCCACCAGAAGTTGTTGTTTGATTTGGATTGTTATAGATTGCTTTAATTCCCCAAGGTGTCTGCTGAGTAGGATATTCTCCAGCCATTGTTTCAAATTCAGAAGCACGGACATCTGTCTCAATTTCAACCTGCTGAACTTTTGACACTTTGAAGTTTT
Source organism: Jeotgalibacillus aurantiacus (assembly GCF_020595125.1). Taxonomy (NCBI): domain Bacteria; kingdom Bacillati; phylum Bacillota; class Bacilli; order Caryophanales; family Caryophanaceae; genus Jeotgalibacillus; species Jeotgalibacillus aurantiacus. The sequence continues at coordinate 412,001 of NZ_JACNMS010000003.1, forward strand.
TATTCTTTTGCAGTGCCTGGAACTGCTTTTCGTTCATTTCAGTAGAGAAGCCGTTCTCTGAAAGTTCCCAGCGAACCTCATACTGATCTTTCAATGAATTTGCAGAACTTTTGGCAGCAGCATTATTTCCTACTGCTTCAACATACACACGGAACGTTTCTCCCCCATTTCCGTTGTCTGCCGGAGCAGCACTCGCGCCTGCAGGTAAAGCCAAGCTGGCAGCAAGCAATAAACTTAATGCAACACTCTTAGACTTTTTCATTCTTTCGACTCCTTTTTCTTGGTATTTTGTGAACAACTTTATCCTATCAAAGGTTTAAACATTTGGTTATCGGGAAAATTCTGATGCTTTTTTAGACAGGGAAGCGCACTTTTTGATAGATATAACCTCCTAATGGGTGTTTAAAATTGAATATTCTGTAAATAATAGATCTTTTATGATACGACAGGGCGGTCATTTTACATGGAGCCCCGAAAAAATTTTGGGAAAAATGGCGAACATTCTATTAAAACAACTAATTTCCAAGAATAAATAATTTGATAAGTAAATAAATGGTACAATAATAGTCAGGTAAACATGTTAGGAGAGATAAAATTGATACATTATCCAACACTAAAGTCACCAGCGGCTATTGGCATTACTGCACCATCATCAGGTGTTCAGGAAGAACTGCACCATCTGATTGATCAATCGATTGAGAGAATGGAAGAAAGAGGTTTCAGCGTGGTATGCGGTGAGACGGTCTGGACACAGGACAAATCTGCTTCCGCTCCGGCTGCTCAAAGAGCGAAAGAGCTGAATCAAATGCTAAAGGACCCTTCCATCGACCTGATTATCCCGCCGTGGGGTGGACAGTTACTGATTGAAATACTTGAATATACGGATATGAAAAAAATAGATAAGAAGTGGATCCTCGGCTATTCAGACACAAGCGTGCTGTTACTGGCCCTAACACTGAAAACGGGAATGGCAACGGCGCACGGTGTCAATCTTATCGATCTTCGGGGTGAAAAAACAGATGATGTAACAGCTAAATGGAGAGACGTCTTATCCACTGAAGAGGGTGGTACGGTTGAACAATACTCTTCTGAGAAATATCAGAGAGAATGGGATCATGAAAATCCAACTGATGTGGTTTATCACCTGAATGAACCGACAGAGTGGAAATCAATTGCCTGCCGGGGTGAATCCTTTTCAGGTCGATTGCTTGGCGGATGTATTGATGTAATTCAACACCTGGTAGGCACGCCATATGGCGATGTGGAAGGATTCAGGAAAAACTTTATTGGTGATGATCCAATCGTATGGTACTTTGAAAACTGTGAATTGAATACGGCCAGTGTCAGAAGAGCAATGGTGCAGATGAAGCTTGCAGGATGGTTTGACAATTGCTCCGGTATTCTTTTCGGAAGAAGCAGTGCAAATGATCGGGTTGAAAATTATGAAATTGAAGATGTTTATAAAGCATTAAGCGAAGAGCTGTCCATTCCAGTTGTGTATGATATCGATTGTGGTCATGTTCCGCCTCAGGTTACGTTCATTAATGGTGCATGGGCTGATGTAGAAGTGGAAAACGGGAAAGGTAAAGTGCGTCAGACTTTTAAATAGAGGTGGTATGAGTTTGTTACATCAAAACAGACCCGTTGTCTCTATTAAACAATCATTAGGGGAAAAGCTGTTCAGTGCTGTATCGATTGCCTGTTTATTACTGGCTGTAGGATACTTGATATTGTCCTGGAAGGAGCTTCCTGAACAGGTTCCCCTTCATTTCAATGCATCTGGTGAGGCTGACCGATACGGTTCGAAAGCCACGGTGGTTATTCTTCCGGTTTTGGGGTTATTGATATGGGGAGGACTGACAGCGTTAGAGAGGGTTCCACATACATACAATTATCTGGTGAAAATCACTGAAGAAAATGCAGACAAGCAGTATCGGATCGGCGTATGGATGATCAACGTCACCAAAAATCTTTCCGTGCTATTATTTGCTTATTTGATTTATGAAACAGTCATGATGGGTAAACAGGAATCAGAGCAGTTGACAGCCGGCATTTTACCGGCTTTTCTGATTCTGATTTTCGGCACACTTGCCTGGGCCATTTTTCGAATGGTGAAAAATAAGTAAAAGGAGGCGTTGAAGCTGTTTTTCGGTGGAAGTGCAGTTCCTGATGGTTTTTACGTTATCGCTGGAATATTAATGATTTTGTTTATGGTGCTTGTTTATCATTGGACAGATACAGATTAAAAAAGCAGGAGTCAGCTCTTAATTGGAGTTGCTCCTGTTTTTTGTATAAAGAGAGGTTATACAACGGTCTTTGTGGTTTTGTATGCAAAATTCTTCAGGGATGAAGTCTGTCCCTTATGAGTAAGCAGTGCTAATTGATATTCCATACAAAAAGTGCAGGGTCATTCCGTAGACTCCTGCGGCAGAGAAGCGACAGGTGAGACAGATGTGCGTAGCACAGCTGGCTCACCGCGCGGCCGCGGAAAGCGAAGGAATGACCCTGCACGGTTTTAAATAGACAGTTTACTGAAAAAGAGTTTACCCGTTAACTCGGATTTCGTTGATGCCTGCGCCTTGCTCCATTGTTTGAGCATGCTCAAGTCCTTCTGTTACTTTACCGAATACAGTGTGAACGCCGTCAAGGTGCGGCTGTGATTCGTGAACGATGAAGAACTGGCTGCCGCCTGTGTCCTTACCGGCATGCGCCATTGACAGTGAACCTGGCACGTGACGGTGCGGGTTGCCTTCTGTTTCACACTTGATTGTGTATCCAGGGCCGCCTGTACCATTTTTATTCGGGCATCCTCCCTGGCTTACGAAGCCCGGAATCACACGGTGGAAATTAAGTCCATCGTAAAAGCCCTCGTTTGCTAATTTTTCGAAGTTCGCAACTGTACCAGGTGCTTCTTCCGGATATAGTTCAAATGAAATTTTCTGTCCATTCGTTAAATCAATGTAACCAGTCTTTGCCATTGTGAGCACTCCCTTATTCTAAATGTTTAACCAGTTTTCATCTTACCATGATCTCCAAAAAGAAGAAAAGAAAGACCCTTTATGGATGAAATAACCTCTGCGTTTTCTCGTGCTGATTTAAGGGAAATTGTATGGAAATATGATCCATAGGAGGGTTCGGATGGTTGAACAGACACTTCGTATGTTTTTTACAACACTTGCTTACAATAAACCACTTATAAAAACGGCAAGAAAAGCGGGTATGGACCTAGGTGGATCTTATTTCGTAGGAGGAGAATATACAGATGAAATGATTAGTCAGGTAAAAGAGTTGAACGAAAAAGGAATTGGAGTGACCATTGACTGTCTTGGTGAATTTGTTAAAACAGAAGAAGACACTGCCTATTATGTGGACAATGCGATCGCTGCCATTCACGCGATTCGTGATCATCATCTGCATGGACAGATTTCACTGAAGCTCTATTCGGTTGGACTTGAATTAGATCGGGAGCTCACCGTGCAAAATATGAAGAATATTTTGAATGAAGCTTCGGGCTGTGATGTATTTGTCACGATCAATATGGAAGAATATAAAAACTGTGAGGCGATTGTTTCGATATTTGAAGAGCTGAGATCTCATTATGAGAATATCGGTCTTGCGCTTCAGGCGAATTTATTCCGGACAGAGCAGGATTTAAAAAGACTTCATTCCTTGTCCCCAGCGATCCGCTTTGTTAAAGGGGCTTATAAGGAATCAGAAGATGTTGATATGAATGATAAAAGTCATGTTGATGAAAATTATAAAAAGCTCGTCAAACAGCATCTGCTGAACGGATTTTACACGCAGGCTGCAACACATGACAATGACATGATTGATTTTGTCAAACAGGTTGTAAAGGAATACCGTATTCCTCCTGATCAGTACGAGTTTCAAATGCTTCAGGGTATAAGAGACAAAAAGCAGGAAGAACTGGCGGCAGAGGGTCATAAAATGGTCGTATATGTACCTTTCGGCAAGGACTGGTATACGTATTTCATGAAAAGACTGGCAGAGCGCCCGGCCAATATCGGCTTCACCGTCATGTCTATGTTCAGACGATAGAATAGAATCATTCAAAACAGGACATCCTGCTAAAGAAAATGGCAGGAGGTTCAGTATAATGACAAAATATACAGCGGGTCTTATTTTAAGTGGGATTTTCGTCTTTATCGGCGGCTGTCAAATGAATATGGAGCAGGCAATGCCGGTATTAAGTGAAAAATCTGTTGAGTCAAAATTGTTAAATGCAGATGGTCAATCAGTAGGTACAGCAATATTAAAGGAAACATCAGAAGGAGTTTCGATTCATTTACAGGCTAAAAATCTTGAGCCGGGTGAAAAAGCGGTTCATATCCATGAAAAGGGAAGCTGTGTTCCGCCTGACTTTGAATCAGCGGGCGGACATTTTAATCCGGAGAAAAAGCAGCATGGTTTTAATAATCCAAAAGGTTTTCATGCAGGTGATCTGCCGAATCTTGAAGTAGATGCAGATGGAACCATTAACCTCAGTTTGAAGGTTAAAGCTGTCACGCTTGAAAAAGGAAGTCCACATTCACTTCTTGATGAGGATGGGAGTGCGATCGTGATTCATGAACGGGCAGATGATTACGAAACGGATCCGGCCGGAAATGCAGGAAAAAGGATCGTCTGTGGTGAGATTAAGGGGTAGTATCAGAAGAGCTGTTCAGGTAATAGAGCTGAATGGCTTTTTTTAATGGGTTTGCTGGAGTAATCGTGTGTTGATTCTTTTTTTGTTGCCGCGATTTTTGTTGTATTAAGAGATTAATCGCTACCGCGGAAGGTATATGGGGTGGCGACTTTGGTTTGCAGGTGTGGAGTAGTTCATAAGTCACTGAACTAACGAATTTTCGCCGTACCTCACAAACTCGCCGCCTAAGCTGACGAACTTCGCGTCTAACCTGACGAACTGCCTGCATGAACTCACGAATTCATCGGATAAGCTCACAAACCTGTCCGCGAACCTCTAATGTGTTGGCGGATTCTGTCTCGTGGTGTGAGGAGTAGTCCATAAGTCACTGAATTGGCGAATTCTCGTGGGACCTCACAAACCCGCCGCCTAAGCTGACGAACTTCGCGTCTAACCTGACGAACTGCCTGCATGAACTCACGAATTCATCGGATAAGCTCACAAACCTGTCCGCGAACCTCTAATGTGTTGGCGGTTTCTGTTTCGTGGTGTGAGGAGTAGTCCATAAGTCACTGAACTGACGAATTCTCGTGGGACCTCACAAACCCGCCGCCTAAGCTGACGAACTTCGCGTCCAACCTGACGAACTCCGCGCATGAGCTCACGAATTCCGCCGTTAACCTGGCATCACGCCAAAATCTCAAATATGATATTATGATACAAACATTGTTACCGGAGAGGATTTTATGAAAGTTACGATTAATGATATTGCAAGTCGTGCCGGGGTGGCAAAAAGTACGGTTTCCCGGTATTTAAATGGGGGAAGAATAAGCGCGGCGACGAGTGAAAAGATTAAGCTTGTGATTGAGGAGCACGATTATGAGCCGAACTCGTTTGCCAGAAGTCTTAAGTCAAAGAAAACGGGATTTGTCGGCGTGGTTGCACCTGCGTTGGATTCGTTTGTGACGTCAAAAACGTTAATCCGGATTGATGATGAACTGAGGGAGCAGGGATATACGACGCTTATTATTAATACGAGTCATTCTATTGAACGTGAGCTTGAAAGTCTGCAGAATCTGCAGCGGCAAAAGGTGGATGGGATGATTTTGTTTGCGACGGAGCTGACGCCTCAGCATTTTGAGCTGATGGAACGGTTGACAGTTCCATTGCTGATTATTGGGCAGGAAACGGATCGTACACATTGCATCGTGTTTGATGACTACAAAGCGGGTTATGAGATGGGACGTTACGTTGCTTCTGCCGGGCATAAGGAGATCTCATTTTTGGGCGTCCAGGAAGAGGATGTTGCAGTTGGCGTCAGAAGAAAAGAGGGCGTCATAGCCGGTTGTAAAGAAAATGGGGCGGAAACTGTGTCGTTTTTCAGAGGGAGCTTTGATTTTCAAAGTGCGATGAAGGCTGCGAAAGAGCAATTTTCTAACACATCTTCTACCGCGCTGATTTGTGCAACGGATACGATTGCGCTTGGCGCGATGAGAGTGGCAAGAGAGCTTGGGTACCGGGTTCCGGAAGATATTTCGATCAGCGGGTTTGGGGGATATACCGTGTCGGCGATGATTCATCCGTCTCTTACGACCATAGAATTTGACCATCAGGAAACAGGGGTGCTTGCTGCTTCTACAATGGAGAAATTGATTATTGGAGAAGAGGTTGAAAAGCTTCAGAGACCAAGCTTTTCCATTCGTGAAGGAGAAAGTGTAAAAGGAAAAAAATAGCGCTTACAAAAGGCTTGCATTTTTAAACGAAATGTTTTAGACTCATTTGTGGAACCGGTTCTATGAAAACGCTTCAGAAACTGGTTCCTAAAAAATACTTATATTTGGAACCGGTTCCACATTAAAGCCGGATCTGTTGAAAGGAGAAACCTCATGAGTGGGAAACTTCAAAAATACGAACCAACCGTGAAAGAAGTCATCCGGTTAATTGGTGGCAAGGAAAATATTCAAGGTGCTGCCCATTGTGCAACGAGACTTCGAATTGTGACAAACGACCAGGAGAAAATTTCTCTTAAGGAAATTGAACAGCTTGACCACGTTAAGGGAGCATTTATTGCAGGTGACCAGCTTCAGATTATTTTTGGAGCAGGTACGGTTAATGACGTTTATAAAGTATTCCAGCAGGAAGCAGGCATGGAAGATATGTCATTAAGTGACGTGAAAGGTGCCTCTGCTAAAAAGCAGAACGCTTTCCAGCGCGGAATTAAAGCATTATCTGATGTGTTTGTTCAGATCATCCCGGGACTGCTCGCAGCAGCTCTATTAATGGGGATTACAGGTCTATTAAGTCAGCCTGGCGTATTTGCAGAGCAATCTGTTGTTGAAATGTACCCTGCGATTACAGGGATTAATCGATTCCTGTCAATCATGGCGACAGGTATCTTTACGATTTTACCATTGCTGGTAGTTTGGTCAGCGACAAAGCGTTTTGGAGGAAATCCTGTTTTAGGTCTTGTTATTGGTGCGATCATGCTTCACCCGGAATTAGGAAATGCCTTTGAGGTTGCTGCGGGAAATGTTGAAGCAGAAAATATTAATATTCTTGGCCTTAATATCGAGCTTGTAGGATTCCAGGGTGGAATCATTGTAGCCCTTCTAATGGGTCTTGTTGTGGCGAAGCTTGATCAGTTCTTTACACGTGTTGTACCAGATATCATTAAGCTTTTCCTTGTGCCGTTCCTGACTGTCACGCTATCAGGATTACTGTTATTTGTGATTGTTGGTCCGCTTGGACGTTTCCTTGCAGACGGATTAACATCAAGCCTTCTTTGGGCAACTGAAAATCTTGGTGTTGTCGGATTTGTTATTTTTGCAGGTGTTCAGCAGGTTGTCGTCATTACAGGTCTTCACCACGTCATTGGCGCGGTAGAGGCACAGTTGATTGCCGACACTGGATTAAACTTTATTATGCCATTGATGTCTGTTGCGCTTATGGGACAGGGTGGAGCTGTACTTGGTTATCTGTACCTTCGCTGGAATGATAAAAAGGCACGCCAGATCGGAATCTCATCTTTTGGATCGATTTTATTCGGAATTTCAGAACCGGCACTGTTCGGTATTAATGTACGCTATAAATTCCCGTTAATTGCAGGCTGTATCGCGAGTGCGTTTGCAGGTGCTTACGTATTCTTCCTGAATATTAATGCGCTTGGATTCGGTGCAACAGCAGTACCTGGTATTGCTATCGTTTCAACGACTGGCGGTGGACACTTACACTACGTAATTGCCAACGTATTTGCGCTTGTTTTAGGAGCGATTTTCACTGCGATTTACGGAAAGGTGAAAAAACCAAGCTTTGATGTATAAAGAGGAGGACCATTATGACGACCCGCTATTTTGAACCGAAATACCGGACCATTTTAGAGGCAAAAGAGGGAGAGCTCGAAGCCTTAGCGAATAAATCAGCCTATGATCTGTGGAAGCCTGTGTATCACATTCATCCACAGTACGGACTGCTGAATGATCCGAATGGACTGGCCTGGTTCAAAGGCCGTTACCATGTGTTTTACCAGTGGTACCCGTATGGTGCTTATCATGGAATGAAGCACTGGGCACACGTTTCATCTGAGAATCTTGCTGAATTTGAACGTCACCCGGTTGCGATTACACCGGTTGAGGATTATGAGTCACATGGTGCCTACTCAGGTGCTTCCCTGCAGGTCGGCGATGAACTGTATTTATTTTATACAGGGAATGTGAAGTACGATAAGGAAGCGCGTGACGCCCATCAGTGTCTGGCGATCATGAATGAGGCCGGTGAGATCCGTAAATATGAAAAGAATCCTCTTATTGAAGGGGTTCCTGAGGGGTACACAGGACACGTTCGTGACCCGAAGGTATTTGAGCAAAACGGAACGTATTATATGCTGTTAGGGGCTCAGCGTGAAAATAAGACGGGTGCGATTATCGTCTATCAGTCACCTGATGCACTGAACTGGTCATTTTATGGTGAGCTTTCAGTCAATATTGACCTTGAGGGGTATATGTGGGAGTGCCCGGATTACTTCGAGCTGGAGGGGAAAGATTATTTAATCTTCTCCCCGCAGGGCATCGATCCTTCCGGTGAAAACTACCATAACGTTTTTAATACGGTGTATGCTGCCGGAACGCTTAATATTGAAAAGCTTCAGTTTGAAGTGGAAGAATATCATGAACTTGATAAGGGCTTTGATTTTTATGCACCGCAGAGCTTTGAAGCTGATGGAAAACGTCTGCTCTACGGCTGGGCCGGTGTTGGAGAGGTTAACTTCCCGACGGACGAAAATGCCTGGGCACACTGTCTGACCCTGCCGCGTGAGCTTGTCCGTAAAGGCAACAGACTGCTTCAGCGTCCTGCTGATTCGCTGTCATTACTTCAGGGTGAGCTTCTTGCTGAGGGATCGACGCAAGGCGCTGGTCAAGAAGCATTACTGGACAATACGACTGCGAAAGCATTCAGAGCATTGATCAGCACCACGTCAACGTCTGATATGAGCGTGCAGCTTTTTGAATCGGAAAATGAACATTTTGAGATCCGTTATGATCATGATGCTAAAAAAGTGACAGTGGACCGTTCGGGAATGACGCATGTGGTGGAAGCGGCATTCGGGACAACCCGTGAAGTTACGCTCGAAAACGGTCTTTCTGAAATTGAGGTTCTGGTTGATCACAGTATTGCAGAGATCTTTGTCAATGGAGGAGAAGCAGTCTTCACCTGCAGAGTATTCCCTCTAAACGAAGAGAAGAAAGTGGCAATTACAAGCAATAGTAAAACCAATTACGGGATTTATTCAATGAAACGCGGTATCAGCCGCTGATCATAAGGACTGTCGTGCAAGTCAGATAGACTGACTGCCGGCAGTCTTTTTTTGTTTCCGGATATTGAAAGTGGGAAAAGAGAAGCAAGGAGGTTGATCTTATGCCATTTGATTATGACCTGGATTTCGATTCAATTGATTTTCGTGAAAAGCCCGAGCTATACAGAGTAGGTCGTGGAGAGCAGGGTGTCTTATTAGTGGAGCCCTACAAAGGTGAAATACTGCCCCACTGGCGGTTTAAAACACCGGAGGAGGCAAAAGAATCATCAGAAAAGATTTATGAAATGTTTTTAGCCTATAAAAAAGAAGACGATTTTGTCGGAATGGATATGGCGAGGAAATTCATTCAGATGGGATATACGAGAGCCAGACGTTATGCCAATTACAAAGGTGGCAGAAAATACGACAAGAGCGGAGAAGTAAATGACCGTGAAATAGATGAAGAAAAAGTGCAGTCTGCCTCAATTTTTGAAGAGAAGTGGAAAATCGTAAGGGAAGATGAGGAATATCTGGAGAAAAAGAAACACCATCAAAAGAAGTATGGATAGCGCGAATAAAGAACTAAAAAATATTTATAAAATTCTGAAAAATAGTGCAGAGGTCTATATATATGCGTTATAATGAAAGTATTACAGTATGGCGTTGAAGGGAATGAGCCCGAATGAATGTCGCTTACATGCAGCCAAAGGTGAAAAATCTGTCATCTCAAAAGAAAATTACGTTCTTTCCCCTTGCTCCTGAAGAAGGTCAAACAGGTGATCAGGATATTTTGTCGAGGCTGAAGCTGTCCTTTAGTGAAGAGATCCGGAGAGCCATACGCAATAACGAATTTAAACTGTATTATCAGCCGCAGTTCCATGTCGAATCCGGCGCATTAGCAGGTGCGGAGGCATTTATTCGATGGCATCATCCGGACCGCGGGATCCTTTTTCCTGAGAATTTTATTTCACAGGCGGAATATTCAGGTCAGATTATGGACGTTGGACGCTGGGGTCTTCATGAGCTGTTTCATCAGCAGGCTAAGTGGAAAGACCAGGGAGCGGAACTGATCAACATTGCAACGAATATTTCAGGCATTCAATTTGTGAATCGTTCACTGATCAGTGAAGTCAGCCATTTTCTTGATGTGTATAAGGTAGATCCTGCTTACATCTCTATTGAGCTTACAGAACGTCTTGAAGTCGATCTGGATGTTTGGACACGTCAGGTTACGGACCTGAAAAACCTTGGTATAAAAATTTCACTCGATGATTTTGGTACCGGATATAATACATTTCCCCAGTTGATTAACGTTTCTGTTGATTTTGTGAAAATTGATCGGCGTTTTATTCAGCAGATGACGACCTCAGAAAGAGCGGCATCTGTTGTGGAATCTCTCATAAAGCTTTCAGGATCTCTCGGGTGTACGGCTATAGCAGAAGGGGTGGAGAGTGCTGGTCAGCTCGAGAAAATTAGACAATTCGGGGGCAAAGTGACACAGGGCTTCTATCATGAAGCTGCTCTACCCGCAGATGAATTTTTTTTAAAATACCTTTCGAAATAAAATAACTGTCCCGATAAAAAGATTAAGAGGATGATTCCTCCTGATTAATCTTTTCATTCGGGACAGTTTTTCATTACTTATAAATACAATGCGATGGCCAGAATAATAAGGTGAAAAATTTGATCTACAACGATCGTCAGCCATTTATCAGGGCCTGCAGGTGTTTGCATCATGCGCTTTACCCACCAGCGTACAAATTTTTGCCGATCCAGTATGACATGCGTTACAAAAATAAAGAGATATGCGACTAAAGACATAACACCGAAAGTCATCCAGGATACAATTAAAATCGTTATCGTATAAACGAAACAGTGCGTTAGTAAAGGAATCCACTCTGTGCTTTTTTTTGAAGCCATCCAGCCTGTTTGAAACAAAAAGTCTCCAATTAAATGTGCTAAAAACAAAAAAGAAAATGGATTCATATAATCACCTTTCATGGACCATTTTGACTATTTTTATATGATATAATTACTATATCATACTTAAATTCTATTCGTCTTTAGGATTTTTTTACTTGCTTGGAGGTGCGAAAGATGAATAACCGCCAACCGTTTTCCTCAGACATACCAGCAGAGGATTTGTTAAAAATCATTTTTGAATATGCATCAAAACTGGCTCATGAAAATGATCTGGATACGCTTCATATATTAATGGCGGAAATGGGCAAAAAGCTGACGATGGCAGATCGATGTACTTTGTGGATTGCTGATCCTCACGAAAGAAAACTGTGGACGAAGGTCGCTCACGGTATAGACAGGATTGAAATTCCTCTTTCTTCAGGCCTTGTTGGAAGCTCCTATCAGTCAGGAGAGACGATTATTATTCACGACGCCTATACAGATAGCAGGTTCAATCCGGATATTGATAAGAAAAGTGGATACCTTACAAAGTCAATATTATGTATCCCTATAAGAAATGCTGATAAAGAAATCATTGGCGTATATCAGGCAGTTAATAAGCAAAGTTATCCCTCCATCTTTTCTGAAAAGGATATTACTTATCTTTCTCTTGCTGCCACATATACAGGCCAATCGATTGAAAAAGCAATACTCTATTCTGAATTAGTAGAATCGCAGAAAGAAGTTATTTACACAATGGGATCAATTGGTGAGAGCCGTTCAGCCGAAACAGGAAACCATGTAAAAAGGGTCGCTAAGTACTCCTATATTATCGCCCGAGGCGCAGGTTTATCTGAGGAAGAAGCGAGCCTGATAGAGTTAGCGAGTCCCATGCACGATATCGGCAAAGTAAGCATCCCGGACGCTATTTTAAATAAACCCGGTAAACTTACGAACGAAGAATTCGCTGTAATGAAGCAACACACATTAACAGGCTATTCTATTTTTAAAAATTCTAAAAGAAAAATATTGCAGGCTGCAGCCGTTATCGCAAAGACTCATCACGAAAAGTGGAATGGAAAAGGCTACCCTGAAGGTTTGTCTGGAGAAGAAATCCCTCTGTACGGCAGAATAGTTGCCATTGCTGATGTGTTTGATGCACTGGCAACTGAAAGACCGTACAAAAAAGCCTGGCCACTTGAAGAAATTCTGAATTTAATTAATCAGGAAAAAGGGAAGCATTTTGATCCTCAGCTAGTAGACGTCTTTTTTGATCAGCTGCCGAAGATTCTGGAGATTAGATCACTTTATGCTGAAAAGCCGGAGAGGATGAGCGGTTAAATGAATGAAAAAGTGTATGAATTTAAAAAAATCTATCCAATGGATAAAGAGACTGCCTGGGAACTGATGTCAAATACAGATCATTTAAATCGGGTTTCAGGTGTATTTACCGTTCATTTCTCAAATGCTGAATATCATGACTCTACATTATACAGAACAGCAAAGGCAAAGGCTGCAGGATTTGTACCGTTAGAGTGGGTTGAGCATCCTTTTGAATGGGTGAAAAATGAATTTTATTCTGTAGAACGGGTGTATAGAAGCGGACCAATCAAACGGTTTCATTGGACCATTTCATTTGAAAATGTAAGTAGATCTGAAGCGGATCCGCAGGTTGAGCTTACATTTACAGGAAAGTTCACACCTGCAAATCTGCTGGGGCTTTTAGCTATTCCTACATCAGCTGTCAATTCGATTAAAGAAATCATGAAATATTTGGATAAATGTCTGGAAGCAAATCAGCAGTCAAGCATCAATATTCTGCCGGTACACGGAAAAGTTGAGCTGGATGAAATGCAACTTTCCAAAAAAAGTGCACGCTTATTGACTTTTCATCAAAATCCGGATCAGGTAAATCTTTTAATGAATCATTTAACAAGTGCCAGTGATGATGAAGTGCTGGATATGCAGCCTTATTATCTGGCTGATCGGTGGAGTATAAATCGATCAGATGCTTTATATCTTTTTTTACATGCTGTGAAGAGTGGTCTGCTGAATCAGTCATGGAATTTGATGTGTCCGAATTGCCGGGCAGCAAAGAATTCTGTTTCTGCCATGAACCAGCTGGTTGATCAGGTGCATTGTGACCTGTGTGGAGTAGATTATGAAATGACCCTCGACCGTTACGTTGAAATGCGATTTTCTGTACATCCATCTGTCAGAAAAGCAAGGAATCAAGTCTATTGTCTGAGCGGACCATCAAGAAGTCCACATATTCTTTCACAAAAAAGAATTGCTCCAGGTGAGACTTCGTTTATTCAATATCCTGTTAAACAAGGGGATCTTCGTCTAAGAGTATTAAAGTTCAATCATTCTATTAAACTGGATCAGAACCAGCATCCTGATCAGCCTTCTGCTGTTTATCATGACACAGGATGGGATACTGATAACCTCCATATAAATAAAAATGGCGGAGCACTGCAAATTTCAAATCAGACTGACAAGGAGATTGTCGTCTTAATAGAGAAAATGGAATGGGATCATTATGCGATCACAGGTGCTTCTATTGCGACCCTTCAAATCTATCGCGATCTGTTTTCTAATGAAGTATTATCACCGGATCAGCAGATTGGTGTAGAAACCGTTACCGTTCTTTTCAGTGATTTGAAGGGATCTACGGCATTGTATGAATCAGTTGGTGATGCAAACGCTTATCATCAGGTGCATCAGCATTTCAATTACTTAAAAAAGCATGTGGCTGCTAACAGCGGTGGCATTGTTAAAACAATAGGCGATTCAATCATGGCTGTTTTCTTAAAGAAAGAAGATGCTTTAAGGGCTGCCATTTCGATTCAGACGGGTCTTCACGAGTTCAATAAAGACAGTCAGACTTCCCTTAAGATAAAGCTCGGCTTATTTTCCGGCCCTGTTATTGCGGTCAATGCAAATGATATCCTTGATTATTTTGGAAGGACGGTTAATATTTCAGCGAGAATTCAGCAAAAAAGCGAAGGCGAAGATATCGTGCTGACAACATCAGATTTTGCGGAGCTTTCAGAGGTTTTTTCCAGTCATCAGTTTAAAACAGAAAAGCTGACAACGAAGCTTGCAGGGATTCATGAAAAAGCTGAATTGGTGAGAATCTTTGAGTTAGGTAATGAAGCAACGGGTGCTTTAAATGAGGCAGCTGCTGCTCAGGAAAATTAAGTGAGGTGCAGACAATGAAAAAACTGCTCATTGCAGATGACGAAGACATACTCAGAATGCTGATTGAGGATACATTGGAGGAGCTGCCATTTGTCATTTCGGAGGTGACAAACGGCAGGGAGGCATATGAACGTCTGAACGAAGAAACCTTTGATTATCTGATTCTGGATTACATGATGCCCGAGATGACAGGTTATGAAGTGCTTGAGAAACTGTCAGATGATATCAAGAGGACAATAACGATTATTATGCTGACTGCTAAAACCCAAAAAGAGGATCAGGAAGCGCTGATGCAGGCTGGTGCAGATTATTTTATTTCCAAACCATTCAGCCCGATCGAATTGGCTGATTTTATGGAGGGGCTGTTAAATGAAGGGTAACTCTATCAGAAAAACCTTTTTAAACTTGACTGCTACCGTTTTAATCCCGGTGTTGCTCGTTACAGCGGGTCTTTTTATTTATTTAAGTATAGAAAACCAGGAGATTGAAGAAGAGCAGGCTGCACTTCAGGAAAAAAGCGAAGCCATCGTAGAGCTCGAGGAGAGTGTTCGAGGAATTTTCTTTAGAGCGAGAGGCTATTATGCTTTTAAGCTGGATGCAGAAAGACAGCAGTTGGATCAGGAGATAGACAGATACGCAGTAGCGGTTGAATCAGTGGAAGGTCTTGCATTGACTGATTCAGAAAGGCAGATTATTAATGAGCTAGATGCCTTTATGACCACCTATTTTAATGAGTTGCTTCCAACAGCGCTGGAATACGTTGAAAATGATGACTATGTGTCTTTGCAGACGTATTCTGCAAGTGGAGTGAACGAGACAGTCAATGAATTTCTTTTTTATGCACAGGATTTGAGAGATCAAAACCGGGTGCTTACTCAGGAGTCAATCGAGGAAACGCTTCACCATAACCTTCTCACCTTTTTACTGTTCGGCGGTGTGATGTTGCTGTTACTCGTCATTCTGCTCTTTCTTATGCGTAAAATACTGCGGTCCATTATCAGACCGATAGAAAATTTAACAGAGGCTTCGGTTGCACTGCAGCAGGGGAAGGAATATGAGCTTGATCAGGTGCTTATAAAAGCAAATGGGGAAGTAGGCGTGCTGATTAATGCCTTTGATGCGATGAAGCGTTCCATTTCCTACAAAGAGGACGAATTAAATGCACAAAACGAAGAGTTAGTAGCCCAGCAGGAAGCACTGCATGAACAGCAGGATCAATTGAGAGACCAGCTACGGCAAATTGAAGCAACCTCACAGGCACTCGACAGAACGCTTATGGTGATTACAGTTAATTCAAATCGTATTATTACGAAAGCCAATCGCGTTATTTGTGAAAAGCTAGGTTACGCTGATGATGAGCTTCAAGGAAAAACGACGAGAATTTTTCGCACAGGAAGCCGCCCGGATTCTTACTTTGAGCAAATGTGGCAGCAGTTGAATTTCGGCATGATTTTCAATGCTGACGTACAATTGCGCAAAAAAGATGGAGGCGTCGTCTACGCAAATATGGCCATGGTGCCTTATTTGGATGAAACGGGTCATGCGTATGAATTTATAATGATTGCGCAGGATATTTCCCATTCAAAGCTGGCAGAAGAAGAGCTGAATAGGACCCTGCAGATTACGAAAGAGACGAAGGAACAGCTGGAACTTTACAATGATCTGAATCAGTCTCTCGTATCTACTTTTAATAAATATGAATTTCTGGACAACACGATAGCGTATTTAAATAAAATGTATGAGTTTGACCGCAGTATGCTCTATTTGGCGGACCGGAGTGTATATTCCGCTTACAATGTGACAACAGAGCGGATTAATGAAATTTTAAAAGAACCCTTTGATTTTACCAATGCTATTAAGGGGCTGACAATTCGTAAAAAGTTATCTCCATCTTATGACCAGACACTGAATGATGTACCTGAGTATACGTACGAACTAAAGACTGTTGTAGCCAACAACGAAGGAAAAACGCTGGCAGTATTCAGAGCTGAACGGGCTGGTAATTCATTTTCGGAGAAAGAGTGCGAAGAGCTGACAGGTATTTTTAACAGAATTTCGATTGCGTTTGACCGGATTCTTGCGTACGAGGAAATTGAATATTCACGTCAGCTTAATCAGGAAATCATTGATAACATGACTGAGGGATTACAGCTTGTTGACCGTGACGGCTGTATGATTCAGCACAATAAACCATTATGCGAAATGCTTGGGCAGCCTTATACGAATAAAAGTATGGATTGTGAATCCTGGCTCAGTGTTGTAACGAATTCTGTTGAAGAATCGGGGTTGCTTATAACTTTCTTTAAAGCAGCATATTCGGAGGACATTGAGGGAGTCAAAACCATTCGTTATACGACGAAAGAGGAACAGCCTAAAGTCATTGATATATATGCGACCACTATTTACAGGGGCTCAAAGGGAGTCGGGACGATTTTTGTTTACCGTGATATTACGCGTGATTATGAAGTCGACCGGATGAAGTCAGAGCTTGTCAGCACCGTCAGCCACGAACTGAGGACACCGTTGTCCAGCGTTCTCGGGTTTACGGAGCTGTTATTAACAAAAGAAGTTAAACCGGAAAAGCAAAAGCGCTACATTCAAACCATTCATAAAGAAGCGAGAAGGCTAACGAATCTGATCAATGATTTTCTTGATCTTCAACGGATGGAGTCCGGACGTCAGGAATATCACATGGAGCAGGTTCAACTGAATGAGATTATTTTGAAAACGATCGAAAGTCTTCAGGTGCCGCCTTCCCATCATCTGATCTTTAACGATGAGGCACCATTAACTGTCGTAAAAGCAGATTCAGACAGGCTGACTCAGGTTCTGACGAATTTAATCAGCAACGCCATTAAGTTTTCGCCGGACGGTGGGGACGTTCTGATTAAAACGAAAAGCAGCCCATCAGGGTTAACGGTTTCCGTTCAGGATCAGGGACTTGGTATTCCAAAGGACCAGCTGCAGGGGCTGTTCCAGAAGTTCAAACGGATTGATAACAGTGAAAGAAGGAAGATTGGTGGAACGGGCCTCGGCCTCGCAATCTGTAAAGAAATTATTAATCATCACGACGGCACGATCTGGGTAGAATCTTCTGAAGGCACAGGATCTGTATTCTCGTTTACCTTACCGGTGGACCAGGAGGCGGAAGTAGCCGCAGGTACAGCAGAAGTGACTGAGGGGGATGAACAGGCCCGTATCCTCATACTCGAGGATGACCTGAGTCTTGCCTTGCTATTATCGGATGAACTTAAATCCAAAGGGTATTCGGTCGTACATCACCTTGATCCGAAACGGGCGGTCGAAGATGTGAAGCAGAGGCATATTACGGCAGTGGTGGTGGACCTTTCCCTAAGTGGTGATCTCGATGGCTGGGATGTTATTGAGGAGTTGAGGAATGATGCGGAAACATCCTCTATACCGATCGTGATTTCATCTGCTCTGGATCGTGATTATGAGAAAATGAGAAAATACAAGATTGAACATTATCTGGTCAAACCGTATCCTCCCGAAGCATTATCAAAAGTCATTATAATGGGTGAGGACAGGACTTAGAAACGCAAAGTGCTGAGGTTAAGGAACACGGGAAGCCGGGACGATACTCACATAGAGTCGTTCCGGCTTTTTTGAATGAATGAGAGCACGGCGATATCACACCGCTGTATGTCCAACATTTTTTAAAGCGTAGGGCGTCCTGACTGATGCTCATAATTCCGTTTGATCATACCGGTTGAACGCTGGAGATCAAATGTGTCGTAGTAAGGCTGAAGCTCTTCATCACACATCAAATCAATCATATACAAATCATCAAGCTCATTTAGCATGCGTTTGACAAGCTCTTTGCCAATGCCCTGCTTTTTGTAGTCAGGCAGTACCTCTAAAAGTGGAATATAAGCAGAAAGAATGCCATCACTGATCGCGGTAATAAAACCGGTAACCTGATTGGTCTCTTCTTCAATGGCGACCACGATCCGGTAACTGTTCTGCAGGATTTGCAGGTGTTTTTCGCGGGATGGCGGATTAGGCCACCCGTCAAAGAAACCTTCTAA
Organism: Jeotgalibacillus aurantiacus; assembly: GCF_020595125.1. NCBI lineage: Bacteria > Bacillati > Bacillota > Bacilli > Caryophanales > Caryophanaceae > Jeotgalibacillus > Jeotgalibacillus aurantiacus. The sequence continues at coordinate 430,590 of NZ_JACNMS010000003.1, forward strand.
CATGGCAGGGGTAATCCCTTCAGTGGATGTTTGATAAAGCATGAACATCATTCCTCCTTATATGTGGACAGTCATTAAAGAGCTAACCCGGCTCAAAAGTAAAATTCGACAAAAAGAAATAAAATCCTTTTTCAATGCCAATGCCGCGATCTGCAATTGACCGTTCCGTTTCAGTCACCGGTCTGTCATAGTAAAAGTAAAAGGGGAGTGATCATGATGAAAACAGCTATGTTAAGCAGATGGCACGTACACGCAGATGATTATGTAAAAGAAGCGCTGGCACATCCTGAGATTGATGTTTGTGCAGTGTGGGATGAAGATGCCAAAAGAGGTCAGGACTGGGCAGATGAACTCGGTGTCCCATTCTATGAGAGGCTGGATGATCTTCTTGAACGTACTGAAATAGAAGCGGTCATCGTGGATACACCGACTGTTATGCATAAAGAGGTCATCATAAAAGCTGCGAATAAGGGAAAACATATCTTTTCAGAAAAAGTGTTAGGGCTTTCAGTGAAAGAGTGTGAGGAGATCTTTGCCGCGGTAGATGCAGCAGGTGTTCATCTCATGTTATCTCTGCCAAGGCTCTCAGCTGATTATTATCTTTATGGACAGAAGCTTGCTGATGAAGGAAAGCTTGGGAAGCTGACTTCATTTCGATGCAGAGTGTCCCATAATGGAGCTGTTCCGACGAAAGAAAATCCACATGGCTGGCTTCCGGAAGCTTTTCTGAAAAAAGAAGAAACATCAGGTGGCGCCCTCATTGATCTTGGTGCCCATCCGATTTACCTCGCTAACCGGTTTGGTGGCAAAGTAAAAGAAGTGAAGGCGTTATTTCAAACGGTGTATAAAAGCGAAGTAGACGAGCTTGCAGCAGTACTGGTGTCATATGACAGCGGATTAATGGCCGTGATCGAAACCGATTTTGTTTCAAGCGGACTGTTCCATCTGGAGCTTCGGGGGACGGAAGGGAATTATCTTGTAGAAGGTAAAAAGGGGCGTATGCAAAACGCTGAAACCGGTGGTGATTGGATAGAACCTGAGCTTCCAGCATCTGCACCAAGTGCAATGGAGCAGTGGGTCAACCAGGTTAAAAGAGGTGCAGAACCACTCATCACAAGAGAAGACATGCTCAGACTGACTGAAGTGAATGAGCGGGCTTACAGAGGAAGGGAATAGGAGGAGAGAATTTGGAACCGTTTTTTACAGAGAGATTGGTTATGAGACCTTATACGCTCAATGATTATGAGGAATACATCAGACAAATGGAGCGGAGGAAGCATTCTCAGCATCAATATGATGAAGGTTACATAGACATGAAGGGCTTCACAAAAGAGATGTTTCAGGAAAAGCTTGATCGTTTCCAACGATGGGCAGAAGACGATCACGTTTATGTGTGGGCTCTATTTAAAAAAGAAAATGGAGAATTAATTGGTCACACAGATCTTATGGTTTTGAGCAGGGGAGATACGCAATGGGGTGTCACAGGTTATGCGCTTCACAACCAGTTCTGGGGAGAAGGATTTGGAACAGAAGCCCTTAAAGGACTCACAAACATTGCATTTGAAAAGCTGAAGCTTCATCGTCTTGAAGCCCAGATCAATCTAGATAATGAAGCGTCAATCAAAACGGCAAAACGAGCAGGTTTTGAATATGAATGTGTCCGTAAAAACTTTCTTTTCGAAAACGGCTGCTGGACGGATCACGTCATTTATGTAAAAACAAAAACGGAAACGAGCGCAGTTTAAGCGTTCGTTTCCGTTTTTCTTGGTGTCTAGCTGCGGCGACTAGCCCCTCGAGGTCATAAGTCAAAGATGAACGCGGGCAAAGGTCAGCCCTCTTTTCATCTTCGCCTTATGCTTGTCGGGGCTGGACGAGTCGCCTCCGCTTTTCTTCATGTCCAGCTCCGGTTCGCAGCGGCTAGTGCGCTTCCCTCAGCTCATTTCGATAAGTCAACATCAGCTCACTTCGTTCGCTGTGTTTCCTTTATCTTAATCGCTTCAGTCCACCGCATACGCCGCTAAACGCGAACCTCCGCTTTTCCCGATGTCTAGCTCCACCGGGCAGGGACTAGCAAACTTCCCGTCCTCTCGTTCGATAAGTCAACATCGGATCGCTAACGCTCTCCGTGTTTCCTTTATCTTCGTCGAGGACAGTCCAGTTTGTACGTCCCTAAACGCCCGCCTCCGCTTTTCTTGGTGTCTAGCTGCGGCGACTAGCCCCTCGAGGTCATAAGTCAAAGATGAACGAGGGCGAAGGTCAGCCCTCTTTTCATCTTCGCCTTATGCTTGTCGGGGCTGGACGAGTCGCCTCCGCTTTTCTGTTACGATTTCTTTTAAAATCCAGCCAGATCCCGATCACAATCGCAATCCACAAAAATGGCTGATCAATACTAAGGGGTGTTTCGGTCTCCCCGCCAATCAGCTGAAGAAAAATCACCAGTGCTGCAAAATAAATCGTCACCGGCAGACCCGTCAGTTCGTCCCGCTTTGAAATAGCAGGATCAAATGTCACAATAGAAACGATCAGAAACAGGCCAAATAAACCAAACAAAAACGGTATTGAAAATGGCGTACTGCCTGGAAAGAAAAACATAACAAATACCAGTGTCAATGACGCCAATGTAAGCAATGAACTAATGCGGTTAACCCATAATTTCATGAAACACCCTCCTCCTGTTCAGTATAGAAGAACGGGTCACAATGTGTAAACAAATCTCTTGACTACATACCTATAGGGGTATATATTAATTTTGTACAAACGAAAGGCGGGAAAGCAGTGGAACTGATTTTACTTTTATTGTTATTATTCAGCATTTCATTTTACAGACGATATGCACCAGTCAAAGGCGTAGAATGCGTACCTGAAGATCACTTGTCTGAACCGGATCATCAAGTGATTGATCTGCGTGAATACAATGATCCAACCACACGCAGTCAAACAAGCTTTCAACATATTCCCTATGCTTATTTAAAGCGTTTTTATAAAGAAATTCCCCATAAAGAAATCCATGTCATTGCATCTGATGAAGTGGATCTGAAACTGGGCATCCGCTTTTTAAAGAGTAAAGGATTCCAGGTGAAGAAAATGACATTACTAGCGCCTGCAAAGTCAGGCGTGTACAAATTAAAAAAATGTGGAGGGTACTAACGTGAAAAATATTTCACCGGCAGATGTAGAAAAAAGTTATGCTGAATTAAACGTGCTCGATGTGCGTGAAACAGAAGAAATAAAATCAGGGAAGATCCCCGGAGCCGTAAATATTCCCCTTGGTCTGATCGAATTCCGCAAGCAGGAACTCGACAAATCAAAAGAATACGTAGTCGTCTGCCAGGCAGGAGGCCGCAGTGCAAAAGCGACTCAATACCTGGAGGACCAGGGCTATCAAGTGACAAACATGACCGGCGGCATGAACAACTGGCAGGGGCCGGTTGAATAATTTCAATAATATATAATTCGTTTCTATTCTTTTTTGACCTTGTAAAAACAGAATAAAGTGGAGATATCAAACAAAGTGCCGGGTCATTCCGAAGCTGGACACCAGCGGAGGATGTCCCCGGCACGATTATTTTAATATCCTTTATCATAATCCACTAAATTAACAGGCAACAATTGCTGATCCAAAAACGACTCCGCATTCTTCAGAAAAATATCCTCAATCACCCTGTTGTTATAATGCTCCGTCGAACCGGCCGTATGAGGTGTAATCATCACATTCTCCATCTCCCATAAAGGACTATCCTCCGGCAGAGGTTCCTTTTCAAAGACATCCAGACCCGCTCCGGCAATTTCGCTTGATTGAAGGGCACGAGTAAGAGCAGATTCATCGATGATCTCACCCCGTCCAATGTTAACAAGAAAACTGCTTTCCTTCATTTTTGAAAAATGAGCGGATGTAAACAGCTGATTCGTCTCATCAGTCAAAGGCAGCGTAATCACTACATAATCGCACTCAGGGAGAATCTCTAACAGATTGTCGAGTGTATACATTTCATCAAAATATTCTTCGTTTTCTCCGCTTCTCCTGAATCCTTTTACCGTCATCCCAAATGCTTTTGCGATTTTTGCTGTTTCTTTTCCAATGGCACCGGCACCGAGCAGTCCTACTGTTTTACCGTGCAGTTCAAGAGACAGCCCGGCGTGATGCCAGGTTTTTGATTGCTGATGCCGTGTGTACGCATTGATTTTCCTTGTCCAGCCGAGCATGAGTGAGAAGATGGTCTCAGAAATCGGGTAAGCATGGACACCATTGGCACTCGTCAATATAATATCCCGCTTCTTGAACTCGTCCAGAGGATGTTTATCGACCCCCGCACTCCAGGACTGAACCCATTTTAACGAGTGAGCGTCCTGCAGATAGGGTGTCATCGCATTTTTCCAGCCAGCAATGACTGCTGCGTCTTTTATGTAAGGTCCCCATTGCTCTTCATCTTTTCCTGTAATGATGTTCCACCCATTAAACGTTTGTTTTACTTTCTCAACCAGCTCTTCTTCAAGGTTTTGCGCAATAACGACTGTATTCATTCGATCTCCTCCTATTTTTCTTTATAAAAAACAAGTTCCACACTGATTGCTTCCTGAATCGTAATGACCGCAAATGAATAGTGCTGCTGCCTTCTTTTATCTGTAGCTGAACCGGGATTAAGTATGATAGGGCGCTGGTCATCTCTTAAAACAGGGATATGAGAATGACCGAACAGAATCAGATCCACATCTTCATGTTCAAATGCCTGGAGCGCACGCTTTTCGGTTGTTTGTCCTTTTCCATAACCGTGCACAACACCGATTTTTTTATTCCCTGCCTCTACAATTCTCCTGGCGGGGAAAAGCGCTGTGATCTCATCAGTGTCTGTATTTCCTGTGACACCATAAACCGGCGCATAGGATGACAGCTCGTCAAAAACGGCTTTTGTATTCCAGTCACCTGCGTGCAGAATCAGATCTGCATCCTCTAATTCTTTTACAAGTGGAAGGGGGAGGTGCTTCGCCATCCTTGGCATATGTGTATCAGATAAAGCAATCACCTTCAAAACATTCACCCCTTTGAAATTTTCATGTTAAACTTACATTAATTATCATGTAACTTAATCGTTGAGTAAAGGGGATCGTTTTATGCATTTATACCAGGGGGAGGCTGAACGCCGATCTGACGGGCAGAAGGTTTCATATACTGTCGACAGAGTTCAACCTGATCAAATAGAAGAATTCAAAGCGTTTCAGGCAGGTATTTCCGAATCTCTGGAAGACCCGGCTTCTCTTCAGCCGCTGACTGATGAAGAAATCCAATATGTATTTGATGGCGGCGGGATCGTGATTGCTGCTTCAGTAGAAGGTAAAATAATCGCTGTGCGCGTCCTGTTGTATCCAGGAGATGATGAAGAAAATCTGGGCCGGGATCTCGAGCTTTCCTACGAAGAACAAATGAAGGTGGTCCATCAGGAAATCTCACTCGTTGACACGGATTTCCGGGGCAATGGGCTCCAGCAGATTTTAGGGAAAGTCATCATGCAGGAGATGAAATTCTCAACATCTTACTTTGAACACCTTTGCTGTACCGTTTCTCCGTCCAATATACCGAGTCTAAAGGATAAATTCAGACAGGGGATGTTCGTGCTCGATGTAAAAGAGAAGTACGGTAATGTTCCAAGATACATTTTTTATATGCCTTTAAAGCAAAAGCTGTTTATCGATAAAGATTCTTACATTTTTATCCGTACAGACAAGCTTGCAAGACAAAAAGACTTTTTTAACTCAGGCTATGTGGGCGTAGGGCTGAACCAGACGAAACTGGGAACGTGGATGGTTTTTGCCAGGCTTAAGGAATCTGTTTAAAGGTTTAAAAAAACGTCATGAGGGTAACCTTCATACTAGATAAAACGAGGAGGCTATTCATATGACGCAGAACAATTACTCAAACAATAATGACAGTAGCAAGTTACTTCTTGGTGTAGTAGTAGGAGCAGCAGTAGGCGCAGCAATTGCCCTGCTGGACAACTCAACCCGCCAAAAAGTCATCTCAGGCAGCAAAAATCTTGGATCATCAACAGGCGGTTTTGTCCGCAATGTAAAAGAAAATCCAGGTGAGTTCAAAAACGATGTAACAGAACGTTTTAAATCAGCCGTCAGTACCTTGAAAAGCGCAATGAATGAAGCCCAGACGCTATATGAAAAAGTAAATGAAGAAGTGGTTCCACAGATCGAATCAATCCGTGAAAGTGCTTCAGAAATCGTTGAAACGGCGAAAGAAGTAACGGAGGATGCGAAGGATATCGGATCACAGGTTGCAGATGCCGGTTCTGAGGTAAAAAGCAGCGTATCGTCGGGACACCAAAATAATGACAATGTTGTCCAGCTTTCAAAGGAAAGCCAGAAAACAGTAGATGCTTCTCCTAAAGGAGATATTCCTGGAGATGTTGGCCGTCAGTAATCTTAATAAAGCGGGATAGGCATTTGATGCTTATCCTGTTTTTTTATGTGTCCGAACGTGAGGTTGTGCGGCTAATTCGTGAGGATCCGGCATGAATTCGTCAGTTCCCCAAGAGCTTTTGTGAGTTGGCGCGCGTGATTCGTGAGGTGGGAGGATGAGTTCGTGAGTTCAGTACCATTTGACCTATCCGGCCCTCCATCAAAACCGCGCGCTGGACAAACAAAGGGGTTGGAAAACTTCGTGAGTTTGTCCTGATAGTTCGTGAGGATCCGGCATGAATTTGTCAGTTCCCCAAGAGCTTTTGTGAGTTAGCGCGCGTAATTCGTGAGGTTGGAGGATGAGTTCGTGAGTTCAGTACCATTTGACCTATCCGGCCCTCCATCAAAACCGCGCGCATAACCCCAAAGAACATAACAAAAAGCCGACTCCCCTGAGGGAATCGGCTTCAATTATTTAGTCTATTAAGACTGTTTGCGAGTGCGAAGTGCAACTGTTGTTGTGATCGCAGCAAGCAGTAGTCCTGCAAGGATCCATACGTATGGAAGTTCAGATGATGCAGTACCACCGAAACCAGTGTTTGGCATTTCAGCAGGCATTTCACCGCCACCGAACTGATCCGGGAACTGGTCTACGATTGCAGCTGATAATCCAGCAGCAGGCATTGTCATGTGAGCCCATGCTTCACGGATTGAGCTGTAAGCTGTTTCATAGTCACCAGCTACATAAGAGTCAAATGCTGTCAGAAGCTGACCAACGTGTGCTGTTAATCCTTCTTCAAGAGCAGCAGCAGGTACACGGCTTTCAGTTGCTGCGTCAAGGAATGCAGCCTGTTCTACGATATAACCGTCAAGTTCAGCTTTAGCAGCTTCCTGACCTTCAGTGTTACCTTCACCAGTAGCGACTACATAATCAACGAAGTATCCAATGTGAGAGTTCCAGATCTCAGAGAACTGAGCGCCAGCTTCTTCCCCGTATACAGATGCAACAGCAGCAGATAGATCATCAGCGTTTGCAGTTAATGCAGCAGCAGCCTGGTCAAAGCTTTCAGCTCCGTCAGCACCATCCTGCATCGCCATAGCAGCAAGTCCAGCGTGCTCTGTGAATACATAGTTTAGTTGAGCGCGAAGATCAACTGCTGGTGTATCAGGGTTTGTTCCTTCAAATTGATCAGGGAACTGATCAGCGATTGCTACAGATAATTGCTCAGCGAACATGCTCATGTGGTGAATCGCTTCACGCTCATTTGTGTAAGCAGTTTCGAAGTCTCCAGCAGCGTATGCATCAAACGCTCCAAGAAGCTGGTCAATGTGCATCTGAAGTCCTTCTTCAAGAGCAGCAGCTGGCAGGCGGTCTTCAGTTGCTGTTGCAAAGAATGCAGCCTGTTCTACTTTGTACGCTTCAAGTTCTGCAAGTGCAGCGTCTTTCCCTTCCTGATTATCTTCAGCTGTTGCTGTTACATAATCAACGAAGTATCCGATGTGAGAGTTCCAGATCTCAAGGAAAGCAGCTCCGTTATCTTCACCATATACAGAAGATACAGCAGCAGCGATATCATCTGAGTTAGCTGTAAGTGCACCAGCAGCCTGATCGAAATCTTCAGCTCCGTCAATTCCTTTTCTCATTGCTTCGATTGCAAGGAATGCGTGCTCAGTTAGTGCAGTGTCAAGCGTGATACGAAGTTCAGCAGCTGGTGTAGCTGTGCTCGCTTCCATACCTGACTCAGCGTGTCCGCCTTCACCGTGATCGTGTGCAAATGCGGCGGTTGGCATAAGTAAAGCAAAACTTAATGGCACAGCTAACATACTCTTCTTCAATTTCATGTGTAATCTCTCCTTTTTCTTTTAAAAGTAATGGTTCTGTTCAGGCTAACGGAAAGTAAAAAGACTTGGATCACTTTTTTTGAAAAAAAGATTTATTTTTCTAAAAAAGGCTGTTTTTTCATCTTCTGTTGAGCCATTCAAATAGAGAAACGGAATGACTTCAAAAAAGGATCACAAAAATTAAAACTTTTTTCGTGAGGATGTTTTTTACATGACGATTCGTAAAGAGTTATGTAATATTCACGATTTAGACTTTGACTTGCGAATGCATCTATGAGAAAAAAGAGAAAGAAATACGTGCTGGGGGTAAATGATATGAAAAAAGTGAAAAGCAGCTTGGCGATTCTGGCTGCCGTGATCATGGCTGCAGGATGCTCTTCTGAAGAAAATAGTTCGTTTTATGGACCGGTCGATGAACAGACAGGAGCTCACCATGTACATGGAATGGACTTTGTTGAAGGAGAACTGATTGTCGCTACACATTATGGCTTATTTAAGCGCGATGGGGATCAATGGTTACATTCAACTTCAAATAATCACGATTATATGGGATTTACGTCTTTCGGGGACGGTTTTTATGCGAGTGGTCATCCTGATCCTTCTACTGATCTGGAGAATCCACTGGGACTTGTGAAAAGTCTGGACCAGGGCGAATCTATGGAACAACTCGTTTTCTCAGGTGAGACAGATTATCATTATATGGCTGCCAGCCGGGAGGGAAAACGGCTCTATACCGGTTTGATGGAAGGAAACAGTGAGCTTGATGCAGGATTTTATTATACAGACGATGAAGGTGACAGCTGGATTCCGATGGAGCTTCAGGGACTCGAAGCTGAAAGTCTGTTCGGATTGGCAGCCCACCCTTCTAATAAAGAAGAATTAGTGCTTATGACTGATAAAGGACTCTTTCAGTCAACTGACAGTGGTCAGACCGTTACATTGCTCGATAACAGTCAGGGAACCACTGCAGCTTATTTCACAGAAAACGGTTTATATACGGTTGAAGGAAATCTTGTGAAGAAAGATCAGCAGGAGATCGGCAGCATTGATTTTCTAGATGAGGCAGTGATGTACCTCGCTGTAAACCCGGATAAACCGGAGGAGATTTTTGCTGTTACAGGAGCCGGAGATGCCGCTTTTTCTTCAGACGGTGGAGAGACATGGAACGAAGAAGTCATTTATCAGACTGCTAATGAAGCTGAGACGCATGATGATGGACATGAACATTAAAGAACACGCCGGAAAATGAAATTCCGGCGTGTTCTTTTTTCATTATAGAAAAATCAGTCCGGCAAGTGCGCCTGACAGTACAACAACCCATGGCGGCAGCTTCCAGAATACAAGCATGCTGAAAAGGAAAGCAGCGAGTACAAAGTGAATCGGCTCAATAATAGAGCTGGTCCAGATTGGGAAATAGAAAGCTGAGATCAAAATTCCGACAACAGCAGCATTGACTCCCATAAAGGCTGCTTTCATCTTAGGATTCTGACGCAGTGCATTCCAGAATGGAAGAGCACCGAGAATCAGAAGGAAGGCGGGAAGAAAGATTGCCGCAGTTGCCAGCAGACCGCCCTGCCATCCGCCGATAACTGCCCCGATGTAAGCAGCAAACGTGAACAGTGGACCAGGAACGGCCTGAGCTGCTCCATAACCAGCAAGGAACTGTTCTTCAGTCAGCCAGCCAGTCGGTACGAACTCTCTTTCTAATAGAGGAAGAACGACGTGTCCGCCTCCAAATACGAGTGAACCAGATCGGTAAAAACTGTCGAACATCGCAATCCAGTTTGCTGATGTAAATTCTCTTGCAATCGGCAAAATTACTAGAAGGGCAAAAAATAATGTAAGGAAAACAGCACCAAGCTTCTTGGAAACCGGGAACTTAAATGTCGGATTTTCTTCTGACGTGTCTCCTTTAAATAACAGGAATCCAACAAGTCCAGCAATCAGAATAACCACTACCTGACTGACTGTTGTCTGCCATAAAAGTGTAACGGATAAAGCTAATAGTGCGAGTGCTTTTCGCTGCAGATCAGGCGTCAGGTTTTTAGCCATACCCATAATCGCGTGGGCAACAACTGCTACTGCGACTATTTTTAATCCCTGCAGCCAGCCTGCATTTGTTACATCAAATGCATTCACGATCATAGCGAATATGATGAGCGCAATAACGGAAGGCATTGTAAATCCAATAAAGGAAACGAGTCCGCCTAGAAGTCCTCCGCGCATAACCCCAATCCCGATTCCAACCTGACTGCTCGCAGGTCCAGGCAGGAACTGGCTCAGTGCCACGAGGTCCGCGTACGTTTTATCATCCATCCATTTTCTACGCTGAACGTATTCATCGCGGAAATATCCGAGATGCGCAATCGGTCCGCCAAACGATGTAAAACCAAGCCTCATGGATACCATTAAAATCTCTAAAAGTGATCCTCTTTTTTGTTCCATTGTGATCTCCCTTCTAATCTTTGATTTCTTTAAACAGCTCGTAAGCTTTGCTGCGTGCTTCTTTCAGAACAGCCACGCCTTTTTCGGAAGCGGTGTAATACTTACGGATATGACCATCGACATTTCTCTCTTCTTTAATAAGCAAACCGTCTGTCTCCATTGAATGGAGGATCGGATACAGGGTTCCGGCACTGATTGAGTAACCGTGCTCCCTGAGCTCTTCGGTCATCCATGCTCCGTAAATCGGATGTTCAGAAGCGTGGTGAAGGATATGGATCTGGATAAAGCCAAGAAACAATTTCCGCAACACTTTATCTTCCAATGAAAAACCCTCCTCGTCATTCGATATCGGAAACCGATAACGAAAATCTATAGTGAATTCTATCAGGGAATCTTTCGTTTGTGTACTGAAAAAGCTTATGTTTACAAAAGCTTAACAAAACAAAATGGGTAAAGTTTAACGTGACATCCGCTGAGGTTTATATTATTATTTAAAACGAAATCATTACGATTTGTTAGGAGGATTTTTATGACAATACCTGTTACAGTCCTGAGTGGCTATCTTGGAGCGGGGAAGACGACGCTTCTCAATCATATACTGCATTCAAAACAAGAATTGAAGGCGGCTGTCATTGTAAACGATATGAGTGAAATCAACATTGATGGTGGTCAGCTGAAAAAAGGTTATTTCTCGAGAACGGATGAAACACTGGTTGAAATGCAGAATGGCTGTATTTGCTGCACGCTGCGTGAGGATTTAATGATTGAAGTAAAGCGGCTGGCTGAAAAAGGGGACATTGATTATATACTAATTGAATCCACGGGTATTTCAGAGCCGATCCCTGTTGCACAGACGTTTGTTTATGAAGATGAAGAAACTGGTATTGATCTATCACAGCACTGCCGTCTGGATACGATGGTGACAGTTGTGGATGCCATGCGTTTTGCTGATGATCTGGAGAGCGGGGAAACGCTGCTCGACCGTAAGCAGACGGACGATGTGAATGATGAGCGTGATGTTTCGGATTTGCTGATTGATCAGGTGGAATTTGCAGATGTGATCATTCTGAACAAGATGGATGCTGTATCAGATGAAACAGCATCAAAGATCAACATATTACTGGCAACGTTAAATCCTGACGCAAGAATCATTCCGGCAAGCTACGGTCAGATAGAAGCAGCTGATATTTTAAATACACATCGATTTGATTTTGAAAAATCAAGTCAGTCTGCAGGTTGGATTAAGGAATTAAACGAAGAACATATTCCGGAGACAGAGGAATATGGAATCACTTCTTTTCTATATAAAAGACAGCATCCTTTTCACCCGGCACGTTTTTATGAGTGGCTGAGTGAACTCCCGGAAGAAATTGTCCGTTCAAAAGGCTTCTTCTGGCTCGCGACGAAGCAGCACACAGCAGGACTCGTGTCACAGGCTGGGAAGTCGATTCAGCTTCAGTCAGCAGGCAGCTGGGTTGCCGCAATGCCTGAAGAGGAACAGCGGGCAGCCCTTGCTGAAGAGCCAGAATTGAAGCAGAGATGGCATGCTCAATGGGGGGATCGCATCAATGAGCTCGTTTTTATCGGAATTGATCTGAAAAAAGATGAGATCATTGCGGAACTTGATGCATGTCTACTGACGGAAGAGGAGCTTGTATCTGACTGGTCAACATTAGAGGATCCGTTCCCTGATTTTTCGGCACGATAGAATGCAATAAAGCCCAAAGCGCTCTTAGCACTTTGGGCTTTTGAATGTTAACTTAGTTTGTCGATTGTGCAAGTCTAACTAATAGATGGGCTAACTGATGCCGCTGTTCTTTATTGCCGAGCTTCCATAATTCCTGTAGAAGCTTTTCTTCGCGGTTTCTCGGTTCTTCACTTTTAGCCAGGTAGTCCCCGATTTTTTCGGCACCTTTAGCGAGACTTTCTTCACTTAAACCGAGTTTTTCCCCTTTTGCAACCTGGTCTCCGAGATAATTCTTGAAGTGCTCGAAATTCTGAAGGATCTCCTCTTTCTTTTCAGGTGCTGTTTGACGTGCTTCCTGCTCCACTCTATTTTCAATACTCATGGTAAAACCTCCTAAGTTTGTTATAGTTGAATGTCATTCCCTGTAAAAGGTTTAATAAACAATTATGATCAAAAAATAATAAAACATCCAAATAAAATATTTAGTTACTGGGATGGAATTGCTTTGAAATCTCACTTTTGGTCGTGCATTTAATGATTCAAACTTTTTGTATCTTTTATTTTTGAGGTTTATTTAGAAATAAACGAAGAATAAAATAATCAATATTGTAATATCGGGGTGATCATTTCTTATTTCAATCCTCATCCCTTGTCCTTCCACTCATTTACTGCTATCTTTATAAAAAACTAAATTTTCAGCTTTTACATAGAATTTTAGGAGATTAGGGGGCGGATCGTGTGCATCAGAACAGGTATTCAAGACAGGAATTATTTACACCGATTGGCGCCGGGGGACAGGAAGAGATTCAAAAAAAACACGTATTAATTATTGGTGCAGGTGCTCTTGGAACCGGTGCTGCTGAAGCGTTGGCAAGAGCAGGTGTTGGCAAGCTGACGATTGTGGACCGGGATTATGTGGAGGTCAGCAATCTGCAGAGACAGCAGCTTTATAATGAAGAGGATGCCCGCAAAAAGCTGCCTAAAGCGATTGCAGCGAAGTATCGTCTCGAGCAGGTGAACAGTCTGATTGATATTGATGCGATTGTAGCGGATTTAACGTATCAGGATCTGCTGAAGCTTGCGAAAAACAGTGATTTGATGATGGATGCAACGGATAATTATGAAACACGTCTGGTGATGAATGACGTTTCACAGAAGCTATCTATCCCATGGATATATGGCGCATGTGTCGGCAGCTACGGGATGTCATATACGATCGTGCCAGGTGTTACACCATGCTTTCAATGTGTGTGGGAGACCATGCCGCAAAACGGTCAGACGTGTGATACAGCTGGCATTATCAGCCCTGCTGTTACGATGGTGACTTCTCATCAGGTGGCAGATGCGCTGAAGATTTTGAGTGGAAATATGGATGCCTTAAGTGGAAAGATCGTCACATTTGATGTGTGGGAGAATCAGTATCAATCAATCGGTGTATCGAGATTAAAGAAGGTTGAGTGCACATCATGCGGATCCAATCCGACTTATCCGTATTTGACACCGGAACATACGATGAAGACAGCGGTTTTATGCGGCAGGGATACGGTTCAGATCAGACCCGCAGAGAAAAAAGCTGTTGATTTAGGTGATCTTCATACGATTTTCTCTACACAGGGTCTGCCTGTTCAATACAATTCTTTTTTGATCAGTGTCAATCTTGATCCTTACAGAATGGTTGTATTCAAGGATGGACGTGTGCTTGTTCATGGAACAAATGACATTTCAGAGGCGAAAAAAACATATCATCGTATTTTCAGCTGAAACCGTTTGTAATGAAAAATGAAGGGAAAACAAAAAGATCCCCGCTTATTAATCAGCGGGGATCTTTCAAACGTAAAGCAATTTATTAGTCCAGTTTCGTTAAAGGGATGCTGCGACGCAGGTAGTCGCCGTTTTTCCCACCGGTTTTTTCGTGTAAAAAAGTAGGTCCGATGACGATCCCTTTATCTGCAGCCTTACACATATCATAGATCGTCAGTGCGGCAACAGAAGCAGCTGTCAAGGCTTCCATTTCAACTCCTGTGCTGCCTTTTGTTTTCACAGAAGCGGTGATGATGAGTTCAAGACGGGAGGAAAGATCCCATTCAAATGACAGATCAATGCCGCTTAATGATAGCGGGTGACACATGGGAATAATCGAAGAGGTCTGCTTCGCGCCCATAATGCCCGCAACCTGGGCAACAGCGAGTACATCACCTTTTTTATTTGTACCATATTGAATCTGCTGGTAAATATCCTCATTCACGATGACGCTGGAACGGGCTGTCGCGGTTCTTACTGTTTCCTGTTTATCAGAGATATCCACCATTTTTGCACGGCCCTGTTCGTTAAAATGCGTAAATTCTTTCATTGATTTCACCCCGATTAAAGTAAGTAATCATATTGTAGCACGCCAAAACAGAAAGGAGAGGAAGAGTTTGGTTGAAAAAAGAAAACCGATCCCGGTCAGTGAAGCCATCAGACGGGTGATGGATCAGAACATAGAAACGAAAACAGAGCAGATACATATAAAAGAAGCCAATGGAAGAGTATTGGCAGAGAACCTGATCGCTACCCATCCAGTCCCGCCTTTTGACCGCTCACCTTATGACGGCTTTGCGATCCGGGCAGAGGACTCTATACATGCATCAAGAGAAAATCCGGTTACTTTTTCGGTTACTGAAACAATTGGAGCGGGCTCAGTGCAATCAAGACCGGTGGGGCCGTTTGAAGCAGCCAGAATCATGACTGGGGCCATGCTGCCGGAGGAATGTGATGCCATTGTGATGCTTGAGCTCACGACTGAGCCGGAGCCGGGGAAAATGATGATAAAGCGCGCGTTTTCATCTGGTCAGGACGTATCGTTTAAAGGAGAAGATATGGCTGAAGGAGAAGTGCTCGTTGAAAAAGGTTCGGTAATCAATCCGGGGATTATTGCTCTTTTAGCAACGTTTGGATATGAGTACATTTCTGTCGGTGTCAGGCCGGTTGTCGGCATTCTCGCAACAGGGTCTGAACTGCTTGAAGTTAACGAACCGCTTGAACCGGGAAAAATTCGTAACAGCAACGCACTGATGGCTGCAGCGCAGGTTGAGCGGGCAGGGGCTGAACCGAGACTGCTTGGCAAGCTGACAGATGATCTGGATGAATGCTATGAAGCAGTTAAAAAGTCATTAAATGAAGTCGATGTACTGATCACCACAGGGGGCGTGTCAGTCGGAGACTTTGATTTTTTACCTGAGGTGTACAAACGTCTTGGAGCGGATGTTTTGTTTAATAAAACCGCCATGCGCCCTGGAAGTGTGACGACTGTCGCTCATGTAAAAGAGAAATTTCTGTTCGGGTTATCCGGAAATCCTTCAGCCTGTTACGTTGGCTTTGAGCTCCTGACAAGGCCGGTCCTTCAACTGATGATGGGCAGCAGTAAACCTCATCACACGATTGAAGATGCTGTATTAGGTGCTGATTTTACAAAGCCTAATCCTTTTACGCGATTTGTCCGCGGGAAAATGGAAATTAAAAACGGACAGCTGTATGCAAGTCCCTCGGGTTTTGATAAATCCAGTGCAGTCAGCTCTTTAGCGGGAACAGACTGTCTGATTATGCTGCCCGGCGGAACAAGAGGCTATCGTTCGGGAGATGCAGTACGAATTGTATTACTTGAAGCAGGACATGGAAGTGAGTGGCCGTGGTAATGCCTGTTCTTCAGGTAGTCGGTTATCAGAACAGCGGAAAAACAACAGTCGTAAAGCATTTAATTGAGGCGGCTGCGTTAAAAGGTCTTGTAACCGGAACATTGAAACACCATGGACACGGTGGCTTACCGGAGCAGCCTTCCGGTAAAGACAGCCGCGTTCATTTAGAGACAGGTGCTTCGATCAGTACAGTTGAAGGGGAAGGCGCAGTGGTTCTGCAGTCTGCTCCCGGTTTATTATCACTTGATCAGCTGCTTGATTTTTACAGAACATTGCCGATTCATGTTATTTTAATAGAAGGATATAAAAAAGAGCCATTTCCAAAAATCGCTGTGATCAGAAACACTGAGGACCTTTCATTACTAAACGACTGTACAAACATTCAACTCGTCATTTCAGCAGCTCCAGTGAAAGGATTATCAGTGCCAAATATCTTGTTTGAAGATCAGTCGAGCTATACAAAATGGTATACCAATTGGCTAAAGGAGGAAGGCGCTTGTTTATCGTGACAGATGAGCCAATATCTATTGAAGAAGTATCCGGAAAAGTGATGCGTCCCGAGGCTGGAGCTGTTGTGACCTTCACGGGAACGGTCCGGGAATTTACAAAAGGACGCAGGACGCTTCAGCTTACATATGAAGCCTATGCCGAAATGGCGGAAAAACAGCTGCGGCGGATTGGTGATGAAATCAAGGAGCGCTGGCCGGACGCCGTGACCGCTATTACCCATCGCACTGGGGTCCTTGGCATATCAGATATCGCTGTTGTCATCGCAGTTTCCACACCCCATCGAAAAGATGCCTATGAGGCAAATGAATATGCGATTGAACGGATCAAAGAGATCGTGCCCATTTGGAAAAAAGAAAAATGGGAGGATGGGGAAGAGTGGATTGGTGACCAGCTCGGAAAACATCCTGGAACACCATCAAAGGAGGAAATCCATTGATTACAGTAAATTGTTTTGCCCATTTAAAAGAGCAACTTGGACATGATCGTATCACGCTTGAATACAAGGAGTTAACCGTGCAGGAGCTCCTTCAGGTCTTGCGGGAAAAATATGAAGTGAAAACAGAATCCATTCTCGTAGCTGTTAATGAAGAATATGCATTTCCCGAGGATAAAATCACGGAGTATGATACGGTCGCGCTGATTCCGCCGGTCAGTGGCGGATGATCATCATTGGAGCAGTGATGGCTGGCGGGAAATCAGTCCGATTTGGTAAAGCGAAAGCCTTTGCCGAATTCGACGGGGCTCCATTTTATAAAAAAGCGGTGGATGCACTGACACCTCATGTTGAAAAGGTTGTATTATCTATCAGACATGAGCAGGAAAATGCGTTCTCAAATAGCGATCTAGAGCTGATCAAAGACCTGGATCCGTATGTGAATTGCGGCCCGCTTGGAGGCCTGTATGCCTTGATGAAGCAGACAGACGGGGACGCCTATCTTGTTCTTCCATGTGACTTACCGCTTTTTACGGAAAAGGCGTCTTCCAAATTATTTCAGCAGTTTGAAGAAGGTGTGATGGCTGTTATTCCAGAAGTCGATGGCATGCTTCAGCCTCTTTCAGCTCTTTATCTGATAGGTTGTCTGCCCTATATTGAAAAGCAGCTTCAACAGGGAGATTATCGGATGATGGGCTTTTTGAATGAAATCCCATGGAAAGCTGTAACATATCAGGAACTTGACGTACCAAAAGATATTTTTTTGAATGTGAATGATCAAAAGACCTATGAGGCATTCATTCAGAAATACGCGCATTCAGGAAAGGAGGGAGAAAGTGGAGCCGATTAAAGATACTTTTAACAGACCGCTGCACGATATCCGGATATCCGTCACCGATCAATGTAACTTCCGCTGCGGTTATTGTATGCCCGCGGATTTATTCGGACCTGATTTTGCTTTCATGCCGAAGGAGCATTATCTGACATTCGAAGAAATTGAAAAGCTGGTCCGTGCGATGAGCGAGCTTGGTGTTGAAAAGGTGCGGCTGACAGGTGGTGAGCCCCTTTTACGGAAGGACCTTCATGAGCTGATTGAGAAGCTGAACCGGATAGAAGGCATCAAAGATATCGCCCTGACCACAAATGCGATGCTTCTTCCCAAACAGGCGAAAAAACTGAAAGAAGCAGGGCTCAAGCGGGTAAACATCAGTATGGATGCGATTGAAGAAGAAGTATTTAAAAAAATGAACGGCCGTAATGTCAGTACAAAGCCTGTTATTAAAGGGATTGACGCAGCTTTAAAAGCAGGGCTAGAAGTGAAAATCAATATGGTCGTGCAAAAGGGCGTCAATGATGATCAGATTCTGCCAATGGCGCGATTTTTTAAGAAGAAGGGCATCACGCTCCGTTTCATTGAATTTATGGACGTCGGCAACACAAACGGCTGGAAAATGTCCTCCGTTATTACGAAAAAAGAAATCATCGGACTGCTTCAGCAGGAATTTGATTTAGAGCCGGTAGACCCTGACTATTTCGGTGAAGTAGCCAACCGTTATCGCTACACGGATGAAGAAAATGAAGTCGGGGTGATTTCTTCCGTATCTGACTCATTCTGCTCGAGCTGCACAAGGGCCAGGCTGTCAGCTGATGGTAAGCTCTACACGTGTTTATTTGCAACAGAAGGTCATGATCTGAAAGAAGCTGTGCAAACAAAATCCCATGCGCATTTAAAAGCAGAGCTGGCCGGCATCTGGTCAAAGCGTACAGACCGTTATTCTGATGAACGCACAGAAGAAACCGCCAAAAACAGACCGAAAATCGAAATGTCATACATCGGCGGGTAAAAGGAGTTTGGCGTATGTTAAGTGAACACAGAAAAAAATCCTCCAAATCGGTCGCCTGCAAGGTCATTACCGTAAGTGACACACGGACGGAGGAAACAGATAAAAGTGGCAAACTCATGATCGACCTGTTGAAAAAGGAAGGTCACCAGCTCATCCATTATGAAATCGTAACAGACGAAAGGATCCTCATTGAAAGAGCCATTCAGTCCGGCCTGAAGGATGAGAAAGTGGAAGCGATTCTCATTAACGGAGGCACAGGTGTTGCTCCGCGGGACGTGACGATTGAAGTCGTAAAGCCGCTCCTTGAAAAAGAACTGCCCGGCTTCGGTGAAATCTTCCGCTATTTAAGCTACACAGAAGACATCGGCTCTGCTGCCATTCTTTCAAGAGCCTGTGCAGGGACCGCCAACAAAACGGTCGTGTTCTCAACGCCGGGCTCAAGCGGTGCCGTCAAACTCGCCATGGAAAAACTCATACTGCCGGAGATCGGGCACCTCGCCTGGGAACTCACGAGATAAAACCGTCCTGAATGGGGCGGTTTTTATTATGGGTGCAGGTTGAAGTTGTTGATAGCCAGGCAGCTTTCTTTTGTCGTTAATTGCATAAAAGATGTCGATAGAGCTGTGGTTTCTGTTGATAGGATTCATTACGCGGCTGGAACTGTTGATAGACTGCTGGATGATGTTAATAGAGTTGGCGGATTTGTCGTTAGCCGCCTGCTTTCTGTTCCAACAGTCCTGAGTTCTGTCGAAGCTGCGGTTATTTACCACTTCAATACATTTGTTCAATACTCTTTTATCCTGTCTAGCTTGGTTAAAATTAATATCAAACGAAGTCGTCGTTAACCGTCCATTTTTTGTCGTTAAGCGCATAAAAAATGTCGCTAGAGCCGTGTTTTTTGTTGATAGGCCGCATTACGCGGTTGAAAATGTTAATAGACTGCTGGAAAATGTTAAAAGGCGCGGTGAATTTGTTGTTAGGCGCTTGAATTTTGTTCAAACAGTCCTGAATTCTATCGACGCGCCGTCACTCGTTTCCCAACGCGCCCGTTTCCCACATCCACACCCTCTTTATCACCCACCCAAACTATTTCGCCACCAAACAATCTCAAATTCAAACTTTTTCACTATTTCTAGTTTCGCCTGTTATCTGATAGGGTAATAAATGACAGGTGCGAAAAACTGAAAATTATAAAAATTGTACAGGGGGAGAGAAATGTGTCAGAACAGATCAATGTAACGATTAACGGGAAACCTGCAGTGATTGATGCTAATTTATCTGCCATGCAGGCATTGGAGGATCATCAGACAGAGGTTCCTTCGGTCTGTTATCATCCGAGCCTCGGGGCAATTGAAACATGCGATACGTGCATTGTAAAAGTGAACGGTGAATTTGTCAGATCCTGTTCGACTCAGCTTAAACCGGGAGATGTCGTGGACGGTGTCTCTTCTGAAGTGAAAGAAGCGCAGGTTATCGGGATGGACCGTATTTTAAAAAATCATGAACTGTATTGTACAGTCTGTGATTACAATAATGGCACGTGCGAAGTACATAACACGGTCAAGGAAATGAAGGTTAATCATCAGAGCATGCCTTTTGAGCAGAAACCTTATGAAATTGACGACTCGAATCCTTTTTACCGCTATGATCCGGATCAGTGTATTCTGTGCGGCCGATGTGTCGAGGCTTGCCAGGACGTACAGGTAACGGAAACGCTCACAATTGACTGGTCGCTGAAAAAGCCGCGTGTGATCTGGGATAAAAACTCTAAAATTAACGAATCCTCCTGTGTGTCGTGTGGACACTGTTCTACGGTTTGTCCTTGTAATGCCATGATGGAAAAAGGGATGGAGGGCGAAGCCGGTTTTCTAACGGGGATTGCCAAGAAAACATTGCGTCCGATGATTGAACTGACGAAGAATGTTGAAACCGGTTACGGGTCAATTTTAGCGATATCTGATATGGAATCAGCCATGCGTGAGGACCGTATTAAGAAAACGAAAACGGTTTGTACGTATTGCGGGGTTGGCTGCAGCTTTGATATCTGGACGAAGGATCGCAAAATTCTTAAGGTTGAACCTTCCGTTGATGCTCCGGCGAACGGTATTTCAACATGTGTGAAAGGGAAGTTCGGCTGGGATTATGTGAACAGTGAAGAACGTTTAACCAAACCGCTGATTCGTGAAGGCGATGCATTCCGTGAGGCGGAGTGGGAAGAGGCTTTGAGCCTGATTACTTCAAAGTTCAAAGAGTCCCTTGAGAAAAAAGGACCGGATTCCATGGCGTTCATCAGTTCATCTAAATGTACAAATGAAGAATCCTACGTCATGCAGAAGCTGGCAAGGGCTGTTATTGGTACTAATAATGTGGACAATTGCTCGCGTTACTGTCAGACACCTGCAACGATGGGTCTTTTCAGAACGGTTGGTCACGGAGGAGACTCCGGGTCCATCACAGATATCGCTCAAGCAGGCCTGGTCCTTATTGTAGGATCTAATACATCGGAATCTCACCCGGTACTTGCGACAAGAGTGAAGCGTGCCCACAAGCTTCATGGACAGCGGTTAATCGTATCAGATATCCGTCGTCACGAAATGGCGGACCGTGCTGATCTGTTCTTCCAGCCAAAGCCGGGTTCAGACCTTGTTTGGCTGTCAGCAGTGACGAAGTACATCGTTGATCAGGGATGGGCTGATGAGACGTTTTTAAATAACCGTGTAAATGGACTGGATGATTATATTAAGAGCATTCAAAAGTTTACGCTTGAGTATGCAGAAGAAGCGACAGGCATTTCCAAAGAAACGCTGATTACGATCGCTGAAGAAATTCATCAGGCTAAAACGACCGCCGTATTATGGGCGATGGGTGTCACGCAGCACTCAGGCGGAAGTGATACGAGTACAGCGATTTCCAATATGCTGCTGATTACCGGTAACTATGGCAAGCCGGGAGCGGGAAGCTATCCACTTCGCGGTCATAACAATGTGCAGGGAGCGAGTGACTTCGGCAGTATGCCGGACCGTTTCCCGGGTTATGAAAAGGTCGCTGATGATGACGTTCGTGCAAAGTACGAAAAAGCATGGAACGCAAAAATTCCGGCAGAGAAAGGCCTGAATAATCATGAGATGATTGACGCGATTCACGATGGGAAGCTGAATGTCATGTATTTAAAAGGTGAGGACATGGGAATCGTGGACTCTAATATTAATTACGTACACGAAGCCTTTGAAAAGCTGGATTTCTTTGTTGTACAGGATATTTTCCTGTCTAAAACGGCTGAGTTTGCTGATGTTGTCCTTCCGGCGAGCCCAAGTCTTGAAAAGGAAGGGACGTTTACAAATACAGAGCGTCGCGTACAGCGTCTGTATCAGGCGCTTGAACCGCTTGGTGATTCCCGTCCGGACTGGGAAATTATTCAGGACATTGCCAACCGTCTTGGTGCCAATTGGAACTATACGCATCCGTCTGAAATTATGGCAGAGGCAGCCTCTCTTGCCCCATTATATGCGGGGGTTACGTATGAGCGCCTTGAAGGATATAACAGTCTTCAATGGCCGGTGGCTGCTGATGGAACCGACTCACCATTGCTATTCCTGGATGAATTTCCGTTTCCGGATGGTAAGGCAAGGTTATTCCCGGTGGATTGGACAAAGCCTCTTGAGTTTGAAAAAGAGTACGACATTCATGTGAATAATGGACGTTTACTGGAGCATTTTCACGAAGGGAATATGACGTATAAGTCAAAAGGGATTTCTTCCAAGACGCCAAAAGCCTTTCTTGAAGTATCACCTGAACTTGCTGCAGAGCGCGGGCTTGAGGATGGAACGCTTGTAAGACTGACCTCTCCTTATGGTTCTGTCAAAGTGGAATGTCTGGTGACAGACCGCGTGAAAGGAAAAGAGGTGTATCTGCCGATGAACGATGCAGGTGAGGGAGCCATTAACTATCTCACGAGTTCACAGGCGGATAAGGATACAGACACGCCGGCCTATAAAGAAATCAGTGCAAAGCTTGAAGTGCTCAAACCGAAGGGTGAAAGTCCTCTTCCAAGAATTAATCACCGTAACGGAGATCCTCAGCCTCAGATGGGTGTGCGGGTGGATAAAAAGTGGGCAAGGAAGGATTACGTCTTTCCTGGCGACCTCGTGAAATTAAGAAAGGAGGCGTCTAAGCGTGGCTAAAGCAACCAAAGTGATTCACCGGATGGAAGTCAGTCCTGAAGAAAAAAGACGTCGTGATCTGGAAGAGATTGAAACAAGGCTTTTGGACAATAAAGACGCTGTACACGAACTTTTTGACGTGCTTGAACAGCTGCAAAAACGCGAAATCCTTCAAACTTTAAAATCCCTTTTTGCTAAAGGGGATGAGGTAATGGATATTCTCGTGAAAACAGCTGATTCCAAAGAAACCGCCAACAGTATTAAAAATCTACTTTTATTACTCGGAACGCTTGGAACACTGAACGTCCAACAGCTCGAACCACTCATTTTAAAAGTGAATGCAGGTATTGCGCGGGTGGCAGAGCTGGATGAGAAAAAGGAGCAGCAGGGATATGTCACCCTGCTAAAATCACTGAATGACCCTGAAGTGAAAAGAGCCATGGCAGTTGGTGCTGCATTTCTGAAAGGACTTGGCATTAAACAGGATGAATATGAACGGACTTCTCAGAAGCCTGGAAATCAAAAGACAAAGGCTGAGGGTGAACAGTTTGATGATATTTTCACAAAAGAATATTACACGCTGCAAAAAGAAAACGGTTCGTCGCGTCCATCTTCAGGTGATTCGGGCGGCAGCTGGGTGATTCCGGCGGGTCTTTTACTGGCTGCCATTCCTATTTCATTGTTGTTTAAGAAGAAGTCGTAGAATAACGATCCGGAGCCAGTCCGGCTCCGGATGACTTTTAATGAGGAGGAACAGGGATGGGAGAAAAAAAGTTAAAAAACCGCTGGCTGATTGCTGTGGCAGCGGTAGGTATTCATATTTCAATCGGCTCTGTCTATTCATGGAGTGTGTTTTCAAATCCACTTAATGAAAAGCATGGGTGGTCCTCAAGTGACATCGCCTTGACGTTTAGTATCGCAATCTTATTCCTTGGTTTAGCTGCCGCGTTTATGGGGCATTTTGTGGAGAAACACGGTCCGAGAAAATCCGGTATTGTATCGACGATCTGCTTTGGGATTGGGATGATCGGTGCAGGCTTTGCGGACAGTATCGGGAATCTGTATTTATTGTATTTTTTCTATGGGGCATTAGGGGGAATTGGTCTTGGGATTGGTTACATCACTCCGGTATCGACACTGGTTAAATGGTTCCCGGATCGGCGTGGCCTTGCAACAGGACTTGCGATTATGGGCTTTGGATTCGCTTCATTAATTGCGAGCCCGGTGATTGAAATGCTGATTAACAATATTGGGATTTCAAATACGTTTTTCTTACTGGGTGCCATTTATTTTGTGTTGATGTTCAGTTCATCTCTCTATCTTGCACCGCCACCGAAGGATTTTGTGCCTAAGGGAATGACGCTTGAAGAGAAAAAGGAAAAAGAGAATAATAAAAGTACTGGGGATCTGGCGCAGCTGACAGCAAATGAGGCGGTTAAAACAGTTCGTTTTTGGGCGCTCTGGATCATGCTGTTCATCAATGTGACATGTGGAATCGCCATCATTGCAGTAGCATCTCCAATGGCACAGGATATTGCAGGGATGACTGCCGGTGCAGCAGCGTTGATGGTTGGAATCATGGGACTCTTCAATGGATTTGGCCGTCTTGGCTGGGCTTCCATTTCAGACTACATCGGACGCCCAAACGTTTATACGACGTTTTTTGTTTTACAGATAGCTGCGTTTGTTCTGCTGCCTAACGTAACAAATGCGATTATCTTCCAAATTCTGATCTTTGTTATTTTATCATGCTACGGCGGAGGGTTTGCCTCTATTCCGGCCTATATCGGAGATCTCTTTGGAACGAAGCAGCTTGGCGCGATTCATGGTTATATTTTGACGGCATGGGCAGCAGCGGGACTTGTTGGACCAAGTGTCGTGACACGAATTGAAGAAGCAACAAACAGCTATGCGCTGACGATGTATATTTTCACAGGTGCATTCGTCGTCGCCCTGATCGTTTCCCTGCTGATCCGGGTAAACATCAAGAAAATCCGGGAAGAAAATACGCAGCCCGCTGAAGCGACAAGTTAAAGTTAGCTTTTAAAGGATGCTGCTTCGCATTACTCTATTAATCTCGCAACTGGATTTATATGAAACATTTTTTATAGTTTGATAAACATCCGGACACATGTCCGGGTGTTTATTTCGTCAGGAGTGATTCGTTTGAAAGATGTTACATATAAAAAAAGGATTTTGCGCTTTACAGATGGCTCTGCAGTTTGGACAGAAGATACGATCGCAACAGAGCAGGTACTCACGATCAAATTGAATGGTGAAGAATTTGTCACGATGGTCTGTTCACCTGAATATATGGAAGACCTGGCTGTCGGATATTTAGCGTCTGAGGGAATCATCAAGTCAGAGCGGGACTTATCATCCGTCCGTCTTGATGAAAAAGCGGGATTTATTCACATCGAATCTGAAAAGCTCAATCCGCTTTATAAAAATCTGCAAAATAAAAGGTATATCACTTCTTGCTGCGGAGGAAGCAGACAGGGATTTGTTTTTGCCAGCGATGCCATGGCTGCAAAGAAAATGGACAACATCACCGTTCGTATCAACCCTGAAAGATGTTTGGACTTAATGGAGAAAATGCAAAGCGGAGCAGAGATCTTTAAGGAGACAGGAGGCGTCCACAACGCTTCTTTATGCACTGCAGATGGAGAGATCTTGTTATCAAGAATGGACATAGGGCGCCATAATGCGCTTGATAAAATCTATGGACACTGTCTCAAAAATAACGTGTCAGTTCAAGATAAGATCATCGTGTTCAGCGGACGATTATCCTCTGAAATCCTGCTGAAGGTAGCTAAAATCGGATGTGAGATCGTTCTGTCAAAATCCGCCCCAACCGAACGGGCAATCGAACTCGCAGAAGAACTCGGCATCACAACAGTCGGCTTCATCAGAGGACGCTCCTTCAACATCTACACGAATCCGGAGAGAATTGTGATGTAATGTTATATAAAAACGGACCGGACACACCCTTCTCTTTCCGCGGCCGCGCGGTGAGCCAGCTAGTGCTTCGCACTACGCTGTCTCACCTGTCGCTTCACTGCCGCAGGAGTCTTCGGGTGTGTCCGGTCCTTTTGAAAATAAATGATTATGACTTGATGAAAAGTAATGTATATAGTCAGAAAGATCTTTTTCTATGATTAAAAATTTCAGGTAAGTGGAGCAGAAGGCGGTGACTCCTGCGGCATAGAAGGGCAGGTGAAACTCTGCAGGCGCGAAGCGTCAAAGAGGTTCACCGCCCGGCCGCGGAAAGCGTCCGCCTGTCGCGGAGGTTACCGGTTAAAAGAAAGCCGAAGGAATTTTACAAATTATTTTAATCGTTCTTCTTCTCCTCAGCCTTCAACTCATCATGATCAATATATTGAACATTGTTCTTGAAGATAAGCCGCGTTCTGAATCTGTAGCGGCATTTTTCATCATGCTGAGCCAGGTGCTCAGGGATCACGTAAGTAAAGGGAAGCTCCTTCCACTCCTTATCATCGATCTCCTGAGACATATAAATCGTCGCAGCAATTTCAACTGCCTTTTCTTCTTTAGAATCAGGATCAAATTTCATCAGATCACATTCCAGTCTGGAGACCTTCGCTTTTTGCTTTGGACCTTTCAGTCTGAATGTACCCGTAATTTTTTCTCCTGGCGTCAGTGTGTTTTGATTCAATACTAAATCCACTTTTCCTTTACCTGGTGAGAGCGCGCTGATCATTCTTGCGAGCACTTTGATCACATCCTTTGGTTCTACATACGATTAGGGTTCATAAAGGTTTCATTGCTACCTTTAATTTATCGTTCCGCCGTGTGTTGAAGCAAGTTCCGGTGAGCTTTTAAGTTTACGGAACCGAAGATAAAATACGCTGGTCATAGCAAACGAAAGGATTCCAAATACAACAACCATGAGTGGGAGACCGATCAAATCCAGCAGCAGTCCGGTTAACAGAAGCACGACCTGGAAGATGATCCGGTCGAGCATATTTCTGAAAGAGAAAAATCGTCCGTGAAATTCTTTTGGAATGCGCGTCTGAAAAATAGTCGCCGCTGTAGGGAAAAAGCACCCCACTGCAAAACCGAAAATAGCAAATGACAGGATCGATAATGCAGGAATGTATGCGAAAAATAAAAGAAACTGTGAAAATCCGATGACAAATGAAAAACCGAATAAGATCGAGTAAGGTGAAAATGATTCGCCAATTCGTTTAATCACAAAGGCACCGATCATAAACGCAATCCCTTCAGCCGTATAGATCCACCCTTTTATGGCAGGATCATTCTGGATTTCACTGATATTAATGACCATCAGGTTGAATCCGCCGATAAACAGCAGTGGAACCAGCGTTAGAATTAACGTCATAAAGACAATAGGCAACCCTTTAATAATTGGAAAGACTTCGCTGAAACCGGCAGGACGCTGCTTTGCTTCTTTTGGTAAAGCTTTTGGGAGCTCTTCATTTATTTGGAGCAACCATGTGACGCCGAACAGTCCAAGATAGGCTAATAATGAAAACAGATAGACCATTGATAAAGGAAGCTGAACGACTAAAATTCCTGCTACTGCGGTTCCAAGAACCCTTGATAAAGTAGACACATTCATATGAATACCATTCAGCTGAAGCAGTTCTTTTTCTTTCACAACGAGTGGCAAGGCAGCTTGGAGAGCAGGGAAATAAAAAGCTGCTGACATTTGGATAAAGACGAGAAAGACAATCATCCAGAGCACAGAATCCTGTTGAATAGCGATCAACATAAAGATCACGCTGATCGCTCTGACAAAACCGGAGGCAAGCATGACCGTTTTTTTACGCAACTGATCCGTAATTTTCCCTGCGAACGGACCGATCAGCACACCTGCGAGGAGGCCGGCTCCTAAAATCAATGACTTCATAAAATCAGACGGAACTTTCTCCTGCATAAATTCAAGATTGCCAATAATTCCGAGCCACAAACCGACTCCGGCAATAAACTCTCCGGTCAGCAGAATCCAGACATTTCGATTGCGAAACATGTTAAAACCTTCTTCCTTTTTTCCATATCAAAAAGTATGAGTGAAAGTATTTCGTTTGTCTACATAATTATAGGAGTTTACATTTTTATTAAAATAGGAGAATATTAGCATAGAGTGAGATCGACAGGAGGGGTGTTCAATGAATGCATATGCACAACTGGGATCATACATAATGCAAAAAAGTGAAGAGCTGGCAAGAGAATTGAATGAGAGCCTGGATAAAGAATTTGTCGAATCAAATTTACCTCCGGATGAACTGGCAGAGCTGAATGATTGGCGTGCAAAGTTTATCGGGTACATTGCGGAAGCGGTAAGGCAAAATGATTCTTCTGTAGTTTGGGCGGATATCAAGAAGTGGGCGCGCACGTCCGGTGAGGAAGCCGTCTACAGAGGTATAGAGCTTGACGATGCACTCACAACGCTGACTTCCTGGAGAACGGTGACGTGGAATACGATTTTAGAAAAAGTGGATGAGGTTGGTTTGACGGCGAAGGAAGCGATTCAAATCAGCTTTATTATTGATCCGATTATTGATAAAGCCGGTCAGGAATTCAGTCTGGCCTATATTGAAAACTTCCGCCATTATTTAAATAAGGCGAAGAGCAGCGTAATGGAATATTCTGTCCCGGTTGTCGGATTAAATGATGATGTTGCGATTTTGCCACTCATTGGTGAACTGGATGATGAACGTGCCAAAGTCTTAAAAGAAGTGGCGTTACACAAATGTCTGGAGCTCCGGAACTCGACGCTGATTTTTGACTTATCAGGTGTGCCGATGGTCGACACAATGGTAGCGAATGAATTGTCTCAGGTGATCGATTCTCTGAAGTTGATTGGGGTTAAGACGATTCTGACAGGACTTCGTCCGGAAATTGCCCAGGCAGTTGTTGAGATTGGTATAAAATTCGAGGGAATGACGATTCGTAAAAACTTAAAGACCGCAATTGAAGGGCTGAAAATATAAAAAACAGATCAGGGACAATTTCACATGTCCCTTCCCTTAAGGTGTTAAATATTCAAAATCGTGCCGGGTCATTCCTTCGCTTTCCGCGGCCGCGCGGTGAGCCAGCTAGTGCTACGCACTACGCTGTCTCACCTGTCGCTTCTCTGCCGCAGGAGTCTACGGAATGACCCGGCACTTTTTGTCTGAATTCATGCATGCTTTAGAATATCGAAACAAGGTCAGAGACATACGTTACAGTAGTCTCTGACCTTGTTTTTATGAAGGAAGAGTGGACATTTCAAAACTTAAATCTTTTCACCTGTGTTTCAAGTTCTTTGGAGATTTGGGTAAGTTCATTTGCGTGTGAATTAATCTCCTCCATTGAGCTTAAAGATTCTTCACTTGAAGCAGCTGTTTCTTCCACCCCTGCTGCTGCCTCCTGGGCAACTGAAGCGATTTCCTGTATGGAATCATTCATTTGTGTGCTTTCTTTATCAATTTCATTTAAGCTCACTGTTATACCGCGGACCAGGTCTGTCATGTTAGAAATGGCAAGGTTAATTTCATGGAATGTGTCAACGGTTTCCTTCATTTTTTTCGAACCGTGCTCCACTTCTTTGTAACCGCTTTCAAGATCAGACACAACCTGGTTCGATTCTGTCTGAATGTTGCTGACAATACCTGTGATTTCACTAACAGAGTCAGATACCTGCTCAGCGAGTTTTCTTACTTCATCAGCGACTACTGCAAAACCTTTTCCATGTTCTCCTGCCCTTGCTGCTTCAATCGCAGCGTTCAAAGCAAGAAGATTTGTCTGATCAGCTACCGATTGGATGACTTCAACCAGTGAATAAATATTTTTGGTCTGTTCATTCAATCCTTTGACGCTTCTGACGCTGTTGCTGACGAGGGAGTCGATCTGTGTCATCTGATGTAATGAATCTTCCATTAACTTGCTGCCGACAGCGGTTTTGTCTGACATCATTGTGGCGCTTTGCTCAACAGTTCGGCTGTTTTGAGTGACGGATTCAATTTTATTTTTGAAGAACATCATGGACTCAGAAAGCTGGCCGGCATTATTCGCCTGTAACTCTGAACCACCAGCCAATTCCTGCATGGTAACCGCGATCTGTTCTCCGCCTTCTTTAACTTCTGAGGAAGTCTGTTTGAATAAAATACTTCTTTTTGACACTTCATCAGCAGCGAGCGAAAGGCTCTTCATTAGTGATTTGAGCTGTTCCTGCATGTCATTGGCGATCCTGGTTAAATCACCGATTTCATCTTTTCTTTTCGTTTTGAAAGGAGTTGCGGTCAAATCCCCGTCGGCAATCTCTTTCATCCGGTTTGATACGGCAACAGTAGATCTTCCGATAGAGCGCCCCATATATATACCAATAGACGCAGCACCTCCTATCGCGAGTACTGAAAGAATGATCATAATCAGACGGGTTGAAGTGAAAAACTGTTCACTGTCTGTCTTAAGTTCTCTAGCCACCTGTTCATTTACGCTGGAAATATCTATGACACCTTCCTGAAGACTGTGAAAATATTCGTCACCTGATAGTAATACAACTTCAGCCTGGTCCCAGTCACCTGCTTCGATTAATCCCCCTGTTTGGTTGACGATAGGCTTATATTCTTCCCATGCAGTTTCAAAGCTTTCAAGGGCAGCCTCTTCCTCGGGAACCAGATATGTAGCACGGTAATCTACTAAAATGCCATCAATATCCATGATGGCATTTTGGATTTCCTCTGAGTAAACGGTTGCCTCAGTTAAGACATCGTGCATCATTTCCGACTGGATCAATCCAACATGATTACTGATATTTCCGAGATAGGATAAGGGGATTACACGATCTACGTACATCGTATCAGCATTTTTATCCATTTGCATCATACTGTAAATAGCGATAATTCCGAGAATGAGGATCAGAGTGGCGATTGCAAAATAAGAAGTTAACAGCTTCCCAATCAATTTCATCAGCACACCTCTATTCAGATTTTTTTGAAAATTTAAGCTTTTACTGATCTATTATATCTATTTTCATCCTGTAATTACAACCAATATAGTAAAAAGTATTTATTTTATAGTGATCGATCGCGAATAATCAAAAAGATTGACTTAATACCCTATAGGGTATAATATTAACCTAGATTCATTGTTCAGATGCAGGGAGGTGCCCATTGTGGATTATCCAAAAGAAACGCTTCACCGATTGAAAAGAGTAGAGGGACAGCTTAGAGGCGTTCTTTCTATGATGGAAAACGGTAAGGACTGTAAGGAGGTCGTAACACAGCTTTCGGCAGTCCGGACTGCGATTGACCGCACGATTGGTCTGGTCGTGAGTGAAAATCTAGTTGCATGTGTAAGAGAAGCAAATGAGACAGATGGGCGAGAGCCGGATGAACTCATTAAAGAAGCGGTGAACCTGCTTGTGAAGAGCAGGTGATTTTTTTGAATAACTATATACCCTATAGGGTAATTATTTTTAGGAGGATTTGTCATGTCAGAAAAAAAGAGAACAACGATTGTATTATTCAGTGGGGATTATGATAAAGCGATGGCTGCTTATATTATTGCTAATGGAGCAGCTGCTTACGATCATGAGGTCACCATTTTTCATACGTTCTGGGGGCTGAATGCACTCCGTAAGGATGGAAATGTGGACGTGCAGAAAAGCGCGATGGAAAAGATGTTTGGCAAGATGATGCCAAAAGGTGCAGATAAAATGGGGCTGTCCAAAATGAATTTTGGAGGTCTTGGTCAGAAAATGATTAAAAGTGTGATGAAAAAGCATAATGCCATGGAACTTCCTAACCTGATCGAGATGGCTCAGGAGCAGGAGGTAAAGCTTGTTGCCTGTACGATGACGATGGATTTACTAGGGCTTCAGAAGGAAGAATTGCTTGAGGAAATTGATTATGCAGGTGTAGCAGCGTATTTAGCGGATGCTGAAGACGGGAACGTAAACTTATTTATTTAATCGTCTGAAGGAGGCAGCATCATGACTATTGAGTTGTTTATCGTATTATTTCTGATCGGCTTTATCGGCTCTTATATATCCGGAATGCTTGGTATCGGCGGCTCTATCATTAAATACCCTATGCTTCTCTATATTCCGCCGCTGTTTGGACTTGCTGCGTTCAGTGCGCATGAGGTGGCAGGGATTTCTGCGGTACAGGTATTCTTCGCGACCATTGGCGGTGTGTGGGCATATCGGAAGGGTGGATATCTGAACAAAACCTTAATTATTTATATGGGAGCTGCTGTGCTGATCGGCAGTCTGATCGGGGGACTTGGTTCAAAGGCTTTATCAGAGGACACCATCAATATGGTCTACGGAATTCTTGCGTCAATCGCAGCGGTTATGATGTTTGTTCCAAAAAAGGGCCGTGAAGATATTCCGTACGATCAAATAATATTTAATAAATGGCTGGCGGCAGGTCTGGCGTTTATCGTAGGTGTAAGTGCCGGCATTGTCGGAGCAGCAGGTGCCTTTTTACTCGTGCCGATTATGCTCGTCGTACTGAAAATACCAACCAGGGTAACCATAGCGTCATCGCTTGCCATTACCTTTATTGCCTCAATTGGTACAACAATTGGTAAAGTGACCACCGGACAGGTCGACTATTTACCGGCAGCCATTATGGTTGTAGCAAGTCTGATCGCTGCACCACTTGGAGCAAAGCTTGGAAAGAAAATGAATACAAAGGTGCTTCAGATCTTGCTGGCAGTGATTATTCTTGCAACAGCCATTAAGATTTGGATAGACATTTTGTAGGGGACGGAGCGGGTGATCCTTTTCACCAGCTCTGTCCCTCTTTTTTTGCTGAAGGCTGTAACATTCAAATGAGTGTTTGAATAATATGTTGGAAAGGAGTATATTATAATCAAACGAAGATTTGAATGTTAGGGGTGTTTTAATGAAAAGTGAGGTTTGCTGTGAGGCAACGAATATTCATCCTGATAAGGTTAAGCGCTCAAAAATTCATCTGCAGGAGACGAATGCAGCAAATGTTGCCAATCTGTTTAAAGCATTAGCTGATGATACAAGAATGAAGATTGCTCTTATTTTATCCAGAGAAGATGAGTTGTGTGTGTGTGATGTGGCAGAGGTCATTGAATCATCAAATGCGACCGCTTCCCATCACTTGCGTCATTTGAAATCACTTGGTCTGGCGAAAAGCCGGAAAGTGGGAAAACAGGTGTATTACTCGCTGGATGACCATCATGTGAAAAGCCTGATTGATCTTGCCGTAGAGCACGAAAAGGAGGTTCAGGAGCGCCATGAATCAAGTGAATGAAACGACTTATCGAGTAAATGGCTTTTCTTGTGCGGGTTGTGCAAAAACGTTTGAGAAGAATGTGAAAAGTCTCGAAGGGGTTGAGGATGCCCAGGTTAATTTTGGCGCTTCAAAAATTACTGTGAAAGGGTCAACCACGATTGAGCAGCTCGAGAAAGCAGGAGCCTTTGAAAAGCTGCGTGTTACTGATGATCGGGAACCGTATTCTCCACCAGAGAAAATCAATTTCTTCAAACTTCATTGGAATGTCTTGCTGTCATTCATTTTCTTAACAGCAGGTTTCATGACTGAACGCACGGTTCAGGAAGAATGGATTTCGGTTATTCTGCTGGCAGGAGCCATTGTGATTGGTGGGTATTCGCTTTTTATCACAGGATTTAAAAATTTGTTCCGCCTGAATTTTGATATGAGAACACTGATGACTGTTGCGGTCATTGGCGCTGCGATTATTGGAGAATGGGGAGAGGGAGCCGTTGTGGTGATCCTTTTTGCCATCAGCGAAGCGTTGGAACGTTATTCGATGGACAAAGCGAGAGCATCTATTCAATCTCTGATGGATATTTCCCCGAAAACGGCTCTGATCAGACGTGGACATCATGAAATCGAAGTTCCGGTCGATGATGTTAGGCCGGGGGATCTGATGATCGTAAAACCCGGCGATAAAGTCGCGATGGACGGGGTGATTGTGAAGGGGCATTCCTCCATCAACCAGGCCGCCATTACGGGTGAATCCATACCGGTTGAAAAAAGCGAACAAGACTCCGTTTTTGCGGGTACCCTAAATCAGGAGGGCGTTCTGGAAGTTGAAGTAACCAAAAATGTTCAGGACACTACGCTTGCGAAAATTATTCATATGGTGGAGGAAGCACAGGCGGAACGTGCACCTTCTCAGGCTTTTGTTGATCAATTCGCCAAATATTATACCCCTGCTATTATCGCCATTGCCTTTTTAGTGGCGATCCTGCCGCCTCTTGTGGGAGGAGCAGACTGGACGCAGTGGATTTATCAGGGGCTGGCTGTTCTTGTCGTCGGCTGTCCGTGTGCACTTGTTATTTCAACCCCTGTGGCGATCGTAACAGCGATTGGAAATGCAGCGAAACAGGGGGTCTTAATCAAAGGTGGCGTCTATCTTGAGGAAATGGGCAAGCTTGACACAATCGCTTTTGATAAAACTGGTACCCTGACGAAAGGGGAGCCATCTGTTACGGATGTTGTAGCGATTGACCCGCATTTTGATGAAGAAAAACTGATTCATTATGCAGCTGCGATTGAAAAACACTCCCGTCATCCGCTCGCTTCAGCCATTTTGTCAAAAGCAGGAGACACACAGCAAGAAGCCGATGGCGTACAATCCCTTACTGGAAAGGGAATTGAAGGGACCATTGAAGGCATTCGATACCTGATCGGAAAACCGGCTCTTTTCAGGGAGAAAGGTGTAAAAATCCCTGAACAGGAAGTGATGGAAGAACTGCTGTCAGAAGGAAAAACCGTTCTCGTTTTTGGAACGGAGAAACAGGTCATCGGTTTTATCGGGATAGCTGATGAAGTTCGTGAGATGTCTGCATCTGTTGTGAAGCGACTGCATGAACTTGGTATTAAATCCACGATTATGCTGACAGGTGATAATAAAGAAGCGGCTGCTGCGATTGCAAAAGCAACGGGCGTCTCCGAAGTGAGAGCCGAGCTTCTTCCGGAAGATAAACTGTCAGAGGTCAAAAAGCTTCGTGCCTCAGGCAGTCAGGTTGCCATGGTTGGGGATGGTGTCAATGATGCGCCGGCACTTGCTGCCTCAACAGTCGGGATTGCAATGGGTGGTGCCGGAACGGATACTGCCATGGAAACAGCTGATATTGCCCTGATGGGAGATGATCTTGAAAAGCTGCCATTTACAGTGAAATTAAGCCGTAAAGCACTCTGGATCATCAAGCAGAATATCGCTTTTTCAATCGGCATTAAAGTGATTGCGCTACTGCTTGTTGTGCCAGGCTGGCTGACCTTATGGATCGCGATTTTTGCTGATCTTGGTGCAACACTTCTTGTCACATTGAACGGTATGCGTCTGCTGCGTGTGAAAGAAAAGTCTTGACAGTGACAATTTTAATGCCATAAGATGGTGCTAACAAATAACGGAAGGGTGACCCGGGAGAATGAAGTACTAATCCTATTTTTAGAAAACAATGATGATAACTCTGTGATCGGCACACGCAACCCGTCTGTCTTCACGCGCATCATCCGTTTTCAGAATAGGATTAGGCTTAACCGGGGAATGTTTTAATCGGGAGAAGACTCTCCTTTTAAGGCATTCGTGTACCCATGCCTCCTATTCGATAAGCGGATAGGGGGCTTTTTTTGTCCCCTGACAATTGAAAATAGGGGATGATCGTATGACAATTTTACTGGAATTAAAAGAAATCAAAATGGCGGTAAAAGCAAGGACTTTATTTGAAATAGATGAACTGACCATTCGAAAGGGTGACCGGATCGGCCTGGTCGGAAAGAATGGTTCTGGAAAGTCAACCCTTCTTCACCTCGTCGCTGGAAAGCTGCAAGCTGAAGAAGGTGAGCTGTTCAAAAATGGACATATTACCCTGCTTCCCCAGCTGAAAAATACGGATACGGTAAAAAGCGGAGGAGAGGTTACGCAGGAATATATTAATCAGGCGTTTGCTGAAAAGCCGGATCTTCTACTGGCAGATGAGCCGACAACAAACCTCGACGTTGAACACGTTCAGTCTCTTGAGCAGCATCTGGAAAGGTTTCCTGGTTCCATCCTGATGGTTTCGCACGACCGGGCGTTTCTTGACAAGCTTTGTACGAAAATCTGGGAAATCGATGAAGGGAAGATCCAGGAATTTAAAGGGAACTATTCTGCTTTTGCTGAAACAAAAGCACTCAGAAGGCGTCAGCAGGAGGAAGCCCATGTTCAGTATGAGCGTAAAAAGAAGCAGCTTGAAGACGCCATTGAAGAGAAGGAAAA
Source organism: Jeotgalibacillus aurantiacus (assembly GCF_020595125.1). Taxonomy (NCBI): domain Bacteria; kingdom Bacillati; phylum Bacillota; class Bacilli; order Caryophanales; family Caryophanaceae; genus Jeotgalibacillus; species Jeotgalibacillus aurantiacus. Next base: position 466,826 of record NZ_JACNMS010000003.1, read on the forward strand.
ACGGGCGAAGCGTGCTACGAAGAAACCGAAGGACGGTACTGAAATTGAATCGAAGAATGCCAAGCCGTACTTTGCTAAAAAGCAGAAGAAGCTGAGACAAACGGCAAAGGCGCTTGAGACAAGGCTTAAACAGATGGAGAAGGTGGAGAGACCCAGAGAATTGCCCCCGGTTAAAATGAATCTGCCAAATGAGTCGGATATGAAAGGAAGAGCGATTATACGATTTGATAAGCAGATCATAACAGCCGGAGATAAGAAGCTGTTTTCAATCAAACCATTTCACATTAAAGGCGGTCAGAAGTTGGGACTGATCGGAGAAAATGGTTCAGGAAAAACAACTTTGATACGGGCTGTTCTGGACGGTAAAGAAGACATTCATGTATCGCCGTCCGTGAAATTCGGCTATTTCAGTCAGAATCTTGACCGCCTGAAAACAGACAAAACAATTCTTGCAAATGTCAGTGAGGATTCGATCCAAAAAGAAGACCTGATCAGAACCGTTCTCGCCCGGCTGCATTTTTATGGTGATGATGTCTATAAACCTGTCTCTGTTCTTTCCGGTGGAGAGCGGGTGAAGGTAGCGTTTGCCAAAGTGTTTTTAGGTGATTTAAACGTTTTGGTCATGGATGAACCGACCAATTTTCTTGATATTGAAGCGGTTGAGGCGCTGGAAAGCCTGCTGATGGATTATCGGGGCACCGTTTTATTCGTTTCGCATGACAGGCAATTAACCAGCAGGCTCGCAACAAGGATTCTTGAAATTAAAAAGGGCGAGCTTCATGTGTTCGATGGTACGCTTGCTGACTATCAGGCGTATCAACCGTCTGAAAGCCGTGATGAAAGCAAAGATCAATTACTCATGGTTGAAACAAAGATCTCAGAAGTGCTGAGCAGGATCAGCCTTATGCCAGACCCTGTGCTTGAGGAAGAATTTCAGGCGCTTGTACAGAAGAAAAGAGAGCTATTACAAAAAACGAAGTGAGCAGACAGGGGATTAATATGAGGGAATTATCAGTAAGAAAAGCAGAACAACATGATATTCAGGCACTGACTGCACTATCTGATCAGGTCTTTTCAAAGGAAGCGGAGAGATGGATGCCTGAGGGAGGAACGGATGCGAATGTACAGCCGCCCGGATATGCAGACCCGGAGATGATGCAGTATATGTCCGCGCATCTCGATGTTTTATGTCTTGAACTTGAAGGTGTACTGATCGGTGGTGCTGTGCTGACATTTCCTGCAAGGGGCTATGCCCGGATCGACCGCATTTTTATTGCGGTCTCTCAGCAGGGAAAAGGCTACGGTAAACAGGCAATGAAGCAGCTGGAGAAGCAGTATCCAGATCGCTTCAAATGGCAGCTTGAGACATCTGCAAGGCAGTTGCCGAACCGTTATTTTTATCAGGCATGCGGGTATGAGCTTGTGTTCGAAACGGAAGATGAGCTTTATTTTGAAAAGAAACGCGATGTGACCAGACCTTCAGGGCAGATTGTTGACCGTGATTTATCGGAAAGAGAACTTATTTCCATTAAAGCTGAGGATGTGAATGTGACAGATGCTAATCTTCAGCGGTTTTCAGTGTCCAATGCCAATCTGAGAAAGTCCAGGTTTCAAAATGTGAATATGTCAGGCAGTCTGCTTGCAGATTCAACCATTGAGGAAGCAAGCTTTTGGTACGCGGGGCTAACGAACAGTACGTTTAGGGCGTGTAATTTAACAAATGTTAAACTGACCGGTTGCCAGATTGAAGGCATGGAAATTAACGGTTTATCGGTGGAGAAAATGATATCGGCTTATAAAAAGGAGAATCAGCATGGTTCATTTAAAGAAAATTGACGAACATAACTGGCTGAAAGCTGTACGATTAAAGGTCCGGACTGATCAGGAGACGTTTGTGGCTTCTAATGCGATATCACTGGCACAGCTAAACTTTTTAACGGACTTTCATGCAATGGGTATCTATCAGGATGATGAAATGGTTGGTTTTACACTATTCGGGCTTGATCGTGACGACGGGGAATATTGGATTTACCGGATGATGATTGATGAAAAACAACAGGGTAAAGGCTATGGTAAAAAGGCGATTCAGCTTGTGATAGATGAAATTCGCAAAGTGAAGGAAGACCGGCACACGACGATCACGTTATCCTATGAACCCGAAAACACTTTTGCGGCGGGCTTATACTCAACCATGGGATTTGTGGAACAGGAGGGTATGATGATTCACGGGGAACAGGTTTCACGCTATACATTCTAATTTTATTCACAACATCATACACTGTCATGATGAAAGGCGGTGTCTGCATATGTGTGGAATAACTGGATGGGTGAGCTGGAAGCGTCCTCTCATAAATGAGTGGGAAACCATTGAAAAAATGGTCGGTACACTGGATAAAAGAGGTCCGGATGCTTATGGTATCAAAGCCATGAGTCATGCACTTTTTGGTCATACCCGGCTGACGGTCATTGATCCGGCGGGTGGTGCACAGCCAATGTCTGCCAAAACAGATAAAGGTCAATTCACGTTAATTTATAATGGTGAGCTCTATAATACAGAGGAATTACGAACAGAACTAAAAAGAAAAGGGCATACGTTTGGAACAAGATCAGATACAGAAGTCGTCCTGCGTGCGTTTATTGAGTGGGGTCCGGAATGTTCGCGACACTTTAACGGCATTTTTGCTTTTGCCATCTGGGATCACAGGCAGGAGGAATTTTTCGCCTGCAGGGACAGACTGGGGGTAAAACCTTTTTTCTATACGGAAAAAGACGGCGAGTTACTGTTTGGCTCAGAGCTGAAGGCGATCCTCGCACATCCGGAGCAAAAGGCACAATTAGACAGGGAAGGGTTGCAGGAGCTAATCGGCCTCGGCCCATCCAGAAAGCCCGGCAGCGGAGTATTGAAAGGGATCAGTGAACTCAGACCTGCCCATGCCATGACGTATACACGAAGAGGACTAAAGGTATGGAGGTATTGGAATGTTAAGTCGGAACAGCACCGTGAAAATGTTGAAGAAACTTCTGCTCATCTAAGAGGTTTGTTTGAAGATGCAGTGAAGCGGCAGCTGGTGTCCGACAAGCCAATTTGCACCTTTCTATCAGGAGGAGTCGACTCAAGCGCAATCAGTTCCGTGGCGGCTAAAGAGCAGGCTTCTGCATTGAATACGTGTTCCATTACTTATGAGGAAAATAGCCTTCACTACAAACCGGATGCATTTAAACCGAGTGAGGATGCACCGGCTATTCAGACCATGTCCGATTTCTTAAAATCTGATCATGAAACCTTTACAATCAGTCAGCAGGAGCTGGGAGGAAGACTAAAGGATGCGGTAAAAGCGAGAGATCTTCCTGGCATGGCGGATATTGATTCATCTCTTTTATGGTTTTGTGAAGGGATTAAGAAAAAATATACCGTTGCCTTGTCTGGTGAATGTGCGGATGAGGTCTTTGGGGGATATCCCTGGTTTCAAAATGAAGCACTGCTGAAGAAGCCGGGATTCCCATGGATTCGCTCCGTGAAAATGAGGGAAGCGTTTATATTACCTGCGTGGAAAACGAAGCTGGATTTGTCAGAATACCTGGTTGAAGAGGCGAAAAAAATACGTGCTGAAACGCCGGGAATGGATGGAGAAGCAGAAACGGACGCGCTGCGCAGGGAAATGGCTTATTTAAATATGATCAGCTTTATGACAACACTGCTGGATCGAAAAGATCGTATGAGTATGGCGGCAGGTCTTGAAGTGCGCGTTCCGTTTGCTGACCACCGAATTGTGGAGTACGCGTGGAATATTCCGTGGGGTATGAAGCAGCATGGTGGCAGGGAGAAGGGCATCTTAAGAAAAGCGCTTGAGGGACTGTTGCCGGATGAGATTTTATACAGGAAGAAAAGTCCTTATCCTAAAACGTATCACCCGGCTTATACAGAAGCTGTGAAAGAGATGCTGAAGGAAGCTTCTGTGAAGAGTTCTTCGGTGCTTCCGGAGCTGTTTTCGAAAACAAAGCTGAATGAACTGATCCGGACAAATGGTGCGTCGTTCAGTGTTCCGTGGTTTGGTCAGCTGATGGCGGGACCGCAGCTGATGGCGTATCTGGTGCAGCTGGATTACTGGTTTGAGGAGTATGGGGTGGAGATTGTGGAGTGAGATGAAGTCAAACCGGGCATGGGGCATCCTTCGCTTTCCACGGCCGCGCGGTGAGCCAGCTGTGCTTCGCACATCTGTCTCACCTGTCGCTCCTCTGCCGTAGGAGTCTACGGATGCCCCATGCCCTATTTGTGCGAGTTTCCAAAACCTTATTTTTATAGGAATGAAAATAATGGTGTGACGCGGATTGGGGTTTGTTTGGCAGGGAGTTTGTTTCGCGTCATAAGGTGGGTTTTGAGGCCTGATGGGTTTTGATGGGATGGTTGGCTTGAATGAAGGAATTCTGATCATTAGTGAGGTAATTGTGTAAGTGTAATGAAGGGAAAAGGGATGTATAAAGATTAAGTGAAGGAATTAAATTTCTGAAAGCCTGAATCTTCTTCTGGAAAGCCTGAATTATTTTTTGAAGCGATTGAATAAGTCACCTTAGTAAAGGAATAAAAATACCGGTCAGCCCATCTGCTTTTGCCGCAGAGGTTCTGGCCGGTTTTTAACTTTAATTTAAAATCAGCTGATAAAAATGAACGTCCTGCCATTCGCCGAATTTGAAGCCTACTTGTTTGAAGTTGCCGACAAATTCGAAACCGAAGCGCTCATGGAGTCTGACGCTGGCTTCGTTTCCACCGGTAATGCCCCCGATCACGACATGAAATTGGCGGTTTTTTGCTTCTCCAAGAATCGCTTGCATCAGTTTTTTACCGATACCTGCGCCCTGGAATTCAGGAGATATGTATATGGACAGCTCGACGGTATCCATATAGGCTTCTTTATCTCGGAATGGGCTCAGGCTGCAGTATCCGGCAACGCGGCCGTCTTTTTCAGCCACAATTAATGGATAGCGGTCCTGGTAGCGGGAGAACCATTCTTTTCGCTGCTCAAGTGTATGAGGTTTTAAGTCAAAGGTAGCCACTGTGTCAGCAACTGCCTGGTTATAAATAGCGGTCATTTCATGAATATCTTTTTCTTCTGCTTTTCGAACAAAAACCATAATACCCTCCAAAAACGTTTCTTCCTATTCTAAATCACAATATAAAAATTGAACAGCCGGCAGGATTTCCAGTTCAGTAAAAAGAATGGTAGTGGATAAGAGAGGAGCGTTTCAATGAAAAATCCTATTCAGCCTAAAATTGGCGGTACATTTATTCCGGTGAAGGATATTGAGGTAGCGAGGGACTGGTATTGTGGTTTGCTCGGTATGTCTGCGTCAGATGAAATTGTTCACGGGCACCTGTATGTCCTGCGATTGCAGGACGGGCACAACCTGATCCTTGACCAGAAAATTTATGCTAAACGAAAAAAGAACACGGTACCGCTTTTTCATTTCAACACAGATGACATTCAGAAAAGCTATGAGTACATAAATGATTTTGAAGCGCAGAATGTGAGCGACATCGAATTTAATGAATTTTTCACATTCGAGGATCCTGATGGAAATGTGCTCATGATTTGCGAATGCAGTAATGACTAATTAAATCTTAACGAGCAATACTAAAGCTGATGGTGCTTGCGTCGGCTTTTTATTTTTGTTCACATCATTATTAAAAACGGTCCGACTTTTAATAACCAGACGCTTATTTATAACAAAGTCATCCATGTAAAATTTTGAATTCAAAATAAAGTCAAACATTCGCGCATTATTTGTCGAATTTCAGGGAAAGGGGTAATAAAACTTATGAAAGACAGGGGATGAATAATGGTCATCAATTTTACAGAAACAAATATGAATATCAACCATATTTTTAATTCCCGAAAGCAGGAAATATCGGGAATTTCATTTGACTCCAGACGTACTCAGGTAAATCATGCATTTTTTTGCTTAAAAGGCGAGGTTGCTGATGGACATGAATTTATAGATGAAGCGATTAAAAATGGGGCTGTGCTTATTGTCGGGACTGATTTTTCAAAGCTTCAGGAAGTCAGCTTAAGGCATTTAACTGCAACATTTGTGGTAGTTGAGGATGATCGTACAGCGCTCGCTAATTTTTCAACACACTTTTATAAACATGCACATAAAAAGCTTAAAACCATTGCTGTCACTGGTACAAACGGTAAAACAACGGTTGCAGCTTTTGTCAGATCCCTGTTTACACAGTGCGGGATTCCAACAGGATCTATTGGCACGACAGGCATTTTCTCTTCCCGTGAGGAAATCGTATATAAAAAAAGTACGCCAACTACCCCCGAAGCGCCTGACCTGCATAAGATTTTTCATGATCTTCGTGAGCGTAAAGACCAGGCGGCTGTGATGGAAGTTTCTTCGATTGCAGTCGATCAGAAGCGTGTAGAAGGCATCGAATTTGATGTTGCCATTCATACTAACCTTTCTCTGGAGCATCTGGAGTATCATAAGACATTTGAACATTATAAGATGTCGAAAATGAAATTATTTGATCAGACAAAAAAAGCTGTCGTGAATATTGACGATGATCATATGGGAAGAGAATTAGCTTCTTCTTTTAAAGGTGATCTGATCACCTACAGTCTTGATCGTCATTCGGGAGCCGATCTGATCGCAGATAATTGTCACGTCACGGAAGAGGGAACATCTTTCGAACTGCTGGCAAATGGACAATCCTATCTAGTCAGATCATCCGTATATGGAAACTACAATGTGCAAAACCTCTTAGCTGCAATCGGAGCAGGACTTCATGCAGGGCTTTCTCTGGAAACGGTATTGCCTAATCTCATGACCATTGAAAATCCAAAAGGACGTTTTCAAGTGATCGAAGAGTACGGCAATCGAAGAATCATTATTGATTACGCCCACACACCTGTTGCCTTAAACAGCCTTCTTCAGGAGGTAAAGAAGCTTCCGCATCGCAGACTCATCGTGATGATCGCTGGGATTGGAATCAGAGACTTTGGGAAAATGCCGAAAATGGCTGAAACAGTCGAAGGAAAAGCGGATGAAATTATCGTGACAGTCGATCACCCTGGAGATCATGACCCTCAGAAAGTCGTTGATCAGGTCATGACAGGCTTCCGCTATCCTGACAATCTTTCGATTAATACTTCTTTGACCCGTAAAGAAGGAGTGTTAAAATCCTTATCACTGTCAGACGAGGGAGATGTCATCATCCTCTCAAGCGGCTGTATCAACGGAGCACAAATCGTCAAAGGGGAATACATTCCCCATTCAGATGAAGATATCATCCAGTCCTATTTTAAACATCATGTACCTGCCAAAAAGAAAAAAATATACCGGACTGAAAAAACGACAACATCATAAAACATAAAATAAAACAGCAGAATCACAATGCTTTGGTATTGTGGTGCTGCTGTTTTATTTTTTAAAAAAGGTAATGACTTGCGCACATTTTCAAAGGTCTGATGGCATCCGAAGACTCCTATGGCGGAAAGGGACAGGTGAAACAGCGTAATGCGGAGCATTAGCTGGCTCACCGCGCGGCCTTAGAAAAGCGGAGGCGACTCGTCCAGCCCCGACAAGCATAAGAGGAAAATGAACGAGGGTTGCTCTTTACCCTCGTTCATTTTTGACTTATGACCTCAAGGGGCTAGTCGCCGGAGCTGGACAAAAGAAAGCGGAGGATCTCCATGGACCTGATTATAAAAAATTTAAATTACATCATTCAACGTTTTTACATCCATTCAACTAACCAAAAATCATCCAACCTCCATAGAAATTCATCGATTTTAACCCTCACACTCAACACCAAAAACAATATTTCCCTATTTTACAACCATCACCCCATTCAGTACACTTCATGTAACAACTCGAAGGGATGTAATAATGATGATAAACAGAGCAGATTTATCAGTGGATATCGCCTTTATAGAACTCCATGACCGGGCTCAGCTGGATGCTTCCTACCACCCTGAATTCATATTTGACTTTCTTTATTCCTACTGGGGCAACAAAACAAAAACCATCGAAAGAAGACCTTTTGGTTATCCGGGAGAACCTTTGTCATCACGTTTAACGAAATTTTATTACCGGGGATTCAATCAGGATGGAGGAGATTTTGATCTCGAAGTCCGTTTTATGAATACTTTGGAAGATATTTTTATGGTCCCATTATTGTTAAAAGATCTTCATTTGCAGCGGGTTAATGGTGAAAAATATGATACCCCTCTCGTAATAATCAATATCCATTTCCAAAGACAATTTTCTATTGGAAATGATGAAGGCTATTTCATAAAAAGAAAGTATCGTGCCAATACCCCAGGCTTAAAACTCTCCCGTGATCTCCACGTTATTTCCATTAACCTTCCATGCTTTAAGTTATATTATAAAAACAATAAAGTTGATTTCAGTGAACGTTCATCTAAATGGTTATTAATGATGTCAGCTGTAAATCCATCAGGAAAAATAAACACCTCAACATATAGTGATCTTCTTGAATGTTCAACAGAAAGTGTGGAATTAGTACGACTGCTTCATGAATGGGAAAAAATGAACGCTGATAAAGAATTCTTTACCGAATATGAATACCGGCTAGGTGAGCTGAGAAGAGCAGCCAGTCTGTTATCAGAGGAATGGAAAGAGGTGAAAAATGACGGCTTGTATGAAGAAATGAACTGGGTATAGAAGCCAATTGAATTTTCCTTCCAACTGAAAAGTATGCCATAATAACAAAGTGAGTAAAAATTCAGTTTATACATCAGGAGGGGAAATAGATGGCTCTTATTCTATTTGATTTAGATGGTACTTTAGTTGATTCCTCGGATCACTTAATAGAAGCACTTCATCTTGCACTTGAGGACATGCCTCATCTTGAGGATCCTTCAATAGAAACAGTCCGGTCTGCATATGGGCTGACAGGAAACGATTTCTGGGCAAAGGTGGTACCGGAAGCATCACCGCAGGAAGTAACGATTATCAGAAAACGGCGCAGTATGTTTCTGAATCAGCTTGTGAAAGGAAAGAATATTTTGTTTCCTGGCGTCCGTGAGACATTGCAAACGTTAAAGGATCAGGGGCATGTTTTATCAACAGCGTCCAACTGCGGAACTCATTACCTTGATATGGTCCTTGATTCACAGAACATCCGTGAATACTTCACAAACCCGATCTGTCTTGGAACGATCAATGGGGAGAAGAAGGCAGATATACTGGAAGTGCACTTTGACCATTTTGAAGAAGAAGAGGCCATCATGGTGGGAGATCGCTATTCTGATATAGAAGCAGCGCGTGCTCATAACATACCGGTCGTTGCATGCACATATGGATTCGGACAGCCTGATGAGTGGGAAAAGGCAGATTATCAGGTGGATCGTATTGAAAAAATTCCTGAGATTCTCGCGCGGTAGGAGGAATTCAGATGACACGTTTTTTCTGTTCGTGGAGCGGAGGTAAGGATTCCGCTCTTTCCTTTTATAAAATGCTTCAGCAACATCACGATCCAGCTTTTCTTTTAACGATGTTTGAAGAATCGGAACAGCGATCCAGATCACATGCTATGCCTATGGAAGTCATTCAGGCTCAGGCTGATGCAGTGGGTGTTCCTTTAATTATAAGGGGAGCTTCCTGGGGAACTTATGAGGCGAAATTTTTAGAAGCACTTGAAGAAATGAAGAGTGACGATGTCCATGACGGAGTGTTTGGAGATATTGATCTTGAGGATCATTTGAAATGGGTACAGGATACGTGTGCCAAAAAGTCAGTGACTGCTCATCACCCGTTATGGAAATTAGAAAGACGAGACGTGCTGAATCAGTTACTTGAACACGGTTTTGAATGTATGATTATTGCGGTTCAGGACAGTAAACTTCCTGATACATTTCTAGGTCAGACGCTATCAGAAGATGTGATTCAACAGCTGGAATCATTCGGAGTGGATGCGTGTGGAGAAGAAGGAGAGTTTCATACTGTTGTTGTGGATGCCCCGATGTTTTCGCAGCGCCTATCACTTGTTGTGAATGGAATTCACCGTGAATCAGGTTATTCATTTGCTAAAGTGGAGCTTGTTAGATAATGAAGAGCGTATGTGGCTGAGTTAAGTTTATTAGGAATGAGCCTTAAAAACCGGGCCGGTGACATCCTTCGCTTTCCGCGGCCGCGCGGTGAACCAGCTAGTGCTGCGCACTACGCTGTTTCACCTGTCGCTTTACTGCCACAGGAGTCTCCGGATGTCACCGGCCCTTTTTGTAGAATTTCATAACTATATTTAAAAATATTAAAGTTTTTGTAACATTTCCTTCAGTTTATAGCTAAGAACTCAAGGAATTTGTTTCAACTGGTTCATGAGATCATTAATATTCAACTGGTCCTTCTTCCGGCCGTTCGCCTCTTTGCAGTTCACGGATGGAAAGGCCAAATGGCATTTCAAAATGGGGGTAGTCTTTAAAGCCTCTGAAGTCGCCTCCCCAGTCAAAGCCAAGGTCTTTGGCGATTGCAACGACCTCCATCCAGTCGGATTCCCCATTTTCATTCCCGTCATATTCCAGGTCCCAAAGAACATCTTCTCCATCACGAATGGCAAAATCGATGGCCAGTCCAAAGTTGTGATAAGACTCTCCGCCACGGGCATAGGATACGATGTTTCCTTCTGTTGTGCGGCCCTGTTCATAAATTTCATCCTGTTCTTCGAAGGATCGGAAATCATCTGTGATGATGATGTCGATTCCTCTTCCCGATGCTTCTTCTATTAACTGGTCGCGTTTTTCCGCAACGACCGGATGGAGACCCTGGGGTAAAGGCCTGTTTCTCAACTCTTCACGGTATTCCATTTCCTTATAAATCAACCATCCTGCAACTGCAACGATGGCTAAAACGATTGTGCTGTATAACAATCTCACAAATGATCACGCTCAATTGCCTGGCACGTTGGACAAAAATAAAGCCTTCTTGAACCCGCAATGATTTTTTCGATCGGTGTCCCATCAATCCTGCATGATTGACCAGCCCGGGCAAAAACCCAATGGCGATAAGCGGACCTCTTTTGACCTTGTGCCTTCAGTTTATTGGCAAGTTCAAGATCATTGGTAATACCGCCGGTTTCATAGGATTGTTTTGTTAATTGAAGAATGGCTTCAGCAGCAAGTCTCAGCTGATTTTCTCTGCAGTCTTTGGGTCTTAATGAAGGGTGAATCCCTGCTTTAAATAATATTTCGCTTCGCAAATAGTTCCCGTTTCCAGCAACAAATGCCTGGTCGAGCAGCAATGCAGTCCAGCGTCTGCCGGCAAATCTTTTATCCTTCATCCTAGTAATCAGATCTTTTGCTGAAACTTTTTGATTGAGTAGATCAGGTCCTGCTTTTGCGATAAAAGGATGAAGGTGAACCTCTTCATCTTTAAGCACTTCAATATCAGAGGCGCTGTATAAAAGAGCAGACTTCTTTTCTGTATGAACGGCAAGCCTCAGCTGACGATTCGTTTTCGGATAGTTATAAGCGTTTCTGATCACCCATTTACCATAAAGCTGGTTGTGACTGTATATCGTATAGCCGTTAGAGAAACGCATCAGCATGGCTTTGCCGACTGTTTCAACCTTCAACACTTTTTCACCGGCAAATAGAGGTTCATAATCCTGTAAATGTTCAAAAGCAAAAGACACCTCTAAAATGGTCTTTTGCTTAACGGCTTTTTCTATTTGATCAGCAGCACGTCTGATTTCAGGTCCTTCAGGCATAGTACCTCTTCCTTTTCTTAATTCTCCAGTTGAATTCTCTGCTTATATTTAAGAATTCGATATGCTGCATATCCATCACTGTATTTCCCATTCCCAAAGTTCACGGGTAATAGTGAGAATGCAGCAAAATAAACTGAGAAGTATGCATATTGATAATAAAAGACGTCAGGTTTAATGATATCCTGCATGATCAACACATTGATCAAAAGAATAGATCCAAGATTGAAAATAACGCCACCGAGATGCACCAGACAGTGAGTCAGGCGATTACTTGTTTTTAAATCCGTGTATTTACAAAAGGAATCTAAAAAATAAATCGTATGAACACTGATTGGACCTATACAGAAAAGTTTTTTTCCACGTCCAAGCGCGAATGTACATGTACCGCCAAAAATCCTGGCGAAAAACGCATGACCGAGTTGATGAATCAGAGAGACTGTAGGGAAGACAATTAAAAACGACCATAAAAAGGTCCACATATCTTTCAGTTGAAACATTATAACACCTTCTATTGTAATATTTCATTTGGCGATGGGTTGTCACTTCTATCCCCGTGTATTCCCAAATCTATCTAACAAAAACATCATTTTTGAAATTTCCTAAGAAAGTGGACAGGGAATGTACGATCAAGTACGATGGATGAAAATCGGAAAGAAAAGGGTTGGGGCCGATGGATATCCAAACGGTACTGTCAACCATTATTGTGATGGGATTGATGATTGCTACAGGATCCATTTTTGCAATGAAGGTGAATGTAACGTCGGAAGTGAAATCCGTTTTAATTTTACTCATTTTAAATATTGCGGTGCCGGCAGTCATTTTAAATGGTGTGTTCAGTGTGGACTTGACTGGTGGCGCACTCGCTGAAGCGGGAATGATTTTCGGTATATCGATTGTCTATCATCTCGCAGCGCTTGTGCTTGTCGGAGTGGCGGCTTATTTGCTGAGACTTCGTTCTGTATTTGCTAAAAAAATGATGATCCTTGGAGCTCTTGGAAACACGGGGTTTATTGGTATTCCTCTTGCTGCTGCCATCTTTGGACCTGCAGGCGGTTTCCTCGCAGCGATCTTTGACGCAGGACTCAGTTTGACGGTATATACCATCGTCATCTATCTGTTGCAAGCGGAAGGGAAATTTCATATCAGGCAGCTGAAAGCAGTCATTAATATGCCTGTTGGCGCAATCGTGATTGGTATATTGGCTGCGGTAAGCGGTTTTCAGCCACCGGGGATGATGATTCAATTTGTAGAAATGCTCGCAGCGCTGGCTGCACCCATGGCTATGCTGTATGTAGGGATGTTACTGCCACCACTGCTTAAAAAGAAACGGGAGATCTTCTTTCCGGAACTATGGTTTCCTTTATCCTTCAGGCTGATGGTGATTCCGCTTTTAATGATGCTGATCCTTCAGCTGTTTTCATTTACCGGATGGACGGCACAGCTGATTGTGATTCAGACAGCGATGCCGACCGCTATGATTACCGCTGTGCTATTTTCAAAGTTTACGAGTGAAGAAGAGACAGCAGTGGTCACCATTTTTGCTTCCACACTGCTGAGTCTGATTACCATTCCTTTCATTGCATGGCTCATGATTTGACGGAGGGGTTTCTGTTGATGGAAAATGTGGTATGAGAACAGGAGAATGAAAGGAGAGGATCAAAGTGACAAATCAATTCACCGGTTACATTGGTACATATACAAGAAAGTCCAGTAAAGGTATTTATCAGATTGAACTGAATACAGAAACAGGATCACTTTCAGTAAAGGGAGTAGCAGCGAAAGGGGACAGTCCAACCTATGTAAACGCGGATCACTCGCAGGGCTATTTGTATGCCGTGGCACCTGGTGGTTTGTCAGCCTATCAAGTCGACCAGCAGACGGGGGAACTGACGTATATCAATCACCTTAACGTAAAAGATGGTTCTCCTTGTCATCTAAGTGTGAGTCCTGACGGAAAGTTTGCAGCAGCTGCTTTTTACCATGACGGTACACTTGCGCTTTACAGCCGTGATCCGGAAACAGGCGCATTAAAGGAGCAACTTGATGTCGTGAAGCATGAAGGTGAAGGTCCTAACAAAGACAGACAGGATGCTGCACACACTCATTACAGCGGATTTTCACCTGACGGGCGCTATATAGTCGCTGTTGATCTCGGAACAGACGAAATCATTTCCTATCGTTATCAGGAAGGAGCGCTGCAAGAGGCGTCTGTGTTCAAAACAGAAGCAGGAGCAGGACCACGTCACCTTGTCTTCCACCCTGAACAGCCTCTGGCATACTGCATGACAGAGCTCACCAATGAAGTACTGACCCTTGCCTATGATAAAGAAACAGGAAACTTCCGACAGCTTCAGGCAATCCCAGCTATTCCAGGTGATTTCACTGAAAACAGTCAGGGAAGCGCGATTCATATCTCATCTGACGGTCGTTTCGTCTACGCAGGCAATCGTGGTCATAACTCCATCGCAGTCTACTCAGCGGATGAAAACAACGGTGAACTGACACATATTGAATACGTATCAACAGAAGGCAACTGGCCGCGTGACTTCGTCCTTGATCCAAGTGAAAAATATATCGTGGCATCCAATCAGGAAAGCGACAGTATCGTTCTCTTTAACCGCGATCCTGAAACAGGAAGACTCACATGGACAGGACAAAAAATCGAAGTACCGGAACCGGTATGCGTGAAATTTCTGAAGTGAAAATAATCACCTGAGAATACTGACATTATTGCGGATTGTCTTTAGAGAAGCGACAGGTAAACAGCTTAGTATGTCCCGATTCTTTAACAAAAACCGGGTGGTATAATCACACAACGAGGGCCGGACTCATCCGAAGACTTCTGTGGCGGAAAGGGACAGGTGAACCCCTTGTGCGAAGCACAAGGGGTTCACCGCCCGGCCCATAGAAAAGCGGAGGCGACTTGTCCAGCCCCGACAAGCATAAGGCGAAGATGAAAAGAGGGCTGACCTTCGCCCTCGTTCATCTTTGACCTATGACCTCGAGGGGCTAGTCGCCGCAGCTAGACAAAGGAAAGAGAAGGATGAGTCCGGCCCGACTTATAAAACCAAAAAAGCTGTACAGCACGATTCGCTGTACAGCTCTTCATTTTCATCAAACCGGCTGATCCGCTTCAACCTTTGCAAGCTTCTTAGCCTGCTGTTTCTGCCAGGCGATCGAAACCCCCATTGTAATTAACAAAATTACCAGCCCAAGCATAAATGGATACAGGATATTGATATCAAACAATGCTCCTGCAATGGTTGGTCCGAGCACGTTTCCGATACTCATATAAGTATTATTCATACCCATTGCAAACCCCTGCTCGTTACCGGCAAGCTTTGATACAAGCGTTGTCAGTACCGGGCGCAGTAAAGAAGTTGCAAGGAAGACAATCAATGTAATGATGAAAAAGCTTACGTAAGTTGACGCAAACAGTGTCATTAAAAATCCTGCAGCAGCAACCCCAAGGAAGATATTTAGCGTTGTACCTTCACCGAAACGTCTGACTACACGCTCTACTACGAACAGCTGGACAATAACGCTGATTATCCCTGTTGACGTAATCATAAGGGCAATGTCTGCCGGTGATGCACCGAATTGAATATCGACGAATAATCCGATCACTGTTTCATATGCCAACAAACCGAAGCTCATGATCAGTGTGATGAACAAGGGTATAAAGTAGGGTTTCTTTACCGAAAGCGCAAGTTTCTTCAGAAGTGGATCGTCACCTTCCACGATTTCCGGACGTTCATGCTCTGCAAGGCTTTCTTCCAATACGACAATGGAGAAAATGACAGCCACTAAAGAAACGAGAGCTGAAACGAGTAGAGGTGTTTTTAGTCCGAAGTCTGCCAGAAATCCACCGATTCCAGGTCCGATGACAATCCCGAGTGACATAGCAGCGGAGATGTAACTGTTTCCTTTTGCACGCTGATCGAGTGTTGTAATGTCAGCTACATAAGCGAAAATTGCAGGTACAAGAAGAGCCGCTCCAACCCCACCAATTACACGGGAAGAATATAAAATCCAAAGGTTATCAGCAAGGTAAAAAATAAACATAGACAGTGTCAGACCTGCCAGACCATAGATAATCATTTTTCTACGGCCATATACGTCTGTCCACTTGCCGGCAATGGGTGACATAATCAGCTGCGCGCCGGCAAAAATCGCAATAATCAGACCTGCTGCCTGACCGCCCTGACCAATTGACTCCAGATAAGCCGGCAGGATAGGAATAATAATTCCAAAGCTTCCGATAGCAATAAACATATTGATCATTAATATGATCATTTTTTTCTTTTGTTCCGCTCCCACGTTGATGCCTTCTTTCTCTATAAAATGTCCACAATTACAATGTCTTTTAGATATCCTAAATATGTTATACTCATCCATAACAGCTGTCAATACATTTGCATATACATGAAAAATCGTACGAAAGTCTGTTTTTTCAGAAAATAAGTGATGATGTTTTTTAATCAGGACAAACGAATAAATAAAAAATGATATTTTTATTGCTAAAAAAGTTGTTATAGCAACCTTTTTTGATAAATCCCTTTAAATGGATGGTATTTCTAATTGACAACTGCACCGCACTATCATTTATACTGAAAAAGTCCTTTAAACTTTTCATTTTATTGGTAGTGAATTGGGTTTTGTCATATAAACATTCTACATAGAGAAATAGAGAGAGAGGATTAACGCAATGAGAATTACGATTGATCTGGAAGTTATACACGTGAAGCCTAGGGCTAAGTCACATCTTTCAAACGTCATTCATTTTACTGATGCAGCCGGAAACCGTTTCATTTGGACAACTGCTGTTGATAAGGGACTTGTAAAAGGTGAAAAAGTCGAGGCCCAGATTAGTGTCAATGAAGAGCTGTACGATGAAGAAGGTAAGTATGTCCGCATCAGCCATGTTGCCATTTTGAAAAAGATCGAGCAATTAAAAGAGACGACCTATACAAGAAAGCCTTTCAGTATCATGGACCGTCCTGGCAAGAAGGAAGAAAAGAAGAAGACGGAAGATCATGAATTATTGAATGATATTGAGAAAACACTTGCCTTATTGCGAAAAAAATAATGAATTGATTGAGTATCTTTTTATAAAGATACTCTTTTTTTATGTGTTTAGGAAATCTGACTTCAATCTTTCTGCAATCCTTGCTAAAATGGGAATGATTGATTTGAATAACAATTCCATTTATAAAGGAGCCTCAATATGAGTAAAGTTCTCGTTTTTGGACACAAAAATCCTGATACAGATACGATCACCTCTGCAATCGCCTACGCTTATTTAAAGCAGCAGCTTGGTATGGATGCGGAAGCGGTACGTCTTGGTGAGATTAACGGTGAAACAGCTTTTGCGCTGGAGACATTTAAAACAGAACAGCCTAGACTGATTTCAAAAGCTTCAGAAGAAACGGGTCAGGTGATCCTTGTTGATCACAATGAACGTCAGCAAAGTGTTGAAGATATCAATGACGTACAGGTGCTTGAAGTCATTGATCATCACAGAATTGCAAACTTCGAAACGAGTGATCCGGTTTATTTCAGAGCAGAGCCGGTTGGATGTACAGCTACGATTCTATTGAAGTTGTATAAGGAAAATGGTGTTGAGATTCCAAAAGAAATTGCAGGGCTGATGCTTTCAGCGATTATTTCTGACTCACTGCTTTTCAAATCTCCTACCTGCACAGATCAGGACCGTAAAGCTGCGGAAGAACTGCAGTCGATTGCCGGAGTGAATACCGAAGAGTATGGTCTTGAAATGCTGAAAGCAGGAGCAGACCTGAGCGGTAAAACAGCGGATGAGCTTGTTTCTCTTGACGCAAAAGTCTTTGAAATGGGTGGACATGATGTTGAAATCGCACAGGTGAATGCCATTGACCCGAACGATATTCTTAGTCGTCAGGCTGAAATTGAAGAGGCGATGGACCGTGCAGTGGTAGATAAAAATCTTTCATTGTCGATCGTGGCGGTTACAGATATTTTAAACAGTGATTCCACCATTATTGTCCGTGGTGCTCACGCATCAAAAGCGGAAAAAGCATTTAAAGTAACGTTAGCAAACGGAACAGCATTGCTTAAAGGTGTTGTATCACGTAAGAAGCAGATCGTTCCTGTGCTGACAGACACATTTAACGAAGAAGCGTAAAATTTAAAAAGCGGGACGGACCTGAAACAGGGTCTGTCCTTTTTTGATGATGGAGAACGTGAGCTAAGAGTAGAGGTTTGTGAGGATAGAAGAGAAGTTTGTGAGGTTGAAAGGGAAGTTTGTGAGTTTCGGCGGCAGGTTCGTGAGCTTATCAGAAAGTTTGCCAGTTCAGTGAAAAAAGGACTATGCGATCAACACGACATCTACTCAAAAAACAATGCTTGCCCTCGACAAAACAGGGAATACAGACCAAAAGGAGGGAACATCATGAGAATTCCGGAACATTTAGCTGAACTGGGCCGTAAACGAATAGAAGGGTTTCCAGTCGAAGGGTTTGTGTATGGGGAGGGCCCTGAACATCCCGCCTTAATGCTGGTTGGAGAAGCACCTGGAGAGACTGAAATACATAATGGCATTCCCTTTAGCGGCAGAGCAGGTGCCGAACTGATGAAGTCTCTCGATTTTCTTGGATTAACGAGGGAACAGGTGTATATCACGAGCGCGGTCAGAAGCCGTCCTTATAAATGGGGTGAGAAGAGAACCAGAGATGGCGAAATCATCAAGCGGACTTATAATCGTACCCCAACTAAAAAAGAGATTCTGGCCCATGCGCCAATTCTTGATTATGAAATAAAGCATATTCAGTCGCCGATCATCGTGACACTCGGTAACATTGGTCTTCAGAGACTGGCCGGTAACGATAAAAAGGTAACGCAAATTCATGGACAGCTGATCGAACAGCCGGTGCAATATTTGCGGTCACTGGAGGACAAATCTTATCACTGGACAGACAGGTCATATAAAATCTTCCCGACCTTTCATCCGGCAGCTGTTTTTTACAATCGCAGTCTGGAAGAAAAGTTGATGGAGGATTTAAATACGTTAAAGAGAATAATAAAAAAGGGGTGATCAGATGGATAAAGAACAGCATAAAGCACTTGCTATACAACTATTTAATGCAGCCTGGGATTTAATAGACCAGTCTGAACGGACAGAGGATGAAACGCTGGAGATGATCAGACTTGCCCAAACTTCGAGATTTCACTGGGGAGAAGCGGGGACGCACGTCAACTGGTCAAGAGGAGACTGGCAGATTTCTCGTGCCTTTGCTGAGGCGGGAAATGGGGAACAGGCGCTGGTGTATGCCAGAGCAAATGAAAGGATATATCAGCAATACGGTCTTAATGATTTTGACGAGGCATTTGTGTATGAAGCTTTGGCACGGGCGTATTCGCTATTGAATCAACCTGAAGAAATGCTGCAGGCTAAACAAACGGCAGAAGCATTCGCGAATTCCTGTAAGAATCAAAAAGATACAGCTTATATTCTCGAACAGCTGGAAAGCATTAAGATTCAGTAAAAATTACATTTTGATCGTTTAATTCTTAATTATTGTGGTATATTACATCATAGTGAAATAAATAGTCCCTAAAAAGGGGAGTAGCGACCTTTACCGGTCAATGAATCGTCATTACGGCAGAGAAGACCTGCTCGGTTCATTGAGCTCTTTAGTTGATTAAGAGTACGCAAGACCTTTTTATGAGTGCTCTGCTTTACAGGCCGAGATCTCATAAAAAGGTCTTTTTTGTTTCCAATATCATGCAGAAATGATAGGTGTATTTTATTTCATAAAGGAGGAACTATTTTGGTTTTTGTATGGTTTATTCTTGCTGCAGCTGTTACGGTTTTTGCAGCAATTAAATTGTCGACTTATGCTGATGTCATCAGTACAAAAACAGCAATGGGCGGGCTTTTAGTAGGAACGCTTCTGCTGGCAGGGGCAACTTCGCTTCCGGAGGTAACGACGAGTTTATCTGCTGTCGTCATCGGTAATCCGGATATTGCAGTCGGAAACATGCTCGGTTCAAACTTATTTAATTTATTTATTATTGCGTGCTTTGACTTGTATTACAGACAGAGAAAACTGTTTTTAAATGCCAGTAATGATCATTTGTATACGGCTGGTCTTGGGCTTTTACTGACGATCATGGTTCTGATTTCACTTCTGCTGAAAATCGATGTTTCTGTATTTAATATCGGGCTTGATGCGTTAATCATTGCCATAGTCTATATTATTGGAATGGTCATTATCAGCAGACTTCCTAAAGCACCTGCTATTGAAGTGCCGGCAGAGCCTAAAGAGACAAAGGTTGATAAAAAATCTGCTGAATTTACGATGTCAGTGAAACATGCCGTAATAGGCTTTATTGTAGCGGCAATCGTCATTATGGGAGCGGGTACGGTTCTATCGATTATGGGTGATGAAATCGCAGTCGTGACAGGGCTTGGTTCAAGTTTTGTCGGAAGCTTCCTGATTGCAGCGACCACTTCATTACCTGAGGCCGTATCAGTTCTGGTAGCGCTTAGATTAAGAAACGTCAATCTTGCTCTTGGCTCTATTCTCGGAAGTAACATTTTCAATATGTTGATTCTTGCAGGATCAGACATTTTCTATCGTGAGGGAGCTATCATTTCTGCGGTATCCAACTCACATATTGTGACGGCTGTTGCGGTTACAATTCTGTCCATTGTGATTATGAGCTCCGTCCTGATGAAAAAAGCTGCTTCAACGTTTAAATACGTGCTGCCATCCCTGATTATTATTGTCGGATACTTCGTTTCATCGTATTTGATTTTTATTACGCAATAAAAAAACCGGCCTCATTCTTCTCTGAACAAGAGCAGAATGAGGCCGGCCTTTTTTATCATTGAAAATAATTTTATAAATATTCTTCATAGCGTTTTTCGAGGTAGTTTTGGAACACTGTCATGGCTGCGCAAATGGCCCAATAAATAAGAGCGACCATAATGTACATCGTCATGAAATCAAATTCCCGTCCACCAACAATACGGGCTTTCTGGAAAATCTCAGGCACAGTAATGATCGCAGCCAGTGATGTAGCCTTGATAATATCCAGCTGTACGTTGGCAAGCGGTGGTGTAGCGGTTCTGATTGATTGAGGCAAAATGATGCCAAACATTGTCTGCCAATAGCTCAGGCCAAGTGCTTTTGATGATTCCCATTGTCCTTTATCGACAGCTGACAGGGATGATCGTATAATTTCTGCGATATAAGCGGCGCTATTGATACTGAAAGCGATCAGCGCTGCCTGCAGGGCTGGAATCTGTACCCCAATAACAGGCATGCCGAAGTACAGTAAAAATAGGATGACCAGAATCGGGACACCACGCATAAATGAAATATACGTGCGTGCAGGCCATCTGAGAAATGAATACTTTGACGTTCTCGCTAAAGCAATAAAAAAACCGAGAACGAGACCGGCTGCCATACTGACGAGAGAAATGAGCATGGTATAACCAATACCGGAAATAACAAAAGGGAATGATTCCCATGCTAATTGTGGATCAAACAGTAAATCCCATCGAATATCGCCCATTGTCCCGCTCCTTTCAAATATTAATTTTCAAATTCAATATCCGGTTTTTGTGTAACATCTTCACCGGCGAAAAACTGTGCTGAGATTTCAGCGATTGTACCATCTTCAAGCATTTCATCAAGAACGCGGTTTACATTCTCAACCAGCTCTTCGTTTTCCGGATTCATCACCATGCCTACTTCGGAAGGGCTGTACTGAAGATTCGGATGAATCGTCAAACCAAGGTCAGGAAATGCTTCAAGCGCAAGTGTTTGCAAGTAATAGTCATTCAGGATAACGTCTGTATTTCCAACTGACACATCACGTAGATATTGTTCATTAGTCGCATTGTCGTAGATGACTTCTTCTGCTCCGTATTCACGGGCAAGGTCCATGTAAACGGATGTTGCAGCACCTGCCGCACGCTTGCCGGCAAGATCTTCAAACGTTTCGATGCCTGACAGGTCATCTTCACGAACGATCGCTGTTCCGTAAGAATACTTAATCGGTGTCGTAAATGCGAAATCCTCGGCGCGCTCCTCAGTGATCTCGATATCATTAGAGGCAAGATCAACCTGACCAGTATTAACGGCAGTCAGCATTCCGTCAAAACCGATTTCCTCCCATTCCACTTCAAGCTCAAGCCGCTCAGCCAGCTCTTTGACAACTTCTACTTCAAAGCCCGTCAGCTCTTCGGTTTCCTCGTCATAATAAGAAGTAGGATACAAAGTTCCTGACGTGGCAACCTTCAGTACACCTTCCTCCTGAATCGTATCCCATGCAGTCGCTGATTCATCTGAACCAGAAGAACCGCATGCTGTTAAAAGGACAACTGAAAGCATGCCAGCTGTCAAAGCCCGTTTTTTAAAAGGGTATTTTGCGTTCAAGATACATCCTCC
This sequence comes from Jeotgalibacillus aurantiacus, assembly GCF_020595125.1. NCBI lineage: Bacteria > Bacillati > Bacillota > Bacilli > Caryophanales > Caryophanaceae > Jeotgalibacillus > Jeotgalibacillus aurantiacus. Next base: position 488,999 of record NZ_JACNMS010000003.1, read on the forward strand.
TCAAATATTAATCCTTTAAAACCATAGCATTTCAGTAGGTTTTTCACAAGGAAAAGATATGCTCTCAAAGTGCTGGTAAATAAGGGTTTGTGAGTGAATAATCAGTCATTTCATCTCATCCTGAAATAGAGTAGGGGGTATAGAGCGGGTTTGTTCACTTGGACAATGAATAAGGACAGTCTAAAAAAGACAGCAGAGGTTAGAAAAGTGGGGTTTCGTCAGCAGATCAATTGGTATTCCAATGAAAAAACGGGCCCTCCATTTAGGAGAGACCCGGTTTAAGTTCAGTCTAACGGATAAACAACACCAATCTGCTTTCTGATTGCCTCCATCAGTTCAACAGTCAATAAAGATCGTTCGTGGGTGTTGACAGATGACTGAATCGTTCCGCTTTCGTATGTGCGGATAAATTCTTCCACTTCATACGCCATCGGAGGTTTGGATTGTGCTACTGAGAGATCCGTCACACCATCCTGCTTTGACATCAGGCTTACTTTTTCAGGAGAGCTGATATGGTCAATATGAAGAGCAGCTTTCTCACCGGAAATCTCGCTTGCAAGAAAACTGTCTGCAATTTTGGAGTAACTTAATGTGACATTCATTTCATCGTATGAAAGCAGCACCATACCCTGTCCATCGACACCTGTGGACAAATTCGTACTGATTGCATGTACTTCATTGGGTCTGCCGAATAATGTCACGATCGGATAAAGCGTATAGACGCCTAAGTCCATTAAAGATCCGTTTGCCAGATCCGGCTTGAAAGCGTTCAGTACTTCGCCCGCTTTAAATTTGTCGTACCTGGAAGAGTATTGCCCGTAATGAGCGCGCACCTGTCTGATGTCTCCAAGTAGGGGCAGTGATTCCTGGATCTTCTTAAAGTTTGGCATGACCGTTGATTTCATCGCTTCCATTAAAAGAACATTTTCTTTTCTTGATACGCTGATCATCTTTTCAGCCATCGCTTTTGTTGCAGTTAAAGGCTTTTCACATAAGACAGGAATACCGGACTCCATACATTCAATCGCCTGTTCATGATGCACCGCATTTGGTGTCGCCAGATAAACAGCATCAATCTCTCCACTGTGACACATGTCCGTGATCGACTCATAAGTATGTGTCAGATCATTTTTTTCTGCGAAATTTTTTGCGGTCTCGAGCTTTCTTGAACAAACAGCGGTAACACTTGCGCCATCCACTGTACGGGCAGCTTCTATAAATGACTCTGTAATCCAGTTTGTCCCGATTACGCCGAATCTCATCATTGATCATCCTTTCTATGTACACCTGTTGAACAGTTTACATGGTAAACTCCGTCAAAAACAACATTTACATGCGTCAAAAGGGTGTGATGAGGGTATAGAAAGAGAATAATACTTTGGTGAAACCTGTTCGCCATTTGTGCGTAAGAATACTACACCAGGACTAAAGGGAGATTGCGATGGAACCATTTATTTCTAATCATCAATTTAATATAATCAAACACCAGATTGCCGGCATGCAGCGCCAGGTCATTGGCACAACGGATCAGGGTGTCCGCACGGCTGTAAAAGAGATAGCAGAGGCAAAAGTGATCGAGAGTTTTGACAATCTCACTTCAGAACAGGAAGACGTGCTTTCAGCTATTTCCTCGCTTGGCACAGAGGAAGAACGTAACGCATTTTTATTATCACTGCTACCTTACAGAGAATCCTTTCCGGCGATCACACCGGCGGATTTGCGTGGCCTTTTTCCAAAAGTGAAGAAGCTCAGTATCCCTGACCTGAATGCGATTGATTTCAAAGCACTTACGTATCTCGGTTGGAAAGACATTGGTCAGGATAAACAATATTTTGTCTATCCCATAAATGGGAAATTAACCGGCATACAGGGCAGATATGTCATTTCTGCAAAGAAAGGTCTATGTCATTTTTGTGGGCGCTTTGGAGATGTTGCATTTACGAGCATTCAGACGAAAGCCGGTCAGCAGGATCCATACAAAGCATTTGGCCATTACATTTGCTACGACAGTAAAGAATGCAATCAATCTATACAAAATACGGAATCACTCGAAGGTTTTTTACGCCAGGTAGTGAAAATGTAATTGAGGTGACCATTCATGAAGGTGGAAGATCAAATCAAATCTTTTGTAGCGATTTATGAACAACTTCGAAAAAAATACCGTTGGCGGGCAAACAATCAGTCATTAATCATGATTGCCGGGCAGCTTGCAGCGCACGAAAAACCTTTTCAGCTCAATGAATTTATCCGTCTCGTTGACTTCATAAAGGACGAATCAAGTGCATTTTCCTACGTACAGTCAACGGATTTAAGATTTATGCTGGCGGGTCTGCTGTGGGCTGAGTATGAAGATCCTCAAAGTGCCTATCCTGACATGATGCAAATCTATGAAAAACTGATCGAAGGTGGCTTTAAAAGGAGTCCACACGCCTACATTGCTGCCTATGCTCTGTTCAGTTCTTTAAAAGATGGGGATGATGCTGATGCGCATGTAGAACGATCCATCAATATGTATAAAGGAATTAAAGAAAAGCATTTTTTCCTGACCTCACACGAAGATTATCCGCTCTCTGTGTTGCTTGCTGAGGAGGAGGGAGAGCAGGAAGAACTTCTCGATGATATGTCTTATTATTACGACCAGCTTCACATCGTACTGGCAAAGGGCAATAACAGACAATTCCTGTCTCAAATTCTTACTTACGGGCGTCAGGATAATCGCCAGCTGCTCGTGCAGAACACGGTTACCTGGCTTGATGACCTGAGACAGAATAAGATGAAGCTCCGCGGGAACCATTTGCCGGTGGTGGGCGTTTTAGCATTGGCTGGGAGACCGTCTGATCTGCTGCCGGACGTGAAAGATGTTTTTGAAACTCTGGTCAGCCATAAGCAATTCAAGTGGCATCGGGATCTATGCTTCATGGTTGCCGTGCGCTTTGTTGTACAGAAGCAGGCGGAGGAAAACCGCTTTTTGGATGTCGGTCTGGCAACGACGATTGAATCCATTTTACAGGCACAACAGGCAGCGACCTTTGCTGCGATTTCAGCATCCGCAGCAGCTGCAGCAAGTTCATCAAGCGATTAAATACAGAGACGGGGAACCAATATGAGACTGATTTGTTTGCAGCACGTCTGGTATGATGATGCAGGCTTTTTGGAAGAGTGGGTAAAAGTATGGGGGTGCAGTCTTCATTATTTTGATGCGAAAAAGCCTGTAAACTACCCGGAGCTCGAAGATGAGGATGTACTCGTTGTCCTTGGCGGTCCGATGAGTGTGTTGGACCTGCCCGATACTGAATGGATGCAGAAGGAAGTGGCTTATATTGAAAAAGCACTTCAGCACGGGCATAAGGTGATCGGAATTTGCCTCGGTTCTCAGCTGCTTGCCCACATTTACGGCACAGAAGTTCATACGCTTCCCAAGTATGAAATGGGGTGGGCTGAGATTAACTGGGACCACGGCTTTTTGGAGGATTTTGATGTGGAGGACATGGACATCCCGATGTTTCACTGGCATAGCGATCTGTATGAGCTTCCAGAAGGTACAAAACCGCTTGGCAAAACGGATCTGACACCTGTTCAGGGATTTTATACAGATCAGGTACTGGCGTTTCAATTTCACCCTGAAATGACAGTGAAAGGGATTCAACAGCTCATTGACCATGATCATCAGGAGATTGAATTGAGAGATACCTCCGTTGAAATCGAAGAACCACGTGCCGATCCAGGTTACGTAGAACAAAGCCATAACCGTTTCCAACCGATACTCGAAAAATTTCTCGGCGTATCCGGTGAAAAAAAGATTGATTAGGGGTAGACATCTTTTTGAATTGTGTATACAATAAGAATGAGATTCATTCTCAACTAAACATAAACGAATCGTCGCTGATTCTTAACACAACTTCTGCTGCAAAGTTTCGATTCGCACCGTCACTTTGCTGCCAGGAAGAATAAAAGCGACACCCCCTCTATTGAGCCGGAGCCTGCCGACACACAGGCTCCGGCTATATTTGTGACTAAAAAAGCGGAGGCGGGCGTTTAGGGACGTATTCGAGTTATTTAACTACTCTTTCGGGTTATTTGACCACTCTTTACATTTATTTGACCACTTTCGATTGTTATTTAACTACTCTCAGCCCTTATTTAACCACTCTCACAAAATATCCCGGCGCAGGCCGGGGGCTCTTGAAGATTTTGAGTAATCTAGCTTGATCCTGCGTCCAGGTACAGGATTGCGAGCGGCCATTCCCATTGATTAGACAACTTTTTGCTGGTATTTGACAACTCTTTTGCATTATTTGACCACTTCATCTGTTTATTTGACAACTCTTATTCGTTATTTAACCACTCTCAAAAAAGTGATCCTGTAGAGACTACGAATGAGCTTGAGCTTCTCCTTTTTATCATCTTTCCCTTGCTTCTTCCAGCAAAATAAGGTAGTCTATACAACAACATTAATTTTTCTGACAATTTCATATCTTATCGAGAGAGGTTGAGGGACTGGCCCTTTGACGCCTCAGCAACCAGCTATTTATAGCCCGGTGCTAATGCCAGCAGGCGTATGCCTGAATGATAAGAGGACCTTACACGTAAAGAACCTTCTCTTATCATAGATTAGGTTCTTTTTTATTGACCAAAAACATAAAGATTGAATCCCGGTTTGAAAGGAATGAGGAAGATGAGTTATTTCCCGGAAACAGAGCTTGCACAGCTTGGTAATCGCAGTGAGAAAGATACAGGTACGGTGAATCCACCGATTTACTTGTCGACGGCTTACCGTCACAGTGGACTTGGCGAATCAACAGGATACGACTATACGAGAACAAAAAATCCTACGAGAGCCATTTTGGAGGAAGGAATTGCCCGGCTGGAAAAAGGGGATGCCGGATTCGCGACGAGCTCTGGCATGGCTGCGATACAGCTTGTTTTATCACTATTTAAACCGGGAGATGTCATCCTTGCCTCAGATGATTTGTACGGAGGGACGTACCGGTTGTTTAATCATTGGGAGAACCAATTCAATGTGACCTTTCGTTATCTTGATACAAACAATGCTGATGAACTTGAAAAAGCATACACGGAAGAAGTAAAAGCCGTTTTTGTTGAAACACCGACAAACCCGTTGATGAAGCTGACTGATCTGAATAAGGTCGGAGCTTTTACTGAAAAATATAATCTGTTATTTATTGCGGATAATACGTTTTTAACGCCTTATTTACAGAGACCGATTGAGCATGGTGCAGACATTGTGATTCATAGTGCAACGAAGTATCTCGGTGGGCACAATGATGTGTTGGCGGGACTTGTTGTGACAAAAGGAGAAGCGCTGAGTGAAAAGCTGTTTCAGATGCATAACGGCGCAGGAGCCGTCTTATCCCCGATGGATTCCTGGCTGTTGATCCGCGGAATGAAGACACTCGCGCTGAGGATGGACCGTCATCAGGAAAATGCACAGGCACTGGCGGATTTTCTGGCTGAACAGACTGGCGTGACAGATGTCATCTATCCGAAGGTTGGCGGGATGTTATCTTTCCGCCTCGAAAAAGAAGAATGGATTGATCCATTTTTACGCTCGACTCAAGTGATCTCATTTGCGGAAAGTCTTGGTGGGGTGGAAAGCTTTATTACGTATCCTGCAACGCAGACACACGCGGATATTCCTGAGGAAGAACGGGAGAAAAAAGGCATTTGTAAAAGGCTTCTGCGTTTTTCAGTAGGAATCGAACAGGTTGAGGACTTGAAAAATGATTTAAAAAAGGCGCTAGAAGCAGCCTGTAAGGAGGAGACAGCATATGACAGAACATCGCTTTGACACGAAGCTGCTGCATCAGCCATCTTATATTGATAAACAGACAGGGGCAGTCAACGTACCTCTGCATTATTCTTCGACGTATCATCAGCAGTCTATTGATGAATTCGGTCCTTACGATTACAGCCGCTCAGGAAATCCGACCAGACAAGCGCTGGAGGAAACGATTGCTGATCTTGAAAATGGTACAGCCGGATTTGCATTTGCTTCCGGTATGGCGGCGATCTCATCAGCCTTTATGCTGCTGTCAGCCGGTGATCATGTCCTTGTGTCAAAGGATGTATACGGCGGCACCTATCGTGTGATCACAGAGGTGCTGACACGCTTTGGCATTGATCATACATTTATTGATATGACGGACCTGGATGAGACGGCCAGAAACGTCCGGCCGAATACGAGGGTCATTTATGTAGAGACGCCATCCAATCCGACGCTGAATATAACGGATATCGAGGGTGTGGCGAAGGTGGCAAAAGCGCATGGCTGTCTCACTTTTGTTGATAACACATTTATGACACCTCTTTATCAAAAGCCGCTGGATCTGGGAGCGGATCTCGTGCTTCACAGTGCCACCAAGTTTTTGTCCGGCCATAGTGATGTCGTGGCAGGGCTTGCTGCGGTAAAGGATGAAGAAATTGCATCACGGTTAAAGTTTATTCAGAACTCATTTGGATCGATTCTCGGTGTGCAGGATAGCTGGCTGTTGCTGCGCGGTATTAAAACGCTCAGTGTGCGTATGAAGCAGTCATCTGAGACAGCTCGTGATATTGCTCAATATCTTCACCATAATCCACTGATTGATGAAGTATACTATCCCGGGTTTTCGTTTCACGCTGGCTATCATATTCATCAGCGCCAATCGACCGGGGCGGGAGCAGTACTATCATTTAGACTCCCTTCTAAAGAATGTGCGGGAGTATTTGTAGAGGCGATGAAAATTCCAGTGTTTGCGGTAAGTCTTGGTGCAGTGGAATCCATTTTATCCTATCCGGCTACAATGTCACACGCAGCGATGCCTCTTGCAGAACGGGAAAAGCGTGGCATTACAGACGGACTGCTGCGGCTTTCTGTTGGGCTTGAGGATCCGGATGATCTGTTGGCAGACGTCAAACAGGCGCTTGCCAAAGCATCTGAGTATGCCGCGCTTAACGTTTAACAGAACGCTCCGTGTGGAATAGTCTACCATTAACCATACGGAGGGATTCGATGCTTTTTTCAAATGATTCATTTCAACATGAACATATTCTCGTTACAGGTGCAACAGGCGGAATCGGCTATGCTACGGTGATTGAAGCACTTAAGGCAGGTGCCTCAGTCACTGCAACCGGACGCAATGAAGAAAAGCTTAATGCATTAAAAGCAGAATGCGAAAAAGCCCGCATTGCAGACAAACTGACCATCGTAACATCCGATCTCAATGAGGAGGGCGGCAGGCAGCATCTGCTCGAAAAAGCGAAAGAGTCTTCAGGATCTATTACAGGACTCGTCAACTCTGCCGGCATTTCCGGAGGAGATATACTGGAGAAATTGAAAGAAGAAGACATGAAAAAGATCATGGAGCTCAACTACTTTTCTACCGTTGCGCTGACCCAGCTGCTTTACTCCGACATGAAAGCGGCAGGAAAAGGAGCCGTCGTCAACGTATCCTCCCTTTCCGGACTGAGAGGGACACATGGCAACACCGCCTATGCTGCATCTAAGTTTGCAGTCATCGGTTTCACCCAATCCTTTGCAGTTGAAGCGATTGAACACGGAGTCAGAGTCAATGCCGTCTGCCCAGGTTTCGTTGATACTGAAATGGGCCGGAATGCCATTAAGAAAAAAGCTGACCGGGAAGGCAGATCCTTCGAAGAACAGCTCAAACAGGTTGAAAAAGGACTCCCATCCGGCCGGATCACACAGCCGGAAGAAGTAGCCAGAACCATTCTCTTTTTACTATCGGACGCAGCTGAAAACATCGTCGGAGAATCCGTCAAAATCTCCGGTGGCAGCGTCATGCGTTAAATCTTTCGGCTTGCGAAAAAATTGCTTGAATTACCTGTATAATCATGCTTAAATAAATTTGCGACAAAGACTGCAGCAGCCAAACTGCAGTCTTTATTGTGGAATGAGGTTTAGATTAATTAGTAACGGATCTAATTAATCGGATTGCCTGTCTCCCTTTCTTACCTAACCAGTTTGATGTCATCTTTCGAGTTATACATTTTCGTTACACAAACTTGATGTGACAATCTTTTAGTACATTTTATTTTCATCCAATATTTAAAGTGCATGACACACCCGCAGACTCCTGCGGCAGAAAAGCGACAGGTGAGACAGCGCAGTGCGGTGCACTAGCTGGCTCACCGCGCGGCCTTGGAAAAGCGGAGGCGACTCGTCCAGCCCCGACAAGCATAAGGCGAAGATGAAAAGAGGGTTGCCCTTTACCCTCGTTCAGCTTTGACTTATGACCTCGAGGGGCTAGTCGCCGGAGCTGGACAAAGGAAAGGGAGGGATTTTCAGGCACGGTTTTAAATCCTCACACATCCAAAATAAACATCTTGAAATCGTGACAATTTCCTATATTCTTTACAATAGATAAAAGCACACGCTGCTTACATAAAAGGAGGATGCATAATTGACTAACACCATTATTCGTTTCGAGCAGGTCAGCCACCAGTTTGATGATTCCGTTGTCTTAAACAACGTATCGTTTGATATAGAAAAAGGAAAATTCTATACCTTATTAGGCCCTTCAGGCTGCGGTAAAACAACCATTCTACGCCTGATTGCCGGTTTTATGGAACCTTCACAAGGATCTATTTATTTTGATGGCAAAAAGATTAATGAAGTGCCTGCTAACAAGCGTCAGGTAAATACCGTTTTTCAGGATTATGCGCTCTTTCCGCATTTGAATGTATTTGAGAACGTTGCGTTCGGTCTTAAAATCAAAAAAATGAAAAAATCACTCATCGCTGAAAAGGTGAAGGAAGCACTGAAGTTCGTAAACCTTGAAGGCTATGAGCAGCGTGAGATCAGCGAGATGTCCGGTGGTCAGCGGCAGCGTGTGGCTATTGCCCGCGCCATTGTCAATGAGCCTGAGGTGATTTTGCTGGACGAGCCTTTATCAGCGCTGGATTTAAAGCTTCGTACAGAAATGCAGTATGAGTTGCGCGAGCTTCAGCAGAGACTAGGCATTACGTTCATTTTTGTTACGCATGATCAAGAAGAGGCACTCGCGATGTCTGATGAAATTTTCGTTTTAAATAACGGCGTCATTCAGCAGAGTGGAACGCCAACAGATATTTACGACGAGCCAATTAACCGTTTCGTGGCAGATTTTATCGGGGAATCAAATATCACTTCAGGTAAAATGATCGCCGATTACAGGGTGTCATTTGCAGGCAAAGAATTTGAATGTGTAGATGCTGGACTTCAGCCGAACGAAGAGATTGAAATTGTCATTCGTCCGGAGGATCTGGCGATTACAACGAGTGAAGCAGGAAAACTCAAAGTAAAAGTGGATTCACAGCTGTTCAGAGGGGTTCATTACGAGATTTGCTGCTTTGATGAATTTAATAATGAATGGCTTGTCCATTCGACAAGAAAAGCAGAGGTTGGCAGTGAAATCGGTCTGACGTTTGAGCCTGAGGCGATTCATGTCATGCGCTTCAATGAATCAGAAGAAGATTTCGACCGTCGCCTGGAAGGCTACTCGGAGACTGGCCATGGGAACTAAAGCGAGAAATCTGTTTTTAATTCCATATGGCTTCTGGATCGTCTTTTTTGTGGCGGCACCCTTGTTAATGGTGCTATTTTACTCCTTCAGAGATTTAGATGGAGGATTCACGCTTGCCAATTACGCAAACTTTTTCAGCTCAACCTACTTTCAATTGGCAGTCAGTTCTTTCTGGTACGCGTTTCTCATCACCTTATTTGCGCTGTTGATTTCGTACCCGACTGCACTTATTTTAACTAAATTAAAGCATAAACAGCTATGGCTTTTGCTGATTATCGTTCCATCATGGATTAATCTGCTGTTAAAGGTATATGCGTTTCTTGGGATCTTTGGGACGTATGGTCCTGCCAATGCCCTCCTCGAGGTAATGGGGATTGGTGAGCGCCAGCTGTTATTTACTGATTTCAGTTTCGTCTTTGTATCGGTTTATATTTTTATTCCGTTTATGATTTTACCGATTTATAATGCGCTTGATAAACTGAATCCTTCTCTCGTGGATGCATCCCGTGATCTCGGTGCGTCAGCCTTTGAATCCTTCAGGCAGGTCATTTTTCCGTTGACGATTGATGGCGTAAAAGCAGGCTGTCAGCTTGTTTTCATCCCGTCTTTGTCACTGTTTATGATCACACGTCTAATTGCAGGAAATCAGGTCATTACGCTTGGTACAGCAATCGAACAGCATTTTCTTGTTACACAGGACTGGGGAATGGGTTCGGTCATTGCCGTGTTCCTGATTCTCTCTATGTTTGTCATTATGTTTTTAACCGGAAACAGAAAGTGGGGACTGACCAATGACAAAAAAGCTTAAATGGTCCCGCATTTACTTAGCAGTTGTCTTTTTGATTTTATATGCACCTATTTTTTACTTAATGTTTTATTCGTTTAACAGCGGAGAGAATATGTACGGGTTTGAAGGGTTCACGCTCGACTGGTATCGTGCAGTTTTCTCTGACACGAGACTGTTAATTATCGTGCTGAATACCGTCATCATTGCCCTGCTGTCAGCGGTCATTTCAACGATTATCGGTGTGTTTGGCGCACTTGCGATCATGTATGTAAAGCAGCAGCGGATGAAAAATACCCTGCTGTCGTTAAACAATGTGCTGATTGTCAGTCCGGACGTGATTATCGGTGCTTCATTCCTGATCCTGTTCACGATCATCGGGATCCGCCTTGGATTCACCTCTGTCCTACTGGCGCACATCGCATTTAGTGTGCCGATTGTGGTCATCATGGTGCTTCCAAAACTTCAGGAAATGAGTCCGACGCTGATTGATGCAGCGCGTGATCTTGGTGCAAGCCGCTTTGAGGTGCTTTCAAAAGTTGTCATCCCTTACATTACGCCTGGTATTTTTGCCGGATTTTTTATGGCTTTAACGTATTCGCTTGATGACTTTGCCGTCACATTTTTTGTGACAGGAAATGGCTTCTCGACGTTATCCGTTGAAATTTATTCTCTTGCCAGACAGGGAATTTCGCTCCAGATTAATGCTTTATCGACATTGATTTTCTTTGTCACGCTGGCACTTGTCATCGGCTACTACTTTATCAGTAAACGCAGTGGCGGACTGGTAGGAATGGGGGTTCGTAAATAATGGCAAAACTCATTCGTATTTTTGGTATCGTGACAGTCATTGCGCTTGTTTTACTCGTCGTGGTAGATCGTCTGGATGCTTCCCAGGGAGGCGGTGGCGGCAGTAATACGCTGACCGTTTTTAACTGGGGAGATTATATTGATGAAGAATTGATCACTAAATTTGAAGAAGAAACAGGCATTCGCGTCATTTACGAAACGTTCGATTCAAACGAAGCGATGCTGACAAAGATTGAACAAGGTGGAACGACGTATGATATCGCCGTCCCGTCTGAGTACACCATTGATAAAATGATTGAGGACGACCTGTTAATTGAGCTTGATCACAGTCAGCTGCCGAATATGGAGTATCTGAACCCTGACTTTATGGATCTGTCCTTTGATCCCGGTAATGCCTACTCTATCCCGTATTTCTGGGGAACAGTTGGCATCGTTTACAATAAGGAGATGGTTGGCCGCGAGCTGACCAGCTGGGACGACCTGTGGGCAGACGACCTCCGCAACGATATTCTCCTAGTTGACGGAGCACGTGAAATCATGGGGATGGGCTTAAACAGTCTCGGATACTCTCTCAATACAAAAGAAGAGTCTGAGCTGTTAGAGGCTCAGGAAAAACTCCAGACGTTGTCTCCGAATATCAAAGCAATTGTCGGGGATGAGATCAAAATGCTGATCGGAAACGGAGAAGCCCCACTCGGCGTCGTCTGGTCCGGTGAAGCAGCTGAGATCATGTATGAAAATGAAGACCTTGACTACGTTGTGCCGGAAGAAGGTTCCAATCTCTGGTTTGATAATATGGTCATTCCGAAAACAGCGGATAATGTTGAAGGAGCCCACCAGTTCATAAACTTCATGCTGGACCCGGAAAATGCCGCTCAAAACGCTGAATACGTAGGCTACTCCACGCCAAACGCAGCAGGGTATGAGTTGCTTCCTCCCGAAGTAGCAGAAGATGAGCGCTTTTATCCACCGGAAGAAGTAACAGAACGTCTCGAAGTATACGACAACCTCGGACCAGAGTGGCTCGGGCGCTATAATGAACTGTTTTTAGAGTTTAAGATGAATTTAAGATAAGTAAGAGTAACCGATCAGCTGAGCTGGTCGGTTTTTCTTTTGGGGAAAGAGTCAGGAGGCAGGTTCGCAGGATTTTGGCGGAGGTTCACAGGATTTTGCGGAAGTTTCGCAAAATAAACCGAGTCGTTCGCAATATGATGTGATCAGTTCGCAAAATATCATGCATGGTTCTCAGAATTATATCCATAGACCTATCGAGAAATGATTCATTCACGCACGAATCTGAGTCATAACTTATAAAATCAACAAGGTTTTACTATGTTAATAAGTGGTAAACACTTTTTAAATAAAGGAGGAATCCTCATGGATCCGGTTCAAATTATCCTGCTTTTATTGATAGGGTATATTATTTTCACTGCTGATAAACGAAGTCAGGTATTTCCAAGGCCGCCGGTACTTGCAGGCATCGGAATTATATTGGCCTTTATTCCGTTTTTTGAAGGGCTGATGCTTTCGGAAACCGCACTTTATGAAATCATTTTACCCGCACTTTTATTTATTTCAGCTTATAAATATTCAGTTGCTGCACTGAAGAAAAATGCGTTTGTGATCGGACTGTTAAGTACAGTCAGTCTGATTCTGATGGTGCTGATTTTAGGTGGATTGATATTCTGGCTCGCAGGATTATTTATAGAAATGCCGTTTTTACATGCATTGCTGATTTCAGCCATTTTAACACCGACTGATCCTGTTTCCGTTACATCGATCCTGCATAAATCAATGGATAACGAAAAGGTTGGAGATATTGTAGAAGGGGAGTCGCTGATTAATGATGGAACGAGCTATGTGATTTTTGCAACACTCCTCACACTTGTAACGGAAAATGACTCTTTTTCCATAGGTGCATTCTCAGGAGAATTTCTTTACGTCTCATTGGGCGGCTCGTTAATCGGTATTGTGTGCGGTTGGGTTGTCAGCCGCGCTGTGCATTTCACACACCACCAGGAGTATCAGGTCATGTTGAGCATCGTGATGGCATACGGTATTTTCTATCTGGCTGAAGCGTTCGGTATTTCAGGTGTTTTGGCGACCGTTGCAGCAGGCCTTATGCTGTCGTGGGAGTTTGGAAGAATTAACAGAGAAGACCATTACAGGGAATCGCTTGATCATTTCTGGGATGTTGTAGAGCCCACTCTATTATCACTCGTATTTTTGTTAATCGGTTTTACATCAGTCAGTTACATAAATTTAGAGCTTCTGATCCCGGCGGTTGGGATTTTCATCTTGTCTTTGATCGTGCGGACATCTGTAGTGGTTGGTACGATTTCACTGATTCCGTCCGGCAAAAGAACGGTGACGGGAAAAGAATCCTTTCTCATTTCGTTCGCCGGTGTAAAAGGAACAATGTCAGTGGTCCTCCTGTTGCTGCTAGAGGCTTCCGGAACAGATGGGATCGAAATGCTTACGGCGCTTGCCTTTATGGCGCTGATGCTATCTTTATTTATACAAAGTTTCGGGGTTTATCCGTTGGCGAGGAAATTGAAATAATGATTGGAAGAGACCGGGGCTGAAAATAGCGCCGGTTTTTGATTTTTTAAAAGTGATGTCATGTCTGGAGTAGGCTAAATATCACTGAACTGGCAAACTTTCTGTGGAACTGACGAATTCCGCTTCTAACCTCACGAACTCGGGTGCAAAGCTGACGAACTTAATGTCTAACCTCACGAACCTTATATTCTTGAGGCAACATGTTTTTTAAAAGTGATGTCATGTCTGGAGTAGGCCAAATATCACTGAACTGGCAAACTTTCTGAGGAACTGACGAATTCCGCTTCTAACCTCACGAACTCCAACACTAACCTGACGAATTCAGCAACGAACCTCACAAATTACACCGCCAACCTCACAAACCCAAATTCTTTCCCAAAATCAGTTGCCAATTTCAAGAAATAAGTATATAGTACATTACAACAGTAATGCACTAGAAAAAGGAAGGTGGTGACCTTATGCTGAATCCGGACAGCGTAAAACCGATTTATGTTCAAATTGCCGAATGGCTTGAAACAGAAATTCTTCAGGAGCGGTTTAAAGCAGATGAAAAAATGTATTCCCAGTATCAGCTGGCAGATCAATTCAACATCAACCCTGCAACAGCCGCAAAAGGACTGACCATTTTAGCTGACGCAGGCATTTTATATAAAAAAAGGGGACTCGGTATGTTTGTGACAGAACAGGCAGCAGAACAAATTCGACACAGAAGAATCAACGAAACATTAACAGCACTCGTTTCTGAAATTGTTGAAGAAGCATCGCACTTAAATGTTGGAGAACAGGAGTTAATTCGTATGATTCAGCAGGAGGGAAAACGCCGGAAAGGGGCAGCGTTATGAGTTTGATTGAATGTCGTCATGCAGCTAAGAAATACAGAGGCGGTAGAGGTTTAATAGATGCTGATTTTTCGATTCGTGAACATACGATCACCGGTGTAGTCGGACGCAACGGTGCAGGTAAAACAACACTTCTTAAAATGCTTGCCGGTTATCTCAAACCAACTGACGGGGAAGTGAAAGTGTTCGGAGAGAAGCCGTTTAACAGTTTGAAGGTTTCTGCTAACAGCATGTATTTGGATGAGCATACTGTGTATTCAGATGCCATGCCGATTCGTGAACTTCTGTATCATCACAGCAAATTTTATGCGAACTGGGACCAGAAGCTGGCGGAGGAACTGATTTCCTATTTTGCACTGCCTCTAACGGCGACGCAGGCAGGACTCTCTAAAGGTCAGAAAAACACATTACATGGTGTGTTGGGTCTTGCGGCAAGATGCCCGCTTACTATTTTTGATGAGCCGACAACCGGGATGGATGCCTCTGTGAGAAAGGATTTCTTAAGGGCTCTTTTAAAGGACTACCTGGCCCATCCAAGAACCATGCTGATCTCCAGTCATCACCTTGATGAAATCGAAGACCTGCTCGAAGATCTTCTTTTGATTGATCAGGGGAAAACGATTTTGCATCTTCCTGTTGAAGAAGTGAAAGAATATGCTGTTGCTGTTGCAGGACCGGAATCAGCAGTTAATGTGTGGATTCAAAACCAGACTGTCATTGCAAAAAAAGAAGAAATGGCAGGAATGATCACAGCAATTGTCAAAAATGATTTCACCGCTGCCGAAAAAGCCACAGCATCTGGATTAAGATTTTCCCAGGTATCGGCCAGTGATATTTGCATCTACCTGACAAACCGCGATAAAGGAGGGATCGATGATGTCTTTAACAAACGTCAGTACAGCTGAGGTGATTAAAAAGCAGTTTGTCTTTAAGCTATCAACGTATAAAGATTTCTGGAGAAGTTTATTGATCGTGCAGTTGATTGGGCTCGTATTTTCCTCCGTTGCAAATACCGGAGGAAGTATGATGAGTGATTACTATTCCGTCAATATCTCAACCTATTCCATAAATGTCGTGTTTTTCTTCACATTATTCTGGGCAGCCATTACGGCATTCCTTATAGCATCAAGAAGCTATCGATATGAAGATTTTTCATTTATCACAAACCGTCTGACCAGCTCTATTTCCAGTGCGCTTTTCATTGTCACTGTCACGTTTACTGCGGCAGTTTTTACAGTCTTAAGCTCTTATGTGATTTTTATGGTCATGAAGATTGTTGCGGATTCAGATACTCTTCCAGGTACAACTGTAATCGGAGGGTTTGGTGAGCAGACCGTTACTTTTATCGGAATCTTTGGCTATTTGCTGCTCATTGCTTCTGCCGGTTACCTGCTTGGAAATCTCGTGCAGATCCATCGTGCCTTTATTATTTTAATCCCGATTTTATTTGTATTACCGGGAATGATGACCGTCAGATTCCCTGTCATTAATTATATTTTTGAATTTTATTTTCAGGAATCGTCAGTGCTTTTATTTGCGGTAAAGATGCTCCTGACTGCAACTGTCTTTTTCTTATTAGCGGTCCTGGGTCTACGGAGAGAGGACGTGAGAGAATGGTAGAATTCATCACAATTATACCTGTCATACTATTTGCTTGTTTACTTTATTTTCTTGTGAAAAGATTTAAAAAACCAAGAGTTGGAGTAAGTCGTATCCCCGTAAAGTATATGCTCGGATCATATGCACTGATTTTAATCATAACCATGATCTTCTATTACGCGAGTGAAGGAACTGAGTCATCAGCTCAAACATACAATTCCCTTCATGTAGATGAAATGCAAAACTCGACATTACAGGAACAGGCCATGAACAGAAACTTTGAGAAAATTGATGAGAAATACTTCAAGGGACAGGAAAGGATTGAGTTGCAAACAGAGACATTGGAGCTTAAAGATTCAACTGGGATTTATACTTCTCACAATCACACCATTATTATCACAGAAGAATCCGGACTGGATGCGGAGATACTAATTGACACCTATGCAACTCCTTTCTTAGTAAATGGAGTTGATGTCTCAGAAGACTTTTGGAAAAGTGAATTCACTTACTCACAGGGAACAATGATTCTGAAAATCCCTGAACAGTCTCACATTGATTTAGAGTACGCTCAATTCACCCCATCAATCGTCAATGAACAATTCATGGATAGCGACCCGCATATATTATCCAATATGAACTTCAGAGAAGGCCTAACAATTTACCACCTTCAAATTCCGGAAAGTCTGGAACTGAAATACGACGAAAACGATCCAATTTATCAATTTGAGCAATAAAAATCTAATACATCATTCAACTGAAGAACATCCAGTTTAATTTTTGAACTAAAAGTTATTCGGAATATTAGATTTTGATTGAAGTGTTCCCAAGGTCAGGAGGCCCCCGAAGACTCCTACGGCAGAGGAGCGACAGGTGAGACAGCGTAGCGCAAAGCGCTAGCTGGCTCACCGCGCGGCCGTGGAAAGCGAAGGGGGCCTCCTGACCAATTTTCTAAACAGAAATAAATTAAAAACCAATAAATAAAATATTCAGAAAAAGGTTGACTTCTGTTTCCAACCGCTCTATAATCCTCAACAAGAGATTAACATCAATGCATACCAAAACCATAACTTAATAAACTCTTATCCAGAGTGGCGGAGGGACTAGGCCCTGCGATGCCCGGCAACCAACGAGTCAGCCTTGACTTGGAAAGGTGCTAATTCCTACAGATCGGACTGATCTGAAAGATAAGAGGAGGATCAAAACCCTCTTCTTATGAAGGGGGTTTTTCTTTTCCCTCTTCTCCTTTATCCCTTTACCGCAGCCACTCGACAACTTATTCAACCACTAAAGGAGAGATTTGATCATGACAAACGAAAACCCGCAGTACAATATTGAAACGTTATTATTACACGGTGCTACTGAAGCGGATCCAACGACTGGTTCACGTGCGATTCCTGTTTATCAGACAACGTCGTATGTGTTTGACAGTGCTGAGCATGCGCAGAAGCTGTTTTCTTTAGAAGAGGCAGGCAATATTTATACGCGTATCGGAAATCCGACGGTTGCTGCGTTTGAGAACAGGATTGCTCTTTTAGAAGGCGGAGTGGGGGCTGTTGCTGTTTCGTCCGGAATGGCTGCGATCACCTATGCAGTGTTGAATCTGGCGAGTGCAGGTGATGATATTGTCGCAGCTACGAACTTATACGGTGGAACCTATAATTTATTTGCGCAAACGTTGCCCCGTTATGGCGTCAATGTAACGTTTGTTGATGTATCGGATCCTGAAAATGTCCGAAAAGCCATTGGTCCGAAAACGAAGGCAGTGTTTGCTGAAGTGATTGGAAATCCGAGCCTGCATGTGCTTGATACGGAAGCGGTAGCGAAGGTGGCTCATGAAGAAGGGGTTCCGCTTATTGTGGACAGCACGTTTGCGACTCCTTATTTGAATAAACCATTTGAGCATGGGGCCGATATTGTTGTTCACTCGGCAACGAAATGGATCGGTGGTCATGGTACGACAATCGGTGGTGTTGTGGTGGATGCCGGGAAGTTTAATTATGATAACGGCCGTTTCCCGGATTTTACAACGCCGGACCCAAGCTATAACGGACTGCGTTTTGTTGATTTGGAGGAAGCGGCTTTTATTGCTAAGCTTCGGGTCAACCTGCTGCGTGATACCGGAGCGTGCCTGAGTCCGCAAAATGCATTCTATTTATTACAGGGGCTTGAAACGTTGCATTTACGCCTCGAACGACATGTTGAAAACGCTCAGAAGGTCGCTGACTATCTTGCAGCGCATCCTTCCGTAGATTGGGTTCAGTACCCTGGACTCGAAAATCACCCTTCACATGAGCTGGCGAAAAAATATTTCCCTAAAGGTCCAGGCTCAATCATTGTGTTCGGGATTAAAGGCGGACGTGAGGCAGGAAGAAAAGTCATCGACAACACAAAGCTTTGGTCCCATGTAGCCAATGTTGGAGATGCGAAATCACTGATCATTCATCCGGCTACAACCACACACGCCCAGCTTAGAGGGGCAGATCTTGAAGCTGCCGGCGTCAAAGAGGAGCAGATTCGACTTTCAGTGGGAATCGAATCAGTGGAAGATCTCATCAATGATTTAAATCAGGCGATTGAGAAATCAGCAGTTCCTGCACATTCATAATGGAGGAGGAATCAGGAATGGGAGAGACACCTGTGACAGAGAAAACGAGGCAGAGTGAGGGAACGGTTCATATTGGCTCATTAGTGCTTGAGTCCGGAAAGATACTCCGCGACGTTTCTCTCCGCTATGAGCGGGCTGGAGATCCATTGCTTCCTGTTATCCTGATCTGTCATGCGCTAACAGGTACTCATCAATCCTACGGTACAGAGGAAGATCCGGGGTGGTGGAGAGGCTTTATCTCAGAAGGCGGTTCTGTCGATCTGACAAAATTTCAGGTCATTACTTTTAATGTGATCGGGGGATGCAGCGGTTCAACTGGGCCGGCTTCCCTCAATCCGGATAAAGAGCTGTACCGCTCGGATTTTCCCTTTGTATCCATCAAAGATATGGTCAATGCACAGCATAAGGCATTGAACGAACTGGGCATCGGACATTTACACGGTGTCATTGGCGGATCGCTAGGCGGGATGCAGGTGCTGGAGTGGAGCGTATCGTATCCGGATTTTATGGATAAAATCGTTCTGCTTGCTGCGACACCGTCATTGAGTGATTACGGCATCGCTTTTAACAGAATCGGTATTCATGCCATTGAAAATGACCCTGGATGGAACGGGGGAAATTATGATCAGGCTTCAGAGGTTAAAGGCTTTGAAGTAGCAAGAATGGTCGGCCTCGTTACGTACCGGAGTCCAGCGCTTTTCACAGGACGTTTTAAACGGGAGGAAAAACCATCTGAGGAAGAACAGCCTTACTATCAGGTGGAATCGTATTTACGTTATCAAGGTGAAAAAATCACGAAACGGTTTGATCCAAACAGTTACTTAACCCTTCTCTATGCCATGAACCATCATGATATTGGACGTGGCAGAGGCGGGATCGAGCAGGCAGCAGCACGAATTAAAGGCGAATTTTTAGGTGTAGGGTTTAAGGGAGATCTCCTTTATCCGCCGCAGGATATCAGACAGTTTGCGGCGCTGGTGGAAGGTGGGTCCTACCATGAAGTCGATACCCATTTTGGACATGACGGATTTTTAGTTGAATTTGATAAATGGGGTCCGTTGGTTAAACATCATTTTGAAAGTAAAGAATAGGCAGTCCGGCTGCCTCTTTCTTTTAACTATAAAACAGAGTAAACAGGGAGGAATTATGATGAATAGAAAAACAACAGGTCTTGTCTTATCTTTAGCAGCAATTGGGGTCCTCGCTGGCTGCTCTGCAAATGCCAATTCTGATGAACAGCCAGATAAAATAACACTTGATTATGCCTATTACTCACCGACAAGTCTTGTTCTGAAGGAGCAGGGACTGGTGGAAAAAGCACTGGAAGACGAAGGGATAGAAGTCGAGTGGGTGCTGAGCCAGGGAAGTAACAAGGCACTCGAGTTTCTCAATTCGCGGAGTGTGGATTTCGGCTCAACGGCTGGTGCTGCAGCACTGATTGCCAAATCAAACGGGTCGCCTATTGAGTCCGTTTATCTATATGCCAAGCCTGAATGGACAGCACTTGTTGCGCCGGAAGGATCTGATATTGAAAGCGTGGAAGATCTAGCTGGCAAAAAGGTAGCGGCAACGCTTGGGACGGATCCCTATATCTTTTTACTAAGAGCACTTGAGGAAGCGGGCCTGTCATCTGAAGACGTGGAAATCGTAAACCTGCAGCATGCTGATGGCGCCAATGCGTTGAGCTCAGGACAGGTGGATGCTTGGGCAGGACTTGATCCTCATATGGCAAGAGCAGAGCTGGATACAGGAGCAGAGCTGTTTTACCGTAATGCTGATTTCAATACATACGGTACGCTGAATGTCCGGTCAGATTTTGCTGAGGATTACCCTGAGTTGGTGGAAACCGTGATTGAGCAATACGAGGTGGCTAGAGAATGGACGATTGAAAATCCGGATGAAGCTGCGGCCATTCTGTCAGAAGAAGCGGATATGAACATTGAAGTAGCGAAAGCGAGTGTCGCACGTAATGATTTTTCAAATCCTGTCATTGGTTCAGAGCATACGGATGCGCTGATTGCAGCGGGTGAAGTGCTGAGAAATGAAGAGGTCATTGATGCAGATGCCGATGTGGAATCACTCGTTAATGAGCTGTTAAATCCTTCATTTACAGAATCACTTGGATCTGAATAGGAGGTGCTTTTATGAAGCAGGTCAATAAAAAGTTATCGATCGCTGGAATCGGACTCGTACTGCCCGTTTTGCTTCTGGTGATCTGGGAAGGGGCAGCCAGACTTGGATGGATTGAACCGTATCTCCTTCCCGCTCCTACAGTGGTCGTCACTTCTATTGTTGAAATGGCACAGGATGGGACGCTTTGGGGACATGTATCTATCACGCTGTACCGTGTGCTCATTGGGTTTTTGATCGGAACGGCTGCGGCGCTCGTGATCGGTTCAGCGGTTGGCTATTTCAAAAGGTTTGAACAGCTGATGGACCCGATTCTTCAGGCATTCCGATCCATCCCTTCACTGGCATGGGTGCCATTGTTTCTTTTATGGATGGGCATAGGGGAG
Source organism: Jeotgalibacillus aurantiacus (assembly GCF_020595125.1). Lineage (NCBI taxonomy): Bacteria > Bacillati > Bacillota > Bacilli > Caryophanales > Caryophanaceae > Jeotgalibacillus > Jeotgalibacillus aurantiacus. The sequence goes on from NZ_JACNMS010000003.1 coordinate 510,238, forward strand.
CCGTCGAAGGTCACGCTGATTGCAGTCGGTGTCTTTTTTCCGGTTTATTTGAACATTGTCTCAGGCATCCAGGGTGTGGACAGAAAATTAATTGAAGTTGGGAAGGTGTACCGTTTCAGCTCTTTCCAGCTCGTCAAAAGAATTATCCTGCCAGCCTCGCTCCCATCCTTTTTAGTCGGTATCCGGAGCGGGCTTGGACTTGGCTGGATGTTCGTCGTGGCAGCTGAATTACTTGGGGCAAGCGAAGGTCTCGGTTATTTGCTCGTGCTCGGACAGAATACGTCATCTCCTGAACTGATTATTGCAAGTATTTTATTGTTTGCTGCATTAGGTAAAGGAACAGATGCCTTATTAAAGCAGGTGGAAGTCCGCTCGCTGAAGTGGCAGGATAATCTTCAAAATGCTCAATAACGAGGTGAGAACATATGCTGACAGTCAAGAAAGCATCAAAGTTATTTAAAGGTGGAACAGCCGGTTTTAAAGACGTCAGTTTTACGATACAAAAAGGCGAAATTGTCGGGATTCTCGGTACAAGTGGATGCGGGAAAAGTACGCTTCTGAGGGTGTTATCAGGTCTTGAGCAGTCAGACAGCGGAACCATTCATACCGGTGGAGAGCAGGGTGAGCATCAGGCAGGTGGAATGATTTTTCAGGAGCCGAGATTAATGCCGTGGCTATCAGTTGAGGATAACGTGCTCTTTGGCTTTGGTCAGCCAAAAAAGCATACTGACAAAGCAGGTCATTATTTATCACTTGTTGGATTAAGTGATTTTGCCAAGTCACTGCCGCGCGACTTATCAGGCGGGATGGCGCAGCGGACTGCGATTGCCAGAGCCCTTGCATCACAACCCTCCGTATTGCTTTTAGACGAACCCTTCAGCGCACTGGATGCTTTTACAAAAATGCAGCTGCAGGATTTACTGCTTGATATTTGGAGTCAGGAAAAAACGACAATGGCCATTGTCACGCATGATATAGATGAAGCGCTCTACTTATGTGACAGAGTGCTCGTGATGAGCGGTCAACCAGGTACCATTGCTGCAGAATTGAAAATCAAACAGCCGAAGCCGAGGAGCCGCAGTGATATCAGCCTTGCCGTCTATAAAGAAAAAATCTTTTCCATTCTTGAAGGCACGAACGGCAAGACTAAAGCACAGACAGCAAAATAAAATCCAGCTATTTCCGTTTAATCTCTTTTAAAAAAGGAATAATACACAAAAAGAGAAAATTCGGAGGACTGGATATGTTAATGGAACGAAAAGAGAGTAACAAACGTGCTGGCTGTGAAAACGAATATGGAACCCTCGAACGTGTATTAGTCTGTCCGCCGGCTTTTATGAAAATTGAAGAAGCAATAAATGAAACACAGAAGCATTTTCTAAAAGACAATATTGACCAGGAAAAAGCGATGGAGCAGCATAAAGCTTTTATTCAGCTTCTCCATGAACATGGTGCGGACGTTGTTCAACTGCCGCCAATTTCCGCGTATCCGGAGCAGGTATTTACACGTGATATCGGCTTTACGATTGGAGATACCGTTTTTGTTTCGTCAATGGGTACAGAAATGAGAGATGGCGAGGAATCCATTCTGCTTGAGTGGCTGAGAGAATCAGGTGTGCCTCATAAGAAAATCAAAACATCTTCCATTGAAGGTGGGGATGTCGTCGTTGATGGAAAAACGGTCTGGGTAGGCATCAGCAGCCGCACTACTGTCGAAGCTGTTGAAGAATTACGCACCGCTCTGCCGGATTATGACATCATTGAAGTACCATTTGATTCACAATATCTGCATCTGGACTGTCTGTTCAACATTGTTTCAGAAAATGATGCCCTCATTTATAAAGAGGCATTTGATCAGAAAACCATTGACCATTTTGCTGAAAAGTACGAGTTAATGATGGTGAATGATGATGAACAATTCACAATGGGTCCCAATGTTTTATCTATTGGAAATGATAAAGTCATCAGCCTTCCGGTCAATAAAGAAGTAAATCGCAACCTGAAACGGGCAGGCTATGATGTTTTGGAACTCGATATCTCAGAGATTATCAAATCAGGCGGTTCATTCAGGTGCTGCACACTGCCTGTGAACCGCTCATGACAAACACCTCTCCACTTGATGTGGGGAGGTGTTTTATAGTTGTTGAATAGTAACCGTGCCGTTCCTTTTCGCGGACACGGAAAAGAACGGCACGGCACTCAGTGATAAATTGATAAATAGCCTTGTTTAGAGAAAGAGATTTTCACAAAAATGTCCAAGCTTGGGTGCTAAGTGACCAAATAGCGAAGGAAAGTGACCAAGCCGGGGCGGAATGTGTCCAAATGACTTGCGAAAGTGACCAAATCAGCCGAAAAAGTGACCAAGCTCCGCCTGCCTGCGCTTTTCTTGTCTAGCTCCACCGGGCAGGGACTAGCAAACTTCCCGTCCTCTCCTTCGATAAGTCAACATCAGCTCACTGCGTTCACCGTGTTTCCTTTATCTTCGTCGAGGCCGGTCCAGTTTGTACGTCCCTAAACGCCCGCTTCTGCTTTTCTATGTCTAGCTCCACCGGGCAGGGACTAGCAAACTTCCCGTCCTCTCGTTCGATAAGTCAACATCGGTTCACTTCGTTCACCGTGTTTCCTTTATCTTCGTCGAGGCCGGTCCAGTTTGTACGTCCCTAAACGCCCGCTTCTGCTTTTCTAGGTCGCTGGCTGATCCGGCCCTTCCAGTTTCTTATCTTTTATCACTCCTGCATTTCTTTCTTTCCGGTCAACGGTGCCTTCTTCGTACATGCGCTGGATTTGTTCTTCAGCGAATGATTCTTCGATTTGTGTTTTCTTTTTATCGTTCATGATAAATCGCCTCCTTTTTGAATTAGTATCGTTAAAATGAGACCGATTATTCCTGAGGATGATTACTCTGAAATTTCTGTCAATATTTGATTTCTTTTGTGAAAACGGATACAATACACCATATCTTTCAGGTTTTTCAAAAATGTTAAGGCAATCATAGAACGATCAAAAGGGGATGGGAATATGCATGTGCCATTAATTTTAACGGATTTTCTTGATCGCGCTGTTACACTTTACGGTGATAAAACAGCTGTCGTTGACGGAGAACGCTCGCTGACTTACAGCGATGTTGAAAAAAGGGTCAATCGTTTATCAAGGGGATTAGATGAACTTGGCATCAAAAAAGGAGATAAAGTGGCGTATCTGACGCCGAATTCCCTTGAGATGTTTGAGGGATTTTATGGACTGTACCAGGTGGGGGCTGTGATGACGTCGCTCAACACGCGCCTTCGTCCGGAGGATTATCAGTTCATTTTAAATCACAGTGAAAGTAAAGTGCTGTTTGTTGCTGCAGACTTATATCCGCTCATTGAATCAATCCGGCCAAATCTTGAAACCGTACATACATTTATTATTCATGACGGGGACGCAGAAGGCTGCCTTTCTTATGAACAATGGCTGTCCGACTATTCAGAAGAAGCTTATGACAGGGTGCCACTTGAAGAAACTGATATTGCTTCGCTCCTTTATACGAGTGGGACAACGGGGGATCCAAAAGGGGTGCTCCTGTCACATCGTTCAAACTATCTCCATGCTTTAACGACAATGCATCACTTAAAAGTCAGTGATCAGGATACACTGCTTCACGTCCTGCCAATGTTTCACGTGAACGGATGGGGATCACCCTTTTATTACACGGCAAATGGTGCCACCCAGGTGATGCAGCGTAAAGTGGATCCGAAAGCCATCCTTGAAAATGTGGCTAAACATCAGGTCAGCATTATGCATATGGCGCCGACCGTTTTAAATATGCTGATTGAAGAATCATCCCACACGAACGCAACATTTGATCACGACTTAAGAGTAGTCATAGCCGGCTCTGCACCACCTCCGGCTTTTGTCAGGAAAGTGGAAGAGGAACTCGGGTGGGAATTTATTCAAGTATACGGCATGACAGAGATTTCACCGCTCGTCACAATGTCAGCTCACCGCAGTAATACGCACGTAAAAGACGCAGCCCATTCAGCTAAATTAAAATCCAAAACGGGCTATGAACTGATTGGCTCCAGGGTAAGAGTATTTAATGAAATGGGTGAAGAAGTCGCCCATGACGGTAAATCCATCGGCGAAATTGCGGTCCGCTCCAACAACGTGATGGAGGGCTACTTTAAAAATCCGGAAGCTACCTCAGCAACAATCCGCGATGGATGGCTGTATACAGGAGACATGGCAATAGTGGATGAGCGGGGATATATTGAAATCGTGGATCGCAAAAAAGATGTCATTATCAGCGGCGGTGAAAATATTTCATCCATTGAGGTAGAGGCCGCTTTATACGATCACCCGGCGATTCTTGAGGCAGCGGTCATTGCGGTACCACATGAAAAATGGGGAGAAGTTCCGCATGCCGTGATTGTCAAAAGAGAAGGCTACGAGTTAACAGAGGATGATATCATCGCATTCGCCAATGAAAAACTGGCCCGATTTAAAATCCCAAAAAGCTTCAGCTTCACAAACCAGCTTCCAAAAACAGCATCAGGAAAAATCCAAAAAGTCGTGCTGCGAAAAGAATTCTGGGATAAGGACGGGAAGATGGTGAATTGATCAGTAATCGATGATGACCAAACTGAACAGGAGGATAAGATGAAAAATAGTATTTCCGCTCTGATTTTAACCATCTTTGGTCTTTTAGTTGCCTACATGATCTTTCCGCCATTTAACATATCCTTTGGTAAAGGATCAATGCTAGCCATACCAATTGGATTTATCATTTTTTTGATAGGGGTAACATATGGCATCATTGCCTTCTATAAAAAAGAAAAAGGAGTCCTGAAATATATTTCGTTAACACCTATTCCACTAGGCGTTTTGTATGTGGTCTTCATATTTTATTTGTTTGAAGGGCTGATATAATTCATAGAACTTTTGAAGTGACAATTAGACTTCACTTTGAAAAGCTCATTGAAGATCGTAGTTCCAAACCAGAGTGCCTGGTCATTCCGTAGACTCCCTGCGCGCCGGAGCTAGACAAAGAAAAGCGAAGGAATGACCCGGCACGGTTTACTTATACTATAAAAAAGGGTCAAACATGATCGCCTCATGTTTGACCCTTTTTACTTTTTATAACAAACTTACGCTTCCTGTGCCTGAATCTGCAGGTTAATTTTGATGTCTTCTCCTACAAGCACACCGCCTGTTTCAAGCGCCTGGTTCCACGTTAAGCCGTATTCCTTACGGTTCAGCTTGCCGGTAGCAGAGAAACCGACTTTTTCGTTCCCCCATGGATCTTTTCCAGCACCTTCATATTCCACAGTGAAAGTTTCCTTGCGTGTTACATCCTTAATCGTTACATCACCAGTTAACTCGTACTCGTCGTCACCGGTTTTCTTTACATCTGTCGAAACGAACGTGATGTTTGGAAATTGCTCAACTTCAAAGAAGTCAGCTGAACGAAGGTGATTATCGCGGTCCTGATTGCGTGTGTCAATTGAATTTACATCAATAGAAAAGCGGATATCAGCTCCAGTAAGGTCAGTCGGATCAGCGGTTACATCTGCTGAAAAGTCATGGAAAGATCCTTTTACCTTTGAGATCATCATATGCTTTACTGAAAAATCGATACTTGAGTGTGCTGCGTCTACTGCCCATTTTTTTGTCATAGAAAATTCCTCCTTAAAACAAGTTACATTAAGTAACTTGGTTAGTATTTGTAATTAGTATATTCTGAGCTAAAAAGAAAGTCAATAACTTTCTCTCGAATTCGAGATATTTTTTATTTAATCTATATACCGCTCGTCTGGACTTGAAAATATTTGCGATCAGGAGCACAATAGAAACTTTAAAGAATAAGCCTGTTTCTTCACATAATTATCATTGAATTCTTTGGAAATAGAGTGAAAAATGGTAAGAAAGGGTAGTAGAATATAAGAAAAGAGGAGGGTGACACGATGAGTAACAGACATTCACATGAATCATCTTCAGATCAACCATCGTCTAAATCTCCTTCAAAAGATTTCAGTAAACCTTCGAAACCTTTTTTCAGGCCGATGAGCCTTTTAACGCTGGTTTTTGTGATCTGTATCTTATCTCTTGGAGCAGTATATGTCTATGAGACATGGAGAAATCATCAGGTTGAAGCATGGAAGACTTCGGCGGAAAATGCCGCTTTTAATAAACAATGGAAAGACGCAGAAAGAGATCTGGCACGAGCTGCCTCTGTGCGTCCGGAATATGAAGAGTTGCGCCAGAGTCTGACAGCAGTCAGAGATGCGCGTTTGTTTGAAAAAAAGATTGCACGGCTGGAGGAGAAGTTAGCGGCTGGACAGATTGAAGAAGTAGAAAACGAGATTCGTGATATCCGTGAGACACTTCAAAAAGACAAAAACGGCCTGCTCTTTCTGGAACAGCAAAAAATAATGTCTTTAAAAGAATCCACGCTTATTACTTCGATTAAAAATGAAATCAAAGAGCCTTTATCCATTCAGGCTTTGGCTGGAAAGTTGCTTGAGGTATCGGAGATTAATCGTCCCGAGGCTAAAGAGGTTCAAAACCTCATACGAAATCAGATTGCGGGATTATCAATTGATCAGGCTTCTGCAGAATTAAATAAGTTTCATTTTACAGAAGCGCTGAATATTGTCGAGATTGGACTTGGATATGCACCATTGCATGAAGAATTGATTCAATTTAAAAAAACCATTGAAGCTGAGCGTAATGCCTATCAGGAAGAGGAATATATCAGGCTTGCTGAAGCGCAGGAAGAAGCTGAAAGGCAGGATCATTTTAACCGTACTGAGGCAGTGTCAGTGGAAGAATGGGAAGTGAAAAATATAAATGATACCATTCAATTGACAGGTACGATTAAGAATAACGGAACAAGACCGATCAGCTGGATTGAAATTGAGTGGACCGTTACAGACAAAGTTGGACAGGTGATGTCCGAGAGTCTGACGGTCGTGGATCCCGAATATGTCTTACCTGACGGAGAGGGTTCTTTTAAAGATGAATTAAATTTGTCAGGAGACTATGAAAAAGTGGAGATTACATCCATCACATGGTATTTGGAATAGGGGTGAAGTATGAAGAAAAAATGGATTTCCAGCATACTTGTCTCCGTTACATTAATTGCCCTTACAGTATGGGGAGGCCTGATGCTTAGGGAAGAAATACAGCAAAACGTTAAAGAAGAACCTTCTTATCTGGTTAGTAACCAGCTTGATTCTTCACAGCGGAATTTTATTGAACAGCTTTCTCTTAATCGCGAAGAGGCACTTTTTGAAGCGCAGCAAAAAGTCATTCAGATCGAAACCCCTATCGGTTCAATAGGATCAGGGTTTATTTATAACACGGAAGGGGCAGTCGTCACGAATGCCCATGTGGTGGCAAATGCTTCTGAAGTCACGGTCATTACGGCTGACTCTGCCCGTTACGATGGTGTTGTCATCGGCATCAGTGAAAAAGAGGATATTGCTGTGATACAGGTTGATGAATTGAAGGGGAGAGAGCCTTTGGAGTTGGAACTCGACAGGGAAGCGCAGGTGCTTGATCAGGTGCTGGCACTGGGAAGTCCGCTTGGATTTCAGAACACGGTAACAGCGGGTGAGATCAACGGGACCAACCGATCATTCACCATTGAGCCGTTTATATACGAGAATATTGATCAGTTTACTGCTGCGATTTCTCCGGGAAATAGCGGTGGCCCTTTACTGAATTCATCAACAATGAAGGTAATCGGTATTAATTCAGCGGAGGAACCTGAACAGAATCTTGGTTATAGCATCCCCATTATTGATGTGAAAGATCAGATTGATGAATGGATCGCCTCACCGATGCAGGAGCTCCCGTCATTTGAGAATTACGCCGATCAGCCACAGGATGCAGTCGTTCCAACATTGGAAGAACAGGCTCTGTATATTGCACAATATTATTTATCCAGTATTGAATTTGGTGACTATGTTACGGCTTATTCTTTACTTGGCGCAGACTATCAGAATGACACGAGCTTTAACACATTTAAAGACGAATTTCGAAATCTGCTTTCCATTTCTCTGAAGACGTCTGAAGGTATTGCGATTTCCGGAGAGGTCGAAGTGAGAGCGACTGTTGAAAAAGAGGAAATTGTTTCGGGTAAACCTGAAAAAAATCTTTACTCCTATCGCTTTTTGATCACAGATGAGAATGGTCAGATGAAAATTAAACGGCTGGAATATCAGGAAGCAGAATGACAGGCATAAAAAAACAGCGGGAAATTTCCCGCTGTTTTTTTATATTCAATGACTGGAGTCAATCCATTCATCCGCCCACTTCTGTACGCCGTCCAGAATAGGAGTGAGCGAGTGTCCTTTATCAGTCAGACTGTATTCAATTCGAACCGGAGTTTCAGGGTACACGTCTCTTGCGACGAGACCATGCTCTTCCAGTTCTTTTAAACGTTCGGTTAGAATTTTGTTGCTGATCTGAGGGATCGGCTCTGCAATTTCCGAAAAGCGTTTAGGACCTTCGGCAAGTACACGGATAATCACACCATTCCAGCGTTTGCCGAGAATTTGAAACGCCTGCTCGAATTTGGGACATAAAGACATCGCGGCCATCCTTTTCCCTCCTTTATATGAAAGATGCGTTTAGTCAATCTAAGTATACAGGAGGAGGAGTGGGTTCGTCACCTTCAGCGGTTTAACAGCGTTTCGTATATTTTCACGTTGGCATAAGCTGCTTCCAAAACCGGTGCTTCAAGCTGATACTGGCTCGCTTTTTCCAGCAGCCAGCCCTGCAGGTGATGCGTTTCAGTCTGAAGTCCCTTTTCCATATCGCGCTGCATAGAGGATTTCATGCCGTATTCCATCTCCTGCATTCTCTTCATCTGAATGTCCGGCAGGTTATGGGCAATCGGAGCTTCAATCGCTCTCATGATCATCGAAATTTCTTTAAATAGACGCTCGAGGGTTTGTTTGGCAGCAGGAATTTCAACGGCAGGGCCCACCGGAGCGCGCATGAGCGTAGTAATGCCGGACATTGCTGTGATGAAAGAATATTTGTGCCACATATCCTGCATAATCGTGTCACTTCTTTTAAAGGATGCCTTCGTACCATTAAAAATTTCTTCCAATGCTGAAATTCTGTCAGTTTGACGGCCATCCCGTTCGCCGTATACGAGATCATGAACGGGGCTCGATTGAACAACGGCTCCATTTTCATCAAGTGTCGTTTCAATAAAACAGAGTCCTCCAAGAACACGATCCTCTCCGAACGCTTCAATCAATGGATCGAGGTGGGCGATACCATTCAGCAACGGAAGGATCATGGTCTTGCTGTGGACAAAAGGTGTAATATCCTTGATCACCTGATCAAGATGATAAGCTTTGGTTGTCAGGATGATGAGATCAAATGTCTCGCCCTGATCCTGAGCAGTCAGTAAAATAGGCGCTGTTGAATAATCTCCATGGGGACTTTTGATGACAAGCCCCATTTGCTGCAGCTGACGTTTGCGGTTTTCACGGACAAGAAACGTTACTTTCTGTCCTTTTTCCATCAGTCTCCCACCGAAATAGCCTCCAATTCCCCCGGCACCGGCAATTAGAATATTCATGATGCAAACCTCCAATTCAGTTTTAGTCATTATTGATCATACGTCATTTCGAAAGAAGTCGAAAGAAAAGTCGATTGAATTTTATAAAAATTCCTTTTCATCCCATAATGATCACACTATAATTAGGTTAATTGACTTACATAGATACATATAGGGGGATTATTTTTATGACAAATGGGGGAGTGGGGAAGCGTGAGACAGAACAAAAGCTGTCTGTCCTTCTTTGCAAAATATTTCTTGTTTCTGCTGCTTTAATGGTTGTTAACATGGTTGCGCAGGTATTACTATACGGAATACCTGATTTGACGGTAATGAATGTATTGTATAACACACAGTTCCTGCTGCTGATCTTACCGCCTCTTTACTATAAATTGTCCAGGGAACCGGTCTATTTTAAGGAGTTATCTGTTTTGTCCACTCTTTTATTGGCGTTTATTTTTTATTCAAACGCCTGGGTGAATGTTCCGTATTTCTGGTTTGTACCACTGGGTATTGCAGCGGTTTATGCGGATGCAAAGCTGATGAAAAAAGCATTGATTTCGACCGCGGTTCTGCTGGGAGTAGCTCAGTTTGTTCATTTGTATTTTGCAGAGCCGATGACCGTTACGACGTCGATGGAATTCGCCATTTTAACAGGAGCTTATCATATCGTTCAATATGTTCCGATCGCGATTATTCTGTTATATGCTGTGCGCCGTGCGCGGATCAAAACTGAACAAAGTGAAGAACTAAAAGAAGCGCTTCAAACAATGCTTGAAAAAGTGGAAAGTACCGCTGTTAAACTGGAAGGAAAAGTTGAGAGCCTGACTGATCAGTTAAATGGATCCTCACAGGCTGTGACTTCAGTGAGCAGACAGTTAGAAAAAATGGAAGCGGTATCATTTCATTACCGTGAATCTTCAGCAGCTGCCGAACAGCATGCTGATGGAATTATCAATGAGGTCAGAAATGTATCAGCACGTACAGATGAGATGCACCTTTTAACAGATGAAGTGATCCATGCTGCTGCTCAAAATCAGGCGAATCTGAGGGATACAATCAGACAGATGTCTGAAGTCCAAAGTTCGTCTGAAAAATCTGTTGATACCGTTCAGGTCCTTGATGAAAAAACGAAGGAAATTGATCAGGCACTGAATTTAATCGAAGGAATCGCTGATCAGACAAATCTTCTGGCACTGAATGCATCCATTGAAGCGGCAAGAGCAGGAGAGCATGGAAAAGGATTTGCGATTGTGGCAGATGAGGTAAGAAAGCTTGCAGAACAATCCTCTGTTTCTTCTGAACACATCAGAGCGATCGTCTCCGACATCTCAAACGCTAAAGAGGAGGTCGTTCAGTCGCTGAATAGCACAAAAGGAAAAATCGATACGAGTATGGCTTCTATTCAGGACACTGCTACTGTTTTTCAGCAGCTGATTGGACGTCAGGAACAACTGAAGCAGCAGCTCAATCAGGTCATTGAGGCATCAAAGGGTTCCGCTCAAAGCGGACAGTCTGTTCATGAAGCCATGCAGGTACTTCAGCAGCACGCATCAGAAAATGATAAAAGCATTGAAGACATCATTGATTCCATGCACAGATTAGAACAAACATTTAACGACATCCAATCCTTTGCCGATGAGGTAAAAGGACAGGCAAATGACCTGATGGCTAACCTGAAAAAATAATCCTGAAACCTTTTGTTCAGAAAAAACGTCTATATAGGAGACAGTCAAACCTGACTGCTCTGTTAAATATGGAAATCAAAAGGAGAAATACAATGTTAAAACGCATATTATTATCAACGATGGCGGTTATGCTCATGGTACCTGCTCTGTATGCAGGCGCATCTGATCATAACACGGAAGAAAGTATTGACGAGCGCTTCGGCCTGCCGATTCTCGTACTTGGTGGCACGCTTTCTGAGGATCAAAAGCAGGAAGTGCGCGAAATGCTTGAAGTAAACGATCCGGAAATGGTGGAAGAAGTGGTCGTAACCGGCGAAGATCTTGTGCGTTATATTGATGGAGAAGATCGCAATGCACGTATGTTTTCTTCAGCTAAAATCACACGTGAGGATGACGGGCACGGGCTTGTTATTGAGCGTGTAACCCCTGAAAATATTACTGAAGTAACGGACAGTATGTATGCGAATGCTCTCTTAACAGCAGGGATTGAAAATGCCACAGTGGAAATCGCTTCTCCTGTAAAAGTAAGTGGGCACTCTGCGCTTACAGGGATTTACAAAGCATACGAAGTGAGTGGTGAAGAGCTTGATACAGCAAGACTTGAAGTAGCCAATGATGAATTAAATCTGGCAACGGACCTTGCAAACAAAGAAGGCATTGATCAGGAAAAAGTAAGTGAACTCTTAACAGAAATCAAACAGGCGATTGCTGAGCAGAATCCGGCAACTCGTGAAGATGTCGAGCAGATTGTTAACGATCAGCTGACAAATCTTGAAATTAATCTGAGTGAGGAAGATCGTCAAAGATTAACAGACTTGTTTGAACAGATGAGAAATTTAAATATCAATTTTGATAACGTATCACAGCAGCTGAATGATTTATCCACAGCGATCCAGGATCAGCTCAGCGACGTGATCAATGATGAAGGTTTCTGGCAGGGAGTGCGCGACTTCTTCCAGGGGATTATCGACGCCATTTCAGGCATTTTTGGTGGCGGCACAGAGGATGAATCAACTCCATAAGAAATCCAGTTCAAAACTCTCCGGGATGTCCCGGGGAGTTTTTTAAGTATCAGGCAGTAAGTTGCCTTCCTCTCAAACCATTTTCCTTGTATAGTCATGATCTGTTCATAAATATACAAGTAAGAAAATGAAAATAAAGAGTACGTAAAGGTTCATGTCAACATTTCTCGTTTGATACGGATCTTTTATTATCTTTGTACAAAGGAAAAGATGGATTTATCTTTGATTTAGAAGGGTTTGTCATATTTATACTCAATGCAAAATTATGCAATCTACAGAAAAATTAAAAAATTAGTATTGAAATATTCCTGTAACATCGTATAATAAGGCTTATCAAATTCAGAAAACTAAGTATATTAGAAAAATAAAAATGATTCAGGTTTTGAGGGGGATGACCATGAACACGCAGGAAAAGGTGCTTGACGTCAAAGGGCTCAAGGTTTCCTTCTTCACAGACGATGGGGAAGTACCGGCAGTTGATGATATTGACTTTTATGTCCGAAAGGGAGAAGTCCTTGGTATTGTTGGTGAATCAGGGTGCGGAAAAAGTGTAACATCATTATCCGTCATGGGTTTGATTCCAAGTCCTCCAGGTAAAATTGTCGGAGGCAGCATTAAATTAAATGATGAAGAATTAACAAAAGCTTCTGAGAAGAGGATGCGGCAAATCAGAGGAAATGATGTAGCCATGATTTTTCAGGAGCCGATGACATCGCTGAATCCGCTTTTTACAATTGGAAATCAGCTGATGGACTCGATGCTTATACATAAAAAAGGGAATAAACGAGAAGCGAAAAAACGGGCGATCGACATGCTGAAGCTTGTCGGTTTGCCTCGTGCCGAAGAATTGATGAATGACTATCCGCATCAGCTGTCAGGTGGAATGAGGCAGCGTGTCATGATTGCGATGGCGATGGTGTGCGATCCGAAGCTGCTGATTGCAGATGAGCCGACAACGGCATTGGATGTAACCATTCAGGCCCAGATTCTGAAGCTGATGAAACGTCTGAATGTAGAGCTGAACACTGCTATCATGCTGATTACACATGATCTTGGAGTTGTTGCTGAAACATGTGAGCGGATCGTTGTTATGTATGCAGGGAAGGTCGTTGAAACAGGCCCTGCAATTGATATTTTCAAAGATCCACAGCATCCATATACCAGAGGATTAATCCAATCAGTACCGGACATGAGATACAAAAAGCAGCGGCTTTATTCGATTCCGGGCAATGTACCAAAACCAGGCTCAATCAAAACAGGGTGCCGCTTTGCAGACCGCTGTGAATTCGCATTTGACCGTTGCAGACAGGAAGACCCGCCACTGTATCATACGGCGGAAGGCCGCTCCACAAGATGTTTCCTGTTCGATGAAAAGGAGGGCGCAGCTCATGACAACAGAGCCACTGTTGAAAGTTGAAAATCTTAAGAAGCATTTCCCTGTTCGCGGGGGAATCTTAGGTAAAGAAGTTGGCAGTGTAAAAGCAGTTGAAGGTGTATCGTTTACCGTACATAAAGGTGAAACGCTTGGCATCGTTGGTGAGTCAGGCTGCGGCAAATCGACAACAGGACGCATGCTTCTCAGACTGATTGAGCCGACTGATGGAAAGGTTTACTTTGAGGGTCAGGATGTCACGACATTAAGTACATCTGAAATGCGTAAGCTTAGACGTGATATGCAGATGGTGTTCCAGGACCCGTTTGCTTCACTCAATCCAAGACATACGGTTGAAAAGATTCTCGAAGAACCGTTGAAAGTCCATGGAATTGGTACGCCTAAAGAACGTAAACAGAAAGTACGTGAATTACTTGAAATCGTTGGGCTCAGCAGTTATCACGCCAAGCGTTATCCACACCAGTTCAGTGGTGGACAGCGTCAGCGGATTGGCATCGCCCGGGCACTGATGACCCGTCCGAAATTAATTATTGCGGATGAGCCCGTCTCAGCGCTGGATGTATCGATTCAATCCCAGGTGCTGAACCTGATGCAGGATTTACAAAAAGAATTTCAGCTTACGTATATCGTGATCGCTCATGATCTCGGTGTCGTTCGCCATATAAGTGACCGTGTCGGTGTGATGTATTTAGGTAAAATGGCTGAGCTTGCTGATAGTGAAAGGCTTTATGAAAACCCATTACACCCTTATACGCAGGCATTATTATCAGCCGTGCCGATTCCGGATCCACTGTTTGAAAAAGAGTCTGTTGTGCTTGAAGGAGATATTCCAAGTCCAGCGAATCCGCCATCAGGCTGTACATTCCACACAAGATGTCCATTTAAAATGGATGTTTGTGCCCAAAAGGTTCCCGAGTTGAGGGAGCATGAATCAGGACATTACGTTGCCTGCCATTTATATACAGAGAACGGCAGTGCAGCGAGTCAAAATACAAAAGTACTTGAGGAGGGAAAGCATGAATAAGAAAGCATGGTTATTATTTTTCGTATTGCTTCTTACGGTCTCAACTGCATTATTTGGTTGTTCCAGTGAGGATGGGGCGTCAGAAGACGGCTCAGGAAATGATGGGGGCGGCGATTCTGCTGAAGAAACACAAGATACACTTGTCTTTGGACGTGGGGGCGACTCAGTCGGACTTGATCCAATTACAGTAACAGACGGTGAATCTTTCAAAGTAACGAAAAACATCTTTGATACACTGATTTCCTTCGGTGAACAGGATACTGAAATCCAGCCTGGACTTGCTGCAGAATGGGAAGTGTCTGAAGATGGTCTGACTTATACTTTCATGCTTCAGGAAGGTGTAACATTCCACGATGGTACTGAATTTAATGCGGATGCGGTTGTGTTCAACTTTGACCGCTGGGCTAATGGAACAGAAGATAAGTTCTACTACTACAAATCAATGTTTGGTGGATTCGGTGATGATGAAGGGCACGTAATTGAATCCGTTACAGCGGTCGATGATCTGACTGTTGAAATTAAGCTCAAGCGTCCACAGGCGCCATTCCTTAAGAATCTTGCAATGAGCCCGTTTGGAATTGCAAGCCCGGCTGCACTTGAAGAATTGGGTGATGAAGGGTTTAATGAGGCACCTGTAGGTACAGGTCCATTCAAGTTTGTTGAGTGGAGAAGAAATGAGCGTATTGTGATTGAGAAAAATGAAGATTACTGGCAGGAAGGTTATCCAAAGCTGAACCAGGTTATTTTCCGTTCAATTCCTGAGAACTCAGCACGTCTGAATGCGCTATTGAATAACGAAATTGATCTTGCTGACGGTATCAACCCGAGTGATGCTGCACAAATCGAAGGCAATGACCAGCTGCAGCTGTTTGAACGCCCATCGATGAATGTTGGTTACCTTGGTCTTACTGCAACTCGCGAACCATTTGACGATCCAAAAGTACGTCAGGCGATGAACCACGCAATTGACCGTCAGGCGATCGTGGATGCATTCTTTGAAGGTCGTGCTGAAGTAGCGAAAAACCCTATGCCACCAGTTATTGCAGGATACAATGATGAAATTGAAGGCTACGAATACGATCCTGAAAAAGCAAAGCAGCTTCTGGAAGAAGCAGGTCTTGGTGACGGGTTTGAAATGGAGCTTTGGGCAATGCCGGTTCCACGTCCTTACATGCCAGATGGACAAAAAGTTGCTGAAGCGATTCAGAGTAATCTTGCTGATGTAGGGATTACTGCTGAAATCGTAACATATGAGTGGGCTACTTACCTTGAGAAAGCACGTATGGGAGAAGCTGATGCATTCCTTCTTGGATGGACTGGAGACAACGGTGATGCTGACAACTTCCTTTATGTTCTATTAGATCAGGATAATATCGGAAGCAACAACTATACGTACTACGAAAATCAGGAAGTACACGATCTGTTAATTCAGGCTCAGTCTGAAACAGATGAAGATGCACGTAATCAGCTGTATATGGAAGCACAAGAGCTGATTCATGCGGATGCTCCTTGGGTACCACTTGCACACTCTACGCCTCTGATGGCAGGGTCTGCAGCACTTCAGGACTTCGTTGCTCACCCAACTGGCTCTGATGATCTTCACAAAGTATACTTTGAATAATCAGTAACACGATTGCGGGGGAAGGTGATCATTCGCCTTCCTCCTTTTTCTTTGTCAAACATTACATATTTAATAGAAGTGTTGAGAGGTGAAAAAGGATGCTTCAATACATCATTAGAAGATTGCTGCAGCTCATACCGGTATTACTCGGAATGACGTTTATCGTGTTTTTAATTATACGGGCGATTCCCGGAGACCCTGCATTGGTGATTCTGGGACAGCAGGCTACAGAGGAAGCCGTGGCCGCATTAAGGGCATCTCTTGGTTTGGATGAACCATGGTATGTTCAATATTTTCAGTATCTTGGTAACTTGTTTACAGGAGACCTTGGGGAATCAATCCGGACGCGTACCCCTGTAAACGAAGAAATCTGGCCTTATCTTGCTACAACGTTTGAGCTTTCATTTTTTGCGATTTTAATTGCCGTTATTATTGGAGTTAATGCGGGGATTATCTCAGCATGGTTTCAAAATTCATGGTTTGATTATACAGCGATGATTTTAGCACTTGTAGGTGTGTCAATGCCTATCTTCTGGCTTGGTCTGATGATGCAGTATCAGTTTTCCCTGCAGTGGGACTGGCTGCCGACATCAGGTCGTGAGGATGTTAGGGACCCTGTAACTGCTATTACAAATTTGTACTTACTCGATACATTAATCCAGGGCAGATTCGATCAGTTCTGGACGGTGCTTAAGCATCTGATCATGCCGGGTATTGCACTTGCAACCATTCCAATGGCGATCATTGCGCGTATGACAAGGTCAAGCATGCTTGAGGTCATGAAATCAGATTATATTCGTACTGCACGTGCGAAGGGTGAAAAAATGTTCTGGGTTGTTTATAAGCACTCTCTCAAGAATGCTGTTATTCCAGTTCTGACAGTAATCGGTCTGCAGACAGGATTACTGCTTGGAGGAGCAATTCTGACAGAAACCATTTTCAGCTTGCCTGGTATAGGACGCTACATCTATGAAGGTATTTCATCCCGTGACTATCCGGTTATTCAATCAGGCATTCTGGTCGTTGCCTTTATTTTTGTCATGATCAATCTGATTGTCGATATCCTTTACTCAATTATTGATCCTAGGATTCGCTACAACTGATGGGATTTCACGTAAGAGAGGAGTGTTTGTATGGGTGAACCAGCTAAAATGCAGGAGCCGCCAGCTCCAGTGCAGCCACAAGAAGAAAATATTTCTCCATGGAAAGAAGGATGGAGAAAATTCCGCAAAAATAAAATTGCTCTAGTAGGGACGAGTATTGTTTTGTTCTTTGTCCTGATGGCAATCTTTGCACCATGGATTGCTCCTCAGGGAATCAATGAACAGGACCTGCCAAATCGTCTTCAGCCGCCATCGTCTGAATTCTGGTTTGGAACCGATGATTTTGGCCGTGATATTTTCTCACGTGTTGTGTATGGAGCGCGAATCTCTCTGACCGTTGGATTTCTGGCGGTAGTCGGGTCTGCAGCTGTTGGAAGTCTGCTTGGCATTCTGGCAGGATATTATGGACGCTGGGTAGATACGATTATTTCACGTCTATTTGATATCATGCTGGCGTTTCCTAGTATTCTGTTAGCGATTGCGGTCGTTTCAATTCTGGGCCCTTCACTGCGCAACGCGCTAATTGCCATTGCGATCATTAATATACCGAACTTTGGACGACTAATCCGATCGAGAGTACTAAGCGTAAAAGAAGAGGAATATATTATGGCAGCGAAAGCAATTGGGATGAGTGATGCACGGATTTTATTCTCACACGTTCTGCCGAATTCAATGACACCAATCATTGTACAGGGATCACTTGCCGTTGCAACAGCCATACTGGAAGCAGCAGCATTAGGATTCCTCGGGCTTGGTGCTCAGGTACCGCAGCCGGAGTGGGGAGCCATGCTTGCAGCGTCCCGTGCCTTGCTTGTACAGGCGCCATGGACACTTTTCTTCCCTGGTCTTGCCATCATGCTTGCAGTACTGGGCTTTAACCTGATGGGTGACGGGCTGCGTGACGCACTTGATCCAAAAATGAAAACATAAAAAAAATTCGCCGGTGATGCCGGCGAATTTTTGTGTTACATGGTATTTAGATGCTTGTCTATAAATTGCTGAAGGTGGTAGGGTATAGGTCAAATGACACGATTTTTCGAACAAACCTGAAATTCTTACGAACGTGTCGTATAGTCCTCCGATCCAGGGCGCAAATCCTGTGAACCATCAGCAACATCCCACGAACCTCAGCCGAAATCCTGCTAACCAGCGCCTGCTGAAGCGAAGGACGGCTACTGCCCGATTTATAAACTACAAAGTCTTCTCCTCTTTCAACAAATCCCTGATTTCACGCAAAAGCTCAATCTGTGGATCAGGCACAGGAACAGCTTCCTTCGCCTCTTCTTTCCGCTTGAGTCGGTTCAACAGCTTCACAAACAGGAAAATAGCAAACGCCACAATAATAAAGTCAATAATAGCCTGGATAAACACACCATATGTAACAGCTGCATCGCCAATCGTCAGTGCCAGCCCTGAGAAATTGACACCACCCATCACAATGCCAATCAGCGGAGTGATGATGTTCTCAACAAGTGCGGTTACAATTTTTCCAAATGCTGCACCGAGAACAACCGCAATCGCAAGATCCAGGACGTTTCCTCTCATCGCAAATTCTTTAAATTCCTTCAACATATGATCACCGCCTTTTCTTTTCATTATAAAACAGCAGAAGAGAAATAGTAGTGTTTATTACAAAGACTCTAAATGTTGAAAAATTATAAAAAACCGTGCCTGGTCATTCCTTCGCTTTCCGCTGTCTAGCTCCGTCGGGCAGGGACTAGCAAACTTCCCGTCCCCTCGTCCGATAAGTCAACATCAGCTCACTGCGTTCGCTGTGTTTCCTTTATCTCCGTCGGGTCCAGTCCAGTTTGTACGTCCCTAAACGCCCGCCTCCGCTTTTCTATGGCCGCGCGGTGAGCCAGCTAGTGCTCCGCACTACGCTGTCTCACCTGTCGCTTCTCTGCCGCAGGAGTCTCCGGAATGACCAGGCACTTTAGTGAGAGTTAACCTATAACTTCATTTTTGAGGAGCGTGACTGAATATAACATATCCTTATTTTTTAGCGTTCTATCACATTCTTGTAGCGTCTAGATAAAAAACAAAAAAAGGATGAAACAATTCTTCCTTTTGAAGATGTCCCATCCTGTTTCATTACCCTGTAGCTAATTGCTTACTTTTGTTTTCCAACTTATAAATATAGTCAATTGTCTGAAGGTTAAATTCCTCCGGCTGATCGATGTTGCAAACATGACCGGAACGTCGGATAGTAATGTACTGAAGTGACTGGTCGCGTCTGACAAGCTCTTCTACGGGAGCACGGAAGAGGTAATCCTCCTGTCCCATCACAAAAAATGTCGGGATTCCTTTGTGATCAAGCTGCAGCTTTGATAAATAAGGATTAATCATCTTTGTGAGTGAGAACCACTTGATGAACTCTTTCTGACACATTTTTTTAGCAGAATTGACAAACGCTAAACGGGATTCTTCATGCCGGCGATTTGGCATAATGATCCAGGCGAACAGCTTGTACAGAAGCATGTATGGAATGAAGCGTTTCGTTGTCCGGCCGAACCATAACAGGAACTTGGTGCGGATATCAAGCTTGATAATCGCCCCGCATAAGATCTGTGAGCGGACATATTGAGGGAACTCGCTTGTAATCGTCTGAACAACGATGGTTCCAAGAGAGATTCCGATAAAATGAGATTGCTTTACATGTAAATGATTTAATACGTCAATGACTTCTTTTGAGATCTCTTTAAACGTATCTCCCTTTTTCCAGCGGCCGCGCTCTGACTGGCCGTGACCACGAAGGTCAACAACAATGACGTTAAAATGTTTTCTGAATTCCTTGATTTGTTTAAACCAGATGCTTGAGCTTCCACCGGCACCGTGAATAAAAGTAACCCATGGAAGAGATTCGTTATTTTGATAGGTTCTGTAATGAAGCACGTATCGTTACCCCTTTTTATATACTCTATTAATCTAAACATATTAAACCCTATTGAATCAACTGAAAAGCGGTCAGACCACTTGGAAATAATAGTGTTTGTGAAGGCTGCAGCCCGGGTTGAAGGAAGCCTGGCAGGAAGGGCAGACAGAGTCGCTTTGCAAGTATTCGTTAATCGTTAATTCTGTTCCGCAGGACCCGCAGAGGATTGCTTTTTGATCGAACTGATCAGCAGGCCAGACCTGATGGTTTCCGCAGCCGGATTCATCGTGACAGTTTTTACACGGATAATAACGTCCGCAGCAGTAAAACTTAATCGCAATAACATCGAGTGGGGAATGATAATGAGTGCACCTTGTTTCGCGATCAATTTGTGGTCCGAAGACATCTATACCGTGAATATTGACTTTATGCTGAATTGTCATGTGAGATCACCATTTTTTCTTTTATCTTATCATAAAGGAAGGAAATGCAGCTTCTCTCTATTTAGTAAAAGGTGTTATGATAGCGTTAACAATAAAGGGATGAAGGTGATTGGATGCTGATTCTTGCGATGATTGAACGTCTGGGCATCATTGTCACGGTGGCATTTTTATTGACTCGTTTATCTTTTTTCAGAAGACTGTTTGACTCTCACGGGCAAATTGATGTAAAGCAGCGAATCCTGCTGGTCATCGTATTTGGCTGTTTTGGCATCATCGGTACTTATACAGGCATTATCATTAATCCGATGGAGGATTCGATTGATCGCTGGACCAGGGTGCTGAATGATGATGAAGCGATTGCGAATTCCCGGGTGCTTGGTGTGGTTGTAGCAGGGCTGCTTGGCGGCTGGCGGATCGGTGTAGGAGCAGGTTTAATTGCGGGTGTTCACCGTTTCTTTCTTGGAGGCTTCACCGGCATTGCATGTGGCATTGCAACCATTGTCGCCGGCGCTATGGCAGGTATCATCTCATCAAAGCAAAAGAAAAGCCGGATCGTGACACCAAAGGCTGCGCTGGTAGTAGGTGCATCAGCAGAAGCTGTTCAGATGCTGATCATTCTGGGTATGGCAAGACCTTTTGACCGTGCGTGGGCACTGGTACAGGATATCGGGATTCCGATGATTGTGGCAAATGGGATCGGGACTGCCCTCTTTGTGCTCATTATTAGAAGTGTTATTCAGGAAGAGGAGCGGATGGGTGCCGTTCAGTCTCAAAAAGCCTTACGTATTGCGAATCTGACTTTGACTCATATGAGAAAAGGACTGACGCCTGTTTCAGCTGCTGAAGTCTGCGCTATTTTATATAAGGAGATTCCTTCACTGGCGGTTGCGATTACAGACCGGACCACGATTTTATCACATATCGGAAACGGTCTTGATCATCACGGAACAGGGGAGGAAATCCGGACGGAAGCCACTAAATACGTGATCGAAACCGGACAGGGCATCACGGTTGGGAAGCAGTCCATTCAGTGCGATGATCCTGACTGCCCACTGCAGGCAGCCGTTATTGCCCCGTTAAAGCAGAAGGATAAAACGATCGGGACATTAAAGGTGTATTTTTCATCTGAACGGATGATTTCTCCGATCATGCTGGAGCTGATAAGGGGATTATCGACTTTGTTAAGCCATCAGCTTGAAATTGCGGATGGGGAAAAGCATAAAGAGCTGGCCAGAGAGTCCGAGATCCGGATGCTGCAGGCTCAGGTCAGCCCGCACTTCCTGTTTAATGCGTTAAATACCATTGTCTCCCTTACAAGAACGAATCCGGATCATGCCAGAAAGCTGCTGATCTCATTATCAGCCTTTTTCAGGCAGAACCTTTCCGGAACCACGAAGAAAATTTCTACGGTGAGTGAGGAAATTGAACACGTGAAAGCCTATCTGTCCATTGAGGAAGCGCGTTTTTATGACAGGCTGGATGTCTCCTATGAAGTGGATCCTGGTGCTTTATCTGCAGCTGTTCCGCCGATGACGCTGCAGCCGCTTGTTGAAAATGCGATTAAGCACGGCTTGAAGGGAAAGAGTGAAGGCGGCAGACTGATCGTCAGGGTATACAAAGACGGCGACCGTGTCAGGATAGAAATAGAAGATAACGGACAAGGAATGGATGAAACCCGCCTTGGCTCACTGGTTTCAGCTGCTGTTCCATCAGAAAAGGGAACCGGGATCGGCCTTTACAATCTAAACGAACGTTTGATTAAGGTCATTGATGAGCACGCCGGACTGATTGTGAAATCAGAAAAAGGAAGTGGTACAACCGTCCGTTTTTCTGTTCCGGCCCCTGCAGACGAGTTTATGGGAGAGGTGATGTGACATGGAAATCAAAGCTGTCATCATTGATGATGAACCGCTCAGCAGACAGGAATTACTTCACCTCCTCGGCATGCACGCCGAAATACATGTGATCGGGGAAGCTTCTTCAGCTGAAAAGGGTCTGGAAATTGTACTCAAAGAAGAGCCGGACGCTTTGTTTCTGGATATTGAAATGACCGGTATGAATGGTGTTGAACTTGCTGAAGCCCTTCAGCGGATGAAAAAACCGCCGGCCATTATTTTCGCGACGGCTTATCCGGATTATGCCGTTAAAGCTTTTCGGGTGGAAGCGGTCGATTATTTGCTGAAGCCCTTTGATGAGATCCAGCTCGAACAGGCGATTAACAGGTTAAAACAGCGGCTCGCACCTCCGGAAGTAAAGGTATCTTCTCCGGGAGCCGGAAGACTGGCTGTACAGAGTGAGGACAGGATTATCTACCTCAAACCCGAGGAAATTCTGTACGTCTACAGAGAAGGCAGGGATACCTTTGTTGTGAGTGAAAAAGGCACATATCCAACGAAAGCTGCGCTAAAGGATCTTGAAATAAAGCTGAAAAACTTCTCTTTTTTCCGTGTCCACAAAGGATATCTCGTCAATATAAAAAAAGTGGAGGAGCTTGTATCCTGGAGCACAAATGTTTTCGAATTGAAGGTCCGTGACAGGGCTGAATCCATACCAGTCAGTCGCAATTATGTAAAAGAATTACGTGAAACGCTTGAATTGTAACAGGGGGTGGTCATCACCCTCTTTACACGTCAGGCGTTATTTTTTACTTTTCAGACTTTTATACACACATGTTATCCGGATTTGATCTCAAAATGCCTCTCTCCCGCTAAAATGAAAGCGTATACAAAATGCGTGAGGGGGAACAACAGATGGTTACATTTCTCGTCGCTATCGCTATTTTAATTGTTGGGTATTTTACGTACGGCAAATTTGTAGAAAAAGTATTCGTGGTAAAGGAACAGCGCCTTACACCTGCTTATTCTCATGCAGATGGCGTGGACTATGTACCGATGGATACAAAGAGAAATTCCATGATCCAGCTGTTAAACATCGCTGGAGTAGGGCCGATCTTTGGTCCGATTATGGGGGCGTTATATGGTCCGGTTGCGTTTTTATGGATTGTATTCGGCTGTATTTTTGCCGGAGCGGTTCACGATTATCTGACCGGTATGATCTCAATCCGGAATAAAGGAGCTCACCTTCCTGAGCTTGCCGGAAAGTTTTTAGGTAAGGCCTTTAAGCACGTCGTCAATGCATTCTCTATCTTATTACTTGTTCTTGTCGGAACCGTGTTCGTAACGGCACCTGCTGCATTAATTGCAGACCTGACGCCGGCCTGGATTACAATGGGTGTAATTATTGGAGCCATTTTTGTTTATTATATTTTTGCTACATTGCTTCCGGTTGATAAAATCATTGGACGTCTTTATCCGATCTTTGGTGCTCTTCTTCTGATTAGTGCGATAGGAGTAGGGGGAGCGCTTGTTGTTCAGGGCCACCCGATCCCTGAAATGACATTAGAGAACATGCATCCGGGTGGACTGGCGATCTTCCCGTTATTATTCCTGACGATTTCATGTGGTGCACTATCCGGATTCCATGCCACACAGTCGCCAATCATTTCAAGAACGACCCAGAAAGAAAGTCAGGGAAGAAAAATCTTCTACGGCATGATGATTTTAGAGGGGATTATCGCGATGATCTGGGCAGCAGCCGGTATGGCACTGTTCAATGGTGCGGATCTAAATGAAATTCTTGCTGCAGGCGGTCCTGCTGCAGTCGTACGTGAAGTATCGATTACAACGCTTGGTGCGATTGGCGGAACACTTGCCATTATCGGGGTTATTGTCCTTCCGATTACATCAGGCGATACAGCTTTCCGAAGTGCTCGTATGATTATTGCGGATTACATTAAGGTTGGACAAAAGAAGATTATGAGCCGACTTTGGATTGCGATTCCACTGTTTGTGATCTCAGTTGTGTTAACTCAGATTGATTTCAATATTCTATGGCGCTACTTCTCCTGGGCGAACCAGTCAACAGCGATGATAGCGCTTTGGGTTGGTGCGATGTACCTTGCGCTTCAGCGTAAAAATTTCTGGATTGCAGCTGTACCGGCCGCCTTTATCACAATGGCTACTTTTACGTACATTCTGAATGCAGAAATTGGCCTCAGGCTGCCGATTGAAGTCTCGTATGCAGGAGCAGCTCTCATCACAATCGGTGCCATTGTTGCTTTCTTCTATACGGTTAAAGTAAGACTGGCAGCAAATGATTCAGGACTCCGTCCGATTGTAGTCGATGACGAGTTTGATCAGACCGCGTAAAACAGGGGTTTAGGGTTAAATATAGAGGCCTTTCAGGATGTGTCGCCTGAAAGGTTCCTCAAAACAGTACAGTGGCGAACCATTTTCCGTTGCTGTCCTGTTTTGAGGAATACTGCCGGCAGCGTTCCTCTGATTTACACCTGACCCATAAATATTTTCCCAAATGACCTCCTTTCTGATGAAGGGAGGTTTTTTTATGTATGAAGTAGGCAATAACAGGAATATGTGCAATAATTCCTCATTGTATTAAGTCTGAAAATTCTTTATATTTAAAGGAGCAGGGGGGTGGAGACCGATGTCTATAGCAGAATGGATCTTTATCCTTGTCAGTGTCGCCTGGGTGGGGGAATTTATATTCTTCCGAAATCGGGGAACCGGAAAAGGTGATCCTCTTGAAAAACGCTCTTTTTACTACATCCTCGGAAGTCTGCTCGCTGCTATAGCGCTGGCACTCGCACTTCAGGAAATGAAAGAAACCGGCATAGAGACAGTACTTAGATGGATAGGTCTCACTCTTTTTGCAGGGGGCGTTTTTCTGCGTTACTGGGGTATTCTGCATCTTAAAGCGCAGTTTACACGTCATGTAACCGTCCGTGAAGGTGACAGTATAGTCAGTTCCGGACCTTATCGGAAGCTGAGACACCCGCTCTACACAGGCCTCTTTTTAATCGGTATCGGCATGACCCTGTTTTTCATGAGTCTGCTCGCCGCCGCAATCGGTTCCGTTGCTTTACTTTTCACACTTTTATACCGGATTCAATATGAGGAGAAGTTGCTGATTACGCAGTTTGGACCAGAGTACGAAGAATGGATGAAAAGCCGTTACAGGCTGATTCCATTTATATATTGAAAAGGGGAGTGGCAGAATGAAGAAGAAAGCATTGGTTATTGGTGCAGGTTTAGCAGGTATGTCAGCAGCGATCAGATTGACAGCTGACGGATACGACGTAAAGATTATTGAGAAAAACAGCAACGTGGGTGGTAAGCTGAATCGCCGTGAAGGAAAAGGCTTTACGTTTGATACAGGACCATCTATCCTGACAATGCCGTGGGTACTTGAGCAGCTGTTTTCAAGCGTACACCGCCGGATTGAGGACTACATAACGATCGAGAGAATTGAGCCCCAGTGGCGTACATTCTTCGAAGATGGTGTCCAGCTGGATGTTACGAGCGATCTTCCTACCATGATTGATGAAATGAAAAAAGTGAGCGGCAACACAGATGCCAGCATCAGTGAGCTCATCAACTATTCAGAGAAGATGTACGACCTCTGCATGAAGAGCTTTTATAAATACAGTCTTGCAGATTTAAAAGATCTGAAAAAATATCATACACTAAAAGATTTAATGTCGATGGATCCGCTTAATACGGTTGCAGAAGGCACGAAGAAAAAATTAAACAACAAACATCTTGAACAGCTGTTTAATTTCTTCGTGATGTACGTCGGATCAAATCCGTATCAGGCGCCGGCTATTTTAAACCAGCTCATTTACGTTCAGCTTGGACTTGGCATTCATTATGTAAAAGGTGGCATGTACAACATTGCCATTGGAATGAAAAAGCTGCTTGATGAGCTGCGTGTTGAAGTTCAGCTGAATTCACCGGTTGATCATCTTGTACTGGAAGGAAAAACAGTAACGGGCGTCAGAACAGCTGACGGTACATTACATGAGGCGGATATCGTTGTATCCAATCTGGAAGCGATCCCTGCTTACCGCAACCTCGTCCCACATAAAGAAGGGAAGAAGGAAGCGAAGAAGCTGAATAAAACGTTTGTTCCAAGCGTGTCAGGACTTGTTCTCCTTCTCGGAGTAGACCGCCAGTTTACAAACCTAAAGCACCACAATTTCTTCTTCTCAGAAGATCCTGAAAAAGAATTCAGTGATATTTTCGAAAAAGGGATCCCATCAGATGACCCGACTGTTTATGTTGGCATTTCTTCCCGCTCAGATGACTCGCAGGCACCCGCCGGCAAAGATAATCTGTTTGTCCTTACACATGTCCCGCCACTTAAAGAAGGTGAACAGGGTAAATACGACTGGGCAGAGTATCGCGAACTCGTACTCGACAAGCTTGAGCGTATGGGTGCAAAAGGACTGCGTGATTCTATCGAGTTTGAATACCGCTTTACGCCGGAAGACCTTGAAGAGCTTTACGGTCCAAACGGAGGCTCCATTTACGGTATTGCATCTGACAAGAAAAAGAATGGCGGATTCAAAATTCCTGCCAAGAGTGAGCTTTACGAGAACCTTTATTTCGTAGGTGGCTCAACTCACCCGGGTGGCGGCGTACCAATGGTCACATTATCCGGCCAGCTGACAGCCGATTTAATTAAGAGAAATGAAGAGGGCACTTTAGTCAATTCGAAAGTGAAGCACGCGTGATAGATAAAGAAGCCGGGATGATATTCCGGCTTCTTTTTTTAGGTTTTTATCTGAATTTGGATTGCTTGTGGGGGAGTGTGAAGCGGTCGACAGAAATTAAGCTTGTATCGACAGAAATGTAGCGTGTAACGTCAATAAACCGTGGTCTACCAACAGAAATGAAGTGTCAACCGACAGAAATGCTGATGCAGATGAATTGATCGACAGAAATGTAGCTTGTATCAACAGAAATATAGCGTATAATGCCAAAAAATCGGGGTCTACCAACAGAAAATGGAGCGTGAATCCGCACAAATGTTGATGCAGGTTGAGCGATCAACATTTGTGCATTGTTTAAAGAATAAAATGTAAGCAAACGTTATGAAAGCACTTCGTTTGCTCACTCATAGATAAAACGTCAGCTCAGCGGAAAGTCAAAATAATCCTGGGCATGGTAAACCTTGAATCCACATGATTCATAAAGCTTCAAGGGACCTTTATTCTCAGCCTCCACCTCAAGATGCACCTCAACGTTTTCCTGCTGAAGCTGGCTCAGGACAAGAAGCAGCGCATTTCGGCCAATCCCTCGTCCTCTCAAATCAGAAGAAACGACAAATCCGTAAATCCACTTTTGACCATCGTTTGAATGGATTCTGATCTTCCCTGCAGGTTTCCCATTCCATTCAATGATATAAGTGATGGTGGAAGGGTCGTTGCGTTCTGCGTTCAGAAATTGTTCAGCGTCCTCCACCGGCACGAAAAAGCCCTTCGCATCGAGCTTGATTTGGAATTGACGATCTTTTTCTTCAGAGCGGCGGATCGACACTGCTTCAGAAGCAGCAGGAAGCGGCTGTGATTCCCATTTCATCTGGTATTCCGTCATTTTATAAACCGCTTTTACTGCCTGGATAAATGCCTGCCCGGATTCTGATTGAGCCGGTGTGTTCAACAGCATTGTTTTGATGCCCATCTCAGGTACCGCATCAATTGCTTCTTTGAACAAAGTTGAAAAAAGACCCTGTCTCCTGTAGTCGGGGTGAACCATTCCACAAACTTCACCCACAGAGCCGAAATAATAAACACCCAGATAGGCAATCAGTTCATCACTTATAAATTGATAAAACATCTTAACACCGTCACCTGTCTGAATGGTGTCTTCGTTCAGTTTTAATTGAATTCCATCCGTTTTCTCACAAAGCGTTTTCAGCTCAGAAATTTTCTCTAACATAACGATCCCTACTTTACTCATAATGATGATTGATTCTTCTATCAGAATAGCTTAAAAAGATAAATTCCACTATGAATCATTCATAAAAAAACTGGAGACGAACGCAATGCGCCATCATCTCCAGCTTTATCATCTATTTACTCACCACTTCTCTTTTTCGCTTTTCGGATCGGAGGAGCAGGGAACTCCTTTCGTAAAAGGCTGAAGAGTGTATAAACCATCAGAATAAGGATAATGGTAAATGGCAGTGCTGACACAAGTGAGGCCGTCTGCAGTGCTTCGAGTCCGTTCTCGCCGGCCACAAGAAGTACGAGGGTAATCGCTCCAATTAAAATACCCCAAATGATGCGGACGATCAAAGGAGGGTTCAGGCCTCCAGATGTTGTCATACTGCTGATAATGTATGTGGCAGAATCCGCAGATGTAATAAGGAAAGTAAAAATCAGCGAAATAGCCAGTATTGACAGGACCAATGAAAGTGGGAGCTCATTAAAAGTCACGAATAAAGCACTCGTTATATCATTGTTTACTGCTTCGGCAATATTTGTTCCCTGAAATAAGTCAAGGTGCAGCGCAGTTCCGCCAAAGACTGCAATCCACAGAATGGCAATAACCGGAGGAACAATTAACACGCCGACAATAAACTCACGAATTGTACGGCCTTTTGATACACGGGCAATAAAGGCTCCGACAAATGGAGACCAGGCGATGGCCCATGCCCAGTAGAAAATGGTCCAGTCATTCACCCACGTACCACCCTGATAGGGCTGCAGACGCAAGCTGTAACGAACGAAATTTGTAAGATAATCTCCAAGACCCAAAACAAATGTTTCAAGAATAAAGATTGTTGGACCAGCGAAAAACACAAACAGCATTAACAGTAATGCGACACCCAGATTGACATTACTGAGCCATTTGATCCCGCGGTCGATCCCTGTGGTAGTGGAGAAAATAAAGAGTGCAGTAAGGACCACCATAATAATAATTTGCGTAGTTCCGTTATTCGGAACATCAAATACGCTGTTCAGTCCTCCGTTGATTTGAAGGACACCGAGTCCGACCGAGGTAGCGACACCCATAACAGTAGCGATGACCGCCAGGATATCAATTGTCTGATTCAGAGGTTTTTTGTAGGAGCGTTCTTTGATCATTGGTGAAAGACTGGTTGAGATGAGCCCATTCTCTTTTCTTCGGAACTGAAAATAAGCAATAATCAAACCTACAATGGCAAACACAGACCACTGACTGATACCCCAGTGAAAAAAGGAGTATGCCATAGCGAGTCTGGCTCCTTGTTCAGTCAAAGGTTCTGTTGATGCTTCAGGAGAAGTGAAAAAGTGGCTCATCGGTTCGGCGATTCCCCAGAATACGAGGCCGACACCGAATCCTGCAGAAAACAGCATTCCGATCCACGTGAAGAATGGATATTCAGGACGATCATCATCCCCGCCAAGTCTGACCCTTCCGTATCGGGTCAAAGCTAAAAACAGCAAAAATAAAACAAAAAAGAATACCGCCAATAAGTAAAGCCATCCGAATGATTCCGTTGTGAAACCGAACGCAGCATTCGCCCCTGCTGAAAACTGTGCAGGAAGGAATGCTCCAATCAGCACTAACACCGTTATGATGGCAGCTGATACATAAAAAACAAGTCCAAGTGATTTCTTTTCTTTCTTCATGTTGTCTCCTTTCTTGGTTAAATGTTTACCTGTTCTAGTCCTTATTTCCCTGTTGGCTCTCACATTAAACGGAAAAACTGTGTTTGAACTGGAGAGAATCAGTCAATAATAAACTATCAAAATTCAAACGGAGAAGGTGCGATGATGAGTGTTCCCTTTTTTAAACAGTTCAGCCGTCCAAAAGGTGCAATGGGAAAAGTGGCGGGATACATTATGTCAAAGGAAAACAAAAAGCTGAATCGCTGGTCTGCAGGCTGTCTTGATGTGCAAACCGGTGAAAGAATTCTTGAAATCGGTTATGGACCAGGTGCGTGTATGAAGGAAATCATTAAAAAGAATGTCATTATTGACGGTATTGATGCATCCGCAGCGATGGCAGAACAGGCCGGAAAAAGAATGGAGCAATCAATTGAGAGTGGGAAGGCGAGAGTCATGCAGGGGAAGGTTGAACACATTCATCTGCCGGAAGAATACTATGACAAAATACTCTCCGTTAACAATTTCACCATATGGGAAGATCCGGATCAGGGGCTTAAAAAGCTGTATCACGCCTTAAAAGAAAATGGCCGGATCGTGATTACGATGCAGCCCCGTGAAGATACAGCCAGCCCGAATTTAACCCGTATGATGGGCAATGATCTTTATCGCCGACTGGAAAAGGCCGGTTTTGAACATGTGACTCTTTCCTACAGAAGGTTCTGGCCGGAGCTTGCTGTAGCGGCTGTTGCATTTAAAAAGAAGAGAGATCATTAAGCCATTTTTCAGTTTCGGCAGGTGAACGGTGGATGATGATCCGGGCATCTGTTTTGTTCAGACGACCCATGACAACAGGGGCGTGGCGGTCATTGTAAAACCAGATCCATTTCAAAAAATCCAGGTCCAGTTTTTCCTTGCAGCCCTCTGTCATATCCGGACGGGAACGGTTGGCGTACTGTAACCTTCTTTTTATGGCTCGGCTCACACAAATAAAACGGGAGTAGTGCAGGAAAATAACGGTGTCGCACATTTCAAGACGCTGTTCCATGGTGCTGTTGAAGTTTCCATCAATGATCCACTGTTCCTGCATCATAATATCCTGTGTTTTATGACGGAACTCGTCCCGGTCACTCTGCTCCCAGCCCGGTTTCCAGAATAACGCGTCAAGATGATACACCGGGATGCTCAAAATGTCTGAGAGCCTTCTGGCCATGGTCGATTTCCCGGCACCGCCGGATCCGATAATCAGGATTTTTTTCATAGTAAAAACCTCCTTTAATAAAAAATATAAAAAGTGCTGGTCAGATGCAGCGCTTTCAATTATACTAAAAAAGAAGTAAATGGAAAGGGTGTGTTGAATATGACAAACGACGTAAATATGATCATTGTCTTAAGCGTACACAACCCGTCTGACCACTTGAGGTCTTCCATTCAGGAATAGGATTCTTCTGTTATTTTTCAAATCAGAAGTCCGCGGGTTTGTGTACATTCACAAATTCGCGGGCTTTTTTATATTTGAAAAATCAGGAGGAATTACATTGACAACTTTATTATCAAAAATGGGCTGGAATCAGGACTGGGAAAATAAAATATCTAAAACAGAACTGACACCCGGCAGAATTATTACAGAGCACAAACACATTTACCGTATTCAAACGGAACAAGGATTATTAATCGGTGAAGTATCAGGGAAATTCCGACACCAGGCCATTTCACGAGAGGACTATCCTGCTGTTGGGGACTGGGTGATGGCAGATATCCGCCCGGAAGAAGGAAAAGCGACCATCCATGAAATCCTGCCGAGAATATCGAAATTCTCCCGAAAGGCACCCGGAGATACGACTGAAGAACAAATAGTGGCTGTAAATATCGATACCGTCTTTCTGGTCATGGCATTAAATCAGGACTTTAATTTGAGACGCCTTGAACGTTATCTTCTTTCAACATGGGAAAGTGGCGCAAATCCGGTTGTGATTTTGTCAAAAGCTGATTTGTGTTTGGATCCGGGTGCGAAGCTGGCTGAGGCTGAATCGGTTGCCATGGGTGTACCAATCACAATCACAAGTGCGAAAAATGGCACAGGCATTGAAGAAGTGAAATCCTACATCAAAGAGGGGATGACGATCGCTGTCATGGGATCATCCGGTGTCGGCAAGTCGTCCATCATCAATTCACTGCTTGGAGAAGAGCGGATGCTGACCCATGAAATCAGAGAAGACGATGGAAAAGGAAAGCATACGACAACACACAGAGAACTGCTATTACTTCCGGAACAGGGTGTAATTATTGATACGCCAGGGATGAGAGAGCTTCAACTCTGGGAATCAGAAAGTGGTCTGTCCCACAGCTTTCAAGATATTGAGCAAATTGCTGAACAATGTCAGTTCAGGGATTGCCGTCACGAATCAGAACCCGGCTGCGCTATTTCCCGGGCAATAAATAATGGCGAAATAGATCAGTCCCGATTCGACAGCTATGTCAAACTGCAGAGAGAGCTTGCTTACCTGGAACGTAAAACGAATAAAAAAGAACAGCTCCTGGAGAAAAAGAAATGGAAGAAAATTTCCCAGCAGCAAAAAGCGCACTACCGTTAAAAATCCGGCTTCGGCCGGATTTTTACTATTTAAGCATCTATCATTTTGAGAGTGTAGGCGACTCGTACAGCCCCGACAAGCATAAGTCAAAGATGAAAAGAGGGCCGACCTTCGCTTTCGTTCATCTTTGGCGTATGACCTCGAGTTGCTAGTCGCCGCAGTTGGAAAATGAAAGCATAGAATTTCTTTTGAAAATAATTATGTGATTTAATACCAGAGTGCCGGGGACATCCGAAGACTCCTGTGGCGGAAAGGGTCAGGTGAAACCGACTGTGCGAAGCGCAGGTGGGTTCACCGCCCGGCCACGGAAAGCGTAGGATGTCCCCGGCACGGTTTTATATGGTTAAACATCTAAAGACAGATGAAGCCATCTATAAACACATACATCCTCATGAAATGACTATTGCGGTGCTATACTGATATTATCAATTTCAAATATCAGGAGGACCTGAGATGAAATCAATGTTTGAAAAGGCGGTCGGAAACTCATTTAACCGGATGCACCCTGAGCTTCAAAAGAAATACGCCCTCCATAGCGAGTCCGGCTATATGGTCATCACCGAAGGAACCATGCACGAAATAAAAGGAGGATCTTTACTAGTCAGAAAAGTATCGATTCTTGGCACGAAGCTTAATTTCGCTTTTCCGGAACGCGGAGACGAAATTCCTTTTTATATGGAGAATAAAGCATATAAAGATAAGCACGGTAAAGAAAGCATGACGTGGAAAAGAACCTTTCGATTTCCCGGAACTGTCCGCTACTTCCACGATGAGATGAAGGAAGGAGAGCACCCCGATACGGTCGATAATTTAACAGACCAATGGGGAATTGTCCGTCTTCCACTAGACCTGAAAGTAACGAAAACAGGTGGCATGCTGCTGACCTCAAGAACCATGACAGTTCATCTGTTCAATACAATAATTCAAATCCCATCTTTTTTAGGTGTAAAAGCAACCGTAATTGAAGAATTCAACAAAGAAAAAGACCTGTTCGACGTTCACATTCATATTTATCAGCCCTTGTTTGGAACGATTCTTTCTTACAAAGGGACTGTGAAGATGAGATTTCCGGAAGTGGATTGAGAGTGGTGGCAGGTTCGTAAAATAATGGACAGGGTTCGCAGAATGTGAGCTGATGTTCGCGGAATTTCAAGGATGTTTCGCAGGATTTTTGGCTCGTTTCACAAAATCCCGCATCACTTTCGGAGAATTGTACCAATTGACCTATGCGCGGAGACTAACAAGCCAGTACAGCTTCCTACTCCACACTTACTCAATAATAATACTTTTTATACAAACAATAGGACCCTGTATCCCTCATCACGCAGCCGTGAAGAAGGGGATACAGGGTCCTGTTCTATTTTCTCAAATCAATTAGATAATGCTAAGACCAGACGCATCCGCATACTCTTCCGGCAGAAAAGTGACAGGTGAGACAGCTTAGTGCGTGCGGGTTCACCGTCCAACCGTGGAAGAATGAGTCCGGCCTGGTTTTATATTATTTCATCCCTGCCGTCGCCAGCAATTCACTCGTAATCGGACCATTCCACTCACTCATCCCCGGTGCAACGCGGATGATATTCGAGCGTCCATTCACCATCAGGTTGTCACACGCCATTTGACTGCGCATCCCTGATTTACATAAAACATAAACCGGCTCTGATGCAGGAATCGCAGCAATATACTGCTCCACTTGTGCAAGTGGAACTGAATGCGCGCCTGGAATGTGACCGCCTGCATATTCTTCGGGCTCGCGGACGTCCAGTAAAATAACGGGCCCCGTTTTCATTTTTGCTTCCAACTCTTCGTTCGAGATGCTCTTCACATCTCCGGCAGGTGCAACTTTCTTACGTTCAGTACGTTTTACATAATGAGTCTGAACGTTTCCATCCTCTGAGCCTGATAAATATTCATTTCCTGTGCTTTTACACCATGCAGGGATATCAGCCATTGAGCCTTTATCTGTTGTGGTGATTTGAAGAATTTCTCCTTCCTGCAGGTTAGCCATCGCTTTCTTCGTACGCACGATTGGCATCGGGCAGGCAAGACCTTTGGCATCGAGTTTGTGATCAGCATTCATTGATTCAAAACACTCCTTATAGTTGGTTCATCCCGCCGCGTACATTGACAATGCGGGTGAAGCCTTGTTTTTTCAGTACTTTTGCAGCCTGCGTGCTTCTCATTCCACTTTGGCACAGCAGGACGACTTCTTTATTTTTATCTAACGAGGATGCCTGCTGCGGCAGACTCCCTAACGGTATATTTTGAAACCCTCTCATGTTGCGTGCTTTGAATTCTCCAGGGGTTCTCACGTCAATCCACTGGGAATCCTTTGTCTTTTTTAATGTTTTCAGTTCGTCTGCTGAGATCGTCTTGACTCCTTTAGCAGGCATCATTCGCCAGATAAAAAAGAGGACAACGGCTCCGATTAAGATCCATTCCATTTATGACATGCCCTCCATTACACGAGTACTTCCTTGGGACGATTCTTTGACCATGCATTGAATCCTCCAGTCAGGTGTGTCACATCTTTATAACCAAGACCAAGCATGACGCTTGCTGCGATCGCAGAGCGTGCGCCTGACTGACAATGGATCAGTACCGGTTTATTTGGATCCAGTTTTGACCCTTCTTTTCTTAAATGACCAAGCATTTTGTGCTCGGTTCCTTCAATGCGTCCATTTTTCCACTCGCTGTCATTTCTAACGTCGATAACCTGGTAGTCTTTGTTATCTTTCAGCTTTGCAAATGTTTCAGTATCAACAGATGTGTAGGTTTCAGTTGCAACAGATGCAATGATTGCCGGATCAGCAAGCTTGACGATGCGGTCTAAATGAATGGACTGCAGCGTCTGGATGGCTTCTTCCGCCTGTTCAGGTTTGACGATAAGTGCAATGTCTTCATCGTAGTTGATTAACCAGCCAGCCCAGTTCGGCAGCATTTTTCCGAATGGAATATTGATGGAGCCTGGCACCAGCCCTTTTTCAGCTTCTTTTGAAGGGCGTGTATCAATCACGATGTTTCCAGGCTGTTGACTGAAAGCTGCCAGATCGTCTGCGCTGTTAAACCATTCAACGTTCGTCTCATCCAGAACGGCTGGACCAAGTTTGTTGACCTTTTTCATTTCAGCAAAATAAGCAGGTGCTTCAGGCTGATCCTTCAGAAGCTCTTCGATAAATGCAGCTTCATTCGTCTCTTTCATCGCCCAGTTGAATTGCTTCTCATAGCCGACTGTTGATTGCGGCACTGCGCCGAGTGATTTGCCGCATGCGCTTCCTGCACCGTGACCCGGCCATACCATCAGATAATCAGGCAGTTCCTTAAAGCGCTGGACAGATTGGAACATCGCTTTTGCTCCGCTTTCGGCAGTCCCTGCAGCACCGGCAGCTTTTTCGAGCAGGTCCGGACGGCCGATATCTCCAACAAAGACAAAGTCTCCTGTAAAGATACCCATTGGTTTGTCTGCACCGCCACCTCTATCTGTCAGGATAAAGGAGATACTCTCGGGGGTATGACCCGGGGTATGCAGCACCTTAAATTCAATGTTTCCGATCTTGAAGGTGCTTCCATCTGTAACCGGCTCTACATTCAGATTGTCTGTATATTGATATTTCCAATTTTCATCCCCTTCATCAGAAAGGTATAGCTTTACACCATGTTTTTCAGCAAGCTGTCGTGCGCCTGACACGAAGTCTGCATGAATGTGTGTTTCCGCAGCAGCAGAAACCGAAAGTCCTTCTTTTTTTGCATCCGCCAGAATGGCTTCAACGCTTCGCGGCGGATCAATCAGGATAGCTTCTCCTGTACGCTGGCAACCGACAAGATATGAATATTGTGCAAGTTTTTCATCAAAATAAGACCGGAATAACATACGTTAAACGCCTCCTTGGATAGTCACAGAGATTATTTATGGTTAATACCCTGTGGGGTATAATTGAATTAAATCATCTTCATGGCACAAAAGCAAGTGCAAAGTTTGAAAAAGTTATTTACATTTTTGACGAATCGGAGTACAATCATCCGTATGTTTATAAATCCGATAAGAATAGGTGGTTTTTATTTTGAAGAAACGATTTGCATTTTCAGCATTTGCATTAGCAGGACTTTTAGCGGCTTGTGGTTCAACTGACGATGGAGGCAGCACAAACGGATCAGGCGGCAGTGAGAGTTCAGAAGAGCTGACTCTTTTAGAGCAGATCCAGGAAGAAGGTGTCATCAAAGTTGGAACGGAAGGAACTTATGCACCTTTCACATTCCACGATGAGTCAGATACGCTTACTGGTTACGATGTTGAAGTCATGAATGAAGTGGCAGAACGTATGGGTGTAGAAGTTGAATATATGGAAACGCAGTGGGATTCTATGTTTGAAGGCTTGAATTCGGAGCGTTTTGATGTCATTGCCAATCAGGTAGGCATTCGTGAAGACCGCTTGGCTGAATATGATTTTTCTATTCCATATACGCTTTCATCTGCAGTAGTTGTTGTGCCGGAAGAGAACTCAGCGGTATCTTCATTTGAAGATCTAGAAGGACTGCAATCTGCACAGTCATTGACAAGTAACTACGCTGATATCGCAACAGAATACGGTGCCGAGCTTGTGCAGGTAGAAGGATTGGCACAGGCGATTGAATTGATTAAGACAGGCCGTGCGGAAGTTACGGTAAATGATAAGCTTGCGATTCTTGATTTCCAGAAGCAGCAGCCGGATGCAGGGATTAAGATTGCTGCTGAAGAAGGAGATGTGGCAGAAAGCGCATTTATGTTCCGCAAAGGAAATGAAGAGCTTGTAGAGGAGTTTAATAAGCACCTTGAAGAGATGCAGGAAGATGGAACATTAACAGAAATCTCAGAGAAATGGTTTGGCGAAGATGTTTCTCAATGATCTCAACATAAATAATGCGGCTCCAATCGTGGACTGGGATTTATTCTGGTCCTCACTTGGTCCGATGATTGAAGGCGGAATCCAGTATACGATTCCGCTTACTCTTATTTCCTTTGCATGCGGGATTGTCATTGCAGTATTGACTGCATTGGCGCGTATATCAACGAGTAAGATCCTGGCTGGAATCGCACGGGTATATGTGTCTGCGATTCGTGGAACACCTCTGCTCGTACAGCTGTTTATTATTTTTTACGGGCTTCCGAACCTTGGAGATGCTTTTGTGCTCGATCCATTTCCGAGTGCTGTCATCGCATTTTCGTTAAATGTCGGCGCTTATGCTTCAGAAATTATCCGTGCATCCATCCTTTCTGTTCCGAAAGGGCAGTGGGAGGCAGGCTATACAATTGGGATGACATATCGTCAGACGCTGTTTCGCATTATTCTGCCTCAGGCAACAAGAGTATCTATTCCGCCATTATCAAATTCCTTTATCAGTCTGGTGAAGGACACATCACTTGCTTCGCAGATTCTTGTAGTGGAGCTGTTCAGAAGATCGCAGGAAATCGCTGCGCGAACGTATGATTTTCTTCAGCTTTATTTAACAGCAGCACTTCTATACTGGATCATCTGCTTTATTCTATCAATAATACAAGGCAGAATCGAAAAAAGGCTGGATCGTTATGTTGCTAAATAAGGAGGGACAATGATGCTGATCAGTGTGAAAAATCTTCATAAGTCATTTGGCGATTTGGACGTTTTACGTGGAGTGGACCTGGAGATTCCTAAAGGAAATGTTGTAGCGATTATCGGTCCTTCCGGTTCAGGAAAGACAACCTTTTTGCGCTGTCTGAATGCACTTGAAATGCCGAATAAGGGAACCTTTACTTTTTCGGACGGTTTTGAACTCGATTTCTCCCGTTCACCTAAAAAAGAAGAGATTTTAAAGCTTCGCAGGAAATCAGGGATGGTGTTTCAATCCTACAACCTCTTCCCGCACAAGACCGCCCTTGAGAACGTAATGGAGGGGCCGGTTATCGTACAACGCAAGAAGAAAGAAGAGGTACGTGTGAAAGCGGAAGAGCTTTTAAAGAAAGTGGGATTGGCTGAAAAAATGCACCTGTATCCTCACCAGTTGTCAGGCGGACAGCAGCAGCGTGTAGGTATTGCCCGTGCGCTTGCGATTGAACCTGAACTGATGCTGTTTGATGAGCCGACCTCTGCACTTGATCCTGAGCTTGTGGGGGAAGTGTTAAGCGTAATGCGTGAGCTTGCGAAGGAAGGGCAGACGATGGCTGTTGTCACACACGAGCTCAAGTTTGCCGAGGATGTGGCAGATCACGTGATGTTTATTGATGGAGGCGTCATTGTAGAGCAGGGACCACCTGAAGAGATCTTAAAATCTCCAAAAGAAGCACGAACCAAACAGTTTCTGGACCGGGTGTTGAACCCGTCTTAAAATGATAGGAAGACCTGATCTGAGGATTGGGTCTTTTTGTTTTGGGCAAAGCGGCTGTTGTCCGTTTACTGCCTGTATTGCTTTTCATCCTGAATTTTGTGACAATGAATAAAACCATTGTGAAGGAGTGAGCGTTTTGCCGAAAACACTGTTTTTTGATTTGGATGATACGCTTTTATGGGATAAAAAAAGCATTGATACAGCACTACAGAAAACGGCTGACGATGCAGCTGAGAAGTATGGGGTGGAGTCAGAACAGCTGATTGCTGAAGTAAGAAAGGTAGCACCTGAACTTTATAGCAGACTTACGAGCTATGAGTTTACAAAAAAAATCGGTATTAACCCCTTCGAAGGGCTCTGGGGTGAATTTGGTGATGTGGTTCATCACGGTTTCAGAACAATGGGGGAAGAAGTGCCCGCCTATCAAAAAGTGGTTTGGGAAACCGCTCTTCAAAACCTTGGTGTGAATGAAGAAGGTGGCAGGCTTCGTGAGAAATTTATTGAACACCGAAAAACTTCTCCTTTTTTATATGAGGAAACAATGGATGTATTAAATGAGCTCAAACAGCTTGGTCACCGCCTTGTTATGGTGACAAACGGTGCTCCTTCACTGCAGCTGGAAAAGCTACGTATTACACCGGAAATCGTACCGTATTTTGAATACATCGTCATCTCAGGAAACGTCGGGGAAGGGAAACCCGCTAAAGCTGTGTTTGACCACGCATTGAGATTAGCGGAGGAAAATAAAGAAAACGTCATCATGATTGGGGATAATCTGAAAACTGATATTCTTGGTGCAAACCGCTCAGGAATTGAAAGTATATGGATCCGGCATGACTTGTCCGTTTCACCACAGCAGGACATTGACGGTCAACCGGCTCACACGGTCAGCCGCCTGAAAGAAATTTTTTCCGTTCTTTGAAACTTTTAAGTGTAAGCATGCGTAAAATAGGGGAAAGGAAATTATTCCATACATATTTTAAGGAGGTTTTTTCATGAAACGTACCGCTGAAGGTGTATTAACGATTATTGGCATTGTTATTAACTTTTTAATGATCGGTGGGGCTCTGCTAATACTTGCGCTATTTAGTGATCCGGTTGCACGGCAGGAATTTGAAATGCAGTTTCAGGCTGATCCTGCTTTAGCTGATGCAGGCGTCACGCCGGATCAGGTTTTTGGTATTGTAGACAGCCTTGGTTTTGCATTTAATATTGTTGTTATCATTAGTATCATTTTGAGTTTTGTAGCATTGTTTGCGATGAAGCGTAATAAAAAGCCAAAGCTTGCAGGAAGTCTCCTCATTGCAAGTGCGCTGCTTGTTGGAGTTGCGACTATTCTGCTAGGCTGGTTGCCGGCACTTCTCTTCCTGATTGCAGGAATTATGTGTTTTGCAAGAAAGCCTAAGGTGCCACAGCAGACAACGGTTTATCAGGAAGATGAGCAAATTAGACCTTTATAAATGATAAAAAAGTGCCCGGGAATAAATTTCCGGGCACTTTTTTATGCTTTCAACTGGCAGCATGTTTTGCAATTTTTTCCTCCTGGCAGTTGGACCTTATAACAACATGTACTTCTGACACGACTGCCATCCTCCATTAAGCGTTTTGCTTTAAATTCATTCAGGTGATAAAAAGGGTTCGTTTCATGAATGCCAAAAAACGTTTTCCCGGTCCATCTGCTCAGCTCATCTTCCCAGTTCTGCTGATCAAGATCACTCAGTTTAGGTGCCAGCGTTAAATAAAACCATCTGATATAAATAAAGAAGTTTTCCCATAATACCAATTTGTTCACTTTGGCTGCTTTTTCAACGGATAGAATGAGAGGTTTACACCAGTCGAAGTACAGTTTATGAAAATAAGCTTTACTGTCCATGGTCTCTTTATACGCGACTGCATGACTGATATGAAGCCTGATACCAAAAGGTGCGTCAGCTTCATAGGCAATCCGGATATCAGAAGCAGCTAAATTCCACTGAACACCTTCTTTATAATAGGCAAGGAGAGCACAAATCAGGACATGTGCCGTTCTCTTCATAGAAAGAGAGCCGGCAACCATCAGCTTAGGGGCGTCCTGAAGTGTTTTAATATGCATAATATCCTCAGCAGCGAAATCAGGATTCAGCCAGGCAGAAACGTCCCACTCTGGACCCAGAGCTGGTTCATCAAATATCACGGGAAGAACTTCTTCAAGATAATCGAATAAGGCCTGCCGGTTCATGATTTGCGGCTCCTTTCTTTAAAGAGTAAATATATGAAATAAGGCGCACCGATCGCTGCAGTAAATACACCTGCCGGAACTTCAAGAGGTGCAGCAATAAGGCGGCCGAGCAGATCTGCCAGCATCACAAGTCCTGCGCCAATCAGAGCAGCCATTGGAATCAGCGCCCCGTAAGATGAACCTACAAGCTTTCTGGCGAGGTGCGGCGCCATGAGGCCCACAAACCCGATTCCTCCTGCAAAGGCAACCGAACCTCCGACAAGACCTGTACTTAACAGTAGAATAAAAATACGCTGTTTCGAAACGATGGATCCCATTGATGTGCTTATATCATCTCCAAGCTCAAGCAGGTTGAGATGACGTGCCATAAGTAAACTTAACAAAAATAGAACCCCAACCCAAGGAAGCAGGATCCAGACCTGGCTCCAGGTTGAACCGTTAACAGACCCTGTAATCCAGATATTCGCCTGACTTGCACGGTAAATTGGGCCAATCAGCATCAGCATTGTGGTACATGCATTCATTAATAATGAGAAACCAATACCGATCAGCACAAGCCGAATCGGGGAAAGTCCGTTTTTCCAAGAAAACACATAAACGAGTATAGCAGCTGTAAGAGCCCCAAGGAAAGCTGCTACCGGTAACCATTGAATAGAAACTGATAATGCTCCATTGGAGTCGCTGAAAAGCACGAGAAAGCCGACGACGAATACACTTGCACCACCAGTAATACCAATGATATCAGGCGATGCCAATGGGTTTCTGACCATTCCCTGAAGCAGCGCTCCGGCTACGGCAAGTGCGATGCCAACCAGCAGGGCAATCAGAATTCTTGGAAGTCTGAATTCCTTCACGATTAATTCATTCAGTGGTTCTCCGCTACCGAATAAGACTTGTAAAATATCCTGCGGCGGAATCCACACATCACCCAGGCCAAGACTGATTAAGAAAGCGCCCGTTACAACGATTAGAGCCACAATCGTTCGCAAAACCGTCCGTTGATCAAATAAAAAGGAGGGCCCCTTCGATCCTAGACGAATCGGAATAAATCGCTTCATGATGAAGTTCCCACCTTTCTTGCAATGTAAATAAAGATTGGCGTCCCGATAATTGCTGTCATAACCCCAACAGGAACCTCCTGAGGCATGATCACATAGCGTGCGGCAATATCAGCAGCCAGTAACAGATTGGCCCCTAAAAAAGCAGACATCGGAATTAACAGACGGTGATCAACACCAATCCACTTCCTGGCTAAATGTGGAATCATAATCCCGATGAAGCCAATCGGGCCTGCTACAGCAACAGCACCGCCAGCTAAAAGTACGACGATGATCCCAATCCAGATTTTCAACACACCGGTTTTGACACCAAGTCCATTAGCGACATCATCACCCATCGCCAGAACATTAAAGGACCTCGAGAAAAACATTGCGATTATAAATCCTGCTGCAAGATAAGGTAGCGCCGTTTGAAGCAGCGCCAGGTCTCTTCCCTGAACCGAACCGGCAAGCCAGAAGAGCACCTGTTCAAGAGCAGATTCATTTAAAACGAGTAGCCCTTGCGTCACTGATCCAAAAAGAGCTGATAATGCAGCGCCGGCGAGCGTCAGCTGAAGAGGGGACAATCCTTTTTGATCCAATGATCCAAGCGCATACACAGAAACCATTGCAACGGCTGCTCCAATGAATGCAAGTACTGCAAACATTTGAATGGAAGTGACACCAAAGAGCGTTACCCCCATTACAACAGCCAATCCTGCTCCTGCATTGATACCAAAAATACTCGGTGATGCAAGTGGGTTTTTCGTTAACGTCTGCATTAAAACGCCAGCAACGGCTAAAGACGCACCTATGGCTGCAGCGATGAGTGCACGTGGAACACGAACAGATTGAATGATCAAATGTTCGTTAGATCCATCAAAAGCATTAAATGAAGCTATAATCTGACTGAACGATGTTTGCTGATAGCCAAATCGAACACTGGCCAATATAAGCAAACACATAAGCAAAAATGAGCCTGTCATTGATAATAAGACAAAAAGCCGTGAAGATTTCATAAAAGTCCGTTCCTTCCTGACACACAATTAGTTCTATTATAACGAATATAACAGCTAATGAAAATCATTTTCATTTAGATATTGACATTGCTTTCTGAATATTTTATGATGAAATAGCTTTGAGAATGATAATCACTATTACTAAAAGGAGAGTATCTTGCAAATGAAAAAGTTTAACCTTTTCTTACTTCTGATTGGCTTACTGACGCTCGTGCTGGCGGCATGCGGCTCAAATTCAGATGAAAATACATCAGAGGAACCGGCTGCTGACGGCGGTGGTTCTGAGGAAACAAGTGAAACATACACAGTTGAACATGCAATGGGTACAGCTGAGATCAAAGGAACACCTGAAAAGGTCGTGATCCTGACTAACGAAGGTACGGAAGCTCTTTTATCAATGGGGGTAACACCTGTTGGAGCGGTACAATCATGGACAGGTGACCCATGGTACGATCACATCTCTGATCAAATGGAGGGAGTAGAGGTCGTAGGGACAGAAAGTGAAGTAAATGTTGAAGCGATTGCTGCTCTTAAACCGGACCTGATTATTGGTACAAAACTTCGTCAGGAAGCTGTATATGAACAGTTGAACCAGATTGCCCCAACTGTTATGTCTGAAACACTTAAGGGTGACTGGAAAGAAAACTTCGCTCTTTATGCTGAAGCTTTAAATAAGTCTGAAGAAGGCGAACAGGTGATCAGTGAGTTTGATCAGCGTGTGGAAGAATTAAGTGGAGCGCTTGAAGAAGGTGGACATCTTGAAAAAGAAATTTCAATGGTCCGTTTCCTTGCAGGGGACACCAGAATTTATCATAAGGATTCGTTCTCAGGCATTATCCTCGATCAGTTAGGGTTTGCCCGTCCTGAAGAACAGGATATCGATGATTTTGCTGAAGACGGTGTCACAAAAGAGCGTGTTGGTGCGATGGAAGGGGACGTACTATTCTATTTCACTTATGAAACAGGTGACGGAGAAGGAAACGCAACAGAGGAAGACTGGCTGAATGATCCATTATTCCAAAATCTTGAGGTTGTAAAAGCAGGAAACGTTCAGGAAGTAAGTGATACTATCTGGAATACTGCCGGAGGTGTTCTTGCAGCTAATGTGATGCTGGATGATATTGAGAGCTATTTTTTAAGTGAATAATAGATAAATTGAAACAGGCTGCGACAATTGTTGCAGCCTGTTTCAGTTATCAGATTTATAAATCGGGCAAGGCCATTCCAACGCAGTCCAGTAGTGAACAGCTGTTGATCAGCTATGGGTTCGCCTTTCTTTTTTGAAATAAAACATTCGTAGGTTTTTAACTACCCTTTTTGTGGAAATAATAAAGGCAGACAACAATAAAGGAGATGGTTGGAATGAATCAGAAGGAATTGAAAGATCACAT
This sequence comes from Jeotgalibacillus aurantiacus, assembly GCF_020595125.1. Classification (NCBI taxonomy): domain Bacteria; kingdom Bacillati; phylum Bacillota; class Bacilli; order Caryophanales; family Caryophanaceae; genus Jeotgalibacillus; species Jeotgalibacillus aurantiacus. The sequence continues at coordinate 555,015 of NZ_JACNMS010000003.1, forward strand.
TATGAGTGTTATTGAAAATAATAAGGTAGGAACGCTTGCTACTGTAAAAAATAACCGTCCGCATTCCCGTTATATGACATTTTACAATGAAGGTTTGGTGTTGCATACACCGACAAGCAGTGATACCCATAAGGCAGATGAGGTTGATGAGAACCCTTTTGTACATATTCTATTGGGGTATGATGGGGAAGGCTACGCTGATTCTTATGTAGAGATAGAAGGTACGGCTGTTATAAGGGATTCAGAGGAGATCCGTCATAAGCTTTGGAATGATCGTTTTTCAAACTGGTTTGAAGGTCCGGATGATCCAACTTATATTGTGCTTGAAATTGAACCAACGTCTATCCGTCTGATGAATTCCGGAGAAGAACCGCAAACGCTTGAACTGGATCAGTAAAAAATAAGCATCCTAACGATGATCATCGTCGGGATGCTTATTTTTTTGCTTTTGTAAAAGTGTTATGAAAATAAGACCGACGGCAAGAATAAAAATCAGTCCGGCTCCAAATAAAAGCTGAAATATCCAGTCAATGGCTGCGTCCATCTGAATCCCTCCTGTAGATTTTTTTATGCTGATATCATTGATCTTACTTATCTGAACATGAAAGTTACGGGTGATTTGATTATAATGGATTCATGTATCGGATGAAAGAACGGAGGAATCATTATGAACTGGGAATTGAAGCGGTTTGACGAATTAAATACAAGGGAGCTGTACAACATTCTTCAGGCCAGAAATGCGATTTTCGTGGTGGAGCAGGAGTGTGCGTATCACGAAATCGATGGGCATGATCCTGATTGCTGGCACCTGTCGTTGAAAATAGATGGGGAGCTGGCCGCATATTCAAGGTTATTGGAAAGAGGAGTGAAATATGATATCGCGTCTATAGGGCGGATTATTGTGCCGGAGAAATTCCGTGGTAATGGTTTGGCAAGGCTATTAGTTCAGCGGTCCATAGATATTATGGTAAATGATTGGAAAGAAAAAGAAATTAAGCTGCAGGCTCAAACGTACTTGAGAGACTTTTATGAATCATTTGGTTTTGAAGCGACTTCTGAAGAATATCTTGATGATGGTATTCCGCATGTAGATATGGTTATGACGATTAAGGAAACGAGTGACGCAAAATGAGCGGGAACAAAATTGTGATCGGAATTGTAGTGTTTGTTCTGTTGATGATTTTGGGTATTTTTGTTGTGATTGCGAATTTTAATCCTGAGAGAATGTCAACTGGGCTGATAGGTGAAGTTGGGATTGGGGAGTTTTATGAGGAGAGAAATATTTAGAAACCGCGCAGGAGACATTCTTTCCACCTCAGGAGTCTGCGGTGAGTCGAGCCCGGGATGGTTGTCTGAAGAACTTTTCAATAAAATTGTCTATAAATGATGATGTAACGATGAGAAAAAGCTGCCTGAATGGGCAGCTTTTGGTGACTTTGTTGATCAGACTATGAACCTGCTCACGTATGTTTACTTTTCGATAATCTCATAATTTTCATGGGACACAACGGTGAAATTGGTTCCATAATCCAATAGCAATGCATCTTCTTCTGATATATTTACAATTACGGATCGCTCAAGAATTTTGGTTACTTCACCTGTAATATCAAAACCATGGCGAGTAAATTTAATTTTTTGACCTACATTTGCCTGTGTCATAATCAGCACCCCATATCCTAAAGTAAAATATCCGATTGTCTGCTCTATTATAACGCAGACTTTTCTTCCTTCAAACGCTTATACTTCCTGAACTGTACACGCATTCATTTCTCTATACCCCATTATTACTTAAGTATTCTACTATAAATAATCTTAAATAGGGTGAAATTTCTGTAATTTTCACGAAAAAGATTTTCAGACTATGCATCATTTAACTTACTTTATTAAATGCGGTTTGATAAAATGGACCGTAATGGCGTTTTCACGGGGGGGTAACATGAAGAGCAGGAAGTCTTTCTGGTATACAGCAGGAGCATACAGCATTATTATAATGCTGATTTCAATGGCTGTTTTATTTAATATCTATCCTGGTGGCTATGGATATATCTATAACGAAGAAACGGAGCAGATCACGCTTGAGCGTGGTGTCTTTGGAAAAGAGAAGGTAACGGATCAGGTAGCGGACGATGAGGCGCTCAGTTATGTGCTTTATCAAAATGAGGTTGACCGCGCGATTCAATCATGGATTCTCGTACTGACGCTGGGGATTTTTATAGTGTACTTAGTACAGCGAATATTACCGGCTTATCAAAATCGTAAAGAGCAGGGTTACAGGGTAAAGGATTTAATAGCGCTTGGACTATTTGTCCTGACAGTGGTAGTTGCTGTGTCATTGCTCGTATCACTCAGTCAAAGCATTCAATATCTTGAGCAGGTTTATCATACTGTTGCTTAGTTAGTCACGGGACAACAAAAAAATCATCTGTCGAATCATCACAAATAGGTGTGAATTTTCTGACGATTAATGGTACAATAGCCTTACCAAATGGGATAGGCAGGTGAATATATGAGTAAAAAAAGAAGAAAATCTTCACATGATGGTTGGATTAATTTCATTTTTACTTTGATTTACCTAAGTTACTGGTGGTTTATTCTGCAAGGAGTCCTCCAGGGGTTTTCACAGCTCATCTACATAAGCATTGTACCGTTTATCATCCTGATGTTTTTACACTCTTTGACCACAAGATGGATGGAGAGACGTGTTGAGAAACAGCTCGCAGCAAGTGTTGAAAAAAGTATTGCCAGATATAAAGACCGGATTCGAACCGGCGCATAAAAAAGAGGCTGGAGCGGTTTCCAGCCTCTTTTTTATCTCGATTTTACCAGGAGTTGAACAGCCTCATTGATATAGTCGGCCGATTCTTCACCTTCTTTTGCATTTCGCAGACATTCTTCAAGGTTTCGTGCAACAATTAATCCGATGGTCCGATCAAGTGCGGTTCTGGTGGCAGAAAGCTGGGTGATGACATCCTTACAGTCTTTTCCCTCTTCCATCATACGGATAATTCCTTTGATCTGACCTTCAGCACGCTTTAAGCGGTTGAGCTGTTGTTTATCGTAATTCATATAGAGAACTCCTTTGAGTATAGTGAATAGTAATCGTATTTCTATCGTATAAGGAGATGAAGGGATTGTAAAGAACGATGTCTTATTTTTGAATTTCGAACAGATCCTCCAGTTTTTCTGCAAAAAAGCGGTGTGAATCATTGACACCCTGATTATAAATAGCTGGTCCAATCTCCTTCAGCATAAAATCCAGTAATAGAGTGGCGCGCAACTGTCCGATATCTTCATCATATTCATCGAGAAAGTAACCCTGTATTTTTTGAACCATGATTTTTTTATCATCGGCTGTAAAAGCAAATGGATCTTTCATTTTTATCAATCCTTTTCGAAAAATTAAGAAGGCCATGATATTCATAAAGAAGCACCGGACAGGCCGGTGCTTTTTGCTTTATTTATTTTTGTTCATATAGCGGTTCATTTCTTTTCTGTGACGCTGATCTCTCACAACGATGACGGCGTGAATAAGTCCCGGAATATAGCCGAGAATCGTCAGCAGAATATTTAGCAAGAAGGATCCGAACCTCCCTGTGAACAACACGGCCAGGGGAGGTAAAAAGATGGCCAAAATGTATAACATGCAATCATCTGCCTTTCAATTTTCTAACATGCCTATTCCCGCTATAACCCTGGGTTAAACGGTAAAGCAACCACGCAAGTTGATAAACCGGGCACTTCAATCATGTCTGACCGGACGATACTGAGCGGCTCCCTGCTGGCACTTTCGCCATCGACAAGCAGATGCCAGGTTCCACTTTTCTCGAGGTGAAAAGGAACCGGATGCACATGTGCATTATGAACCACGATATATTCATTATATGGAGAATGCTCATCACCGTTAAGTTTGTAGGCAATTACATGGTCATCTGTCGGATAAATGTGCATCTTCTGCATGATTTCCTCCATAGACCTCATCCTGAATACCCGGGCTGACTTTCGCAGGGAAATCAGCCCTTTCACAAACTCAATGTCCTGATTAAACTCTTCGCGCCTGAACCAGTCCAGCTGGTTAATGGCATCAGGGGAACGATAGCTGTTATGAACGCCTTGTTTAGTTCTCATAAACTCCTGACCTGCATGTAAAAACGGAATTCCCTGCGACAGTAGAACAATAGAAGTAGCAAGCTTGTGCATTTTTCTTCGTTCAATCATTGGTGAGCCCGGATTGGTCAGCTGCAGTTTATCCCAGAGCGTATGATTATCGTGTGCTTCCACGTAATTCACAACCTGCCCCGGCGATACAAAAGACTTCCGGTCATAAGGAACCTTCATGCCTGCTGATATTCCCTGCAGCATTCTATGACGATATCCGGGTCTGCCATTAACAAACCCGTTATCCTGATCTGAGAAATTGCTTCCTTTCAAATCATCCCGAAGAGAGTCATTGAAATGAGCGATACCGGGCATTTTATAAGCATTTTCCTGGTTTGCTTTTTTATTTCCGGAAAGAGAGGTCTGAAGATCCCAACCTTCACCTAAAATGATGATGGAAGGGTCTACATCATCGAGAGCCAGTCTGATTTCATTCATCGTTTCCACATCATGTATCCCCATCAGGTCAAATCGGAATCCGTCGATATGATACTCTTTGGCCCAATAGACGACTGAATCAATGATAAAACGTCTCATCATTGCCCGTTCCGATGCTGTATCGTTCCCGACACCTGTTCCGTTGGATAGACCATCCCGTGTATAGCGGAAGTAATAACCCGGCATCAGGAGGTGGAATGGTGAACGCTTAACGTCATACACATGATTATAAACAACATCCATAATCACCCTCATTCCACGGTCATGAATGGCCTGAATAAGTGTTTTTAATTCTTTTATACGAAGCGCCGGATCATACGGGTCTGTCGAATACGATCCTTCGGGTGCATTGAAATGCTTTGGATCATATCCCCAATTGTACTGAGGAGTATCGAGCATCGTTTCGTCTACAGTCCAGTAATCGAAAAATGGGAGCAGCTGCACATGAGTAACTCCAAGGTCTGCAATATAATCAAGCCCTGTGGAAAAACCGTCGGGTGTAGCGGTTCCGAGCTCTGCAAGGCCAAGATATTTTCCTTTTTGTAAAATCCCACTTTCTTCGTGGATCGAAGCGTCGCGAATATGAAGTTCATAAATGATAGCATCTGTAGGCGATGTTAATGTTGGTTTCGTGCGATTCCAGTGATAAGGATTGGTTTTGCCCATATCCATGACCACGCCGCGTGTGCCATTCACTGTCACAGCTGTAGCATACGGATCAACAGCCTCAAACCATTCCTTCCCGATTTTTACCCTGTACAAATAACGCGCTTCATGCCAGTCTCCATCAAGATCGAAATGCCAGGTTCCATTCGGACCCCGATTCATCTTATAAAGATGTGGTTCTTTTGTGTTGCGGTCTTTGTATACGGCAAGCGTTGCTTTATGAGCGGAAGGGGACCAGAATGAAAAAGAAGTTTTTTCTGGTGTGTAAAAAGAACCCAGAAAGCCATTGTAATAAAAACGCTGATCAAAGGGTTTTGTTCGTACAATATCTCCGTAGGATACGTCACAATAGCCAAAATGCGAAATGGCAACCCGGTAACGCTGACTTAATGAGAGTTTTTCATTTGTCACAATTGTCAGCTGATGGGCCAGGTCAGATGCTTCGTGATCCTTATTAACCCGTATATCTTTTATTGTAGCGCCTTCAAGATTAACCGCGATATTATCGTGTTCCCAGTCAAAAGCAAGGTTTGTACGGACGCATATTTCATGCCACTTGTTCATCTTCGCACTTAAAATACTTGGATAAACAGTAATATCATTTATTTGAGTATAAATCTTCTCCATTCCCTGCATCAGCCAGACTTCAGCCTGACCTTCCTTATTAAATGAAGAGATAAATCGATCATCAAAACGTTTGCTTGCCCAGTCATTTTCTTCTGTGCTTTTGCGAATGATAAAGCCTACACGTTTAATACCTGCAGGATCTTCCATCGTAAAAACTGCTTTTTTGCCATAGGTATCCTGACCGGAAAACTCCACCATTTTTCCTTTTTGTCCTTCCAGCCATACCCACAGGTTCCACCCGTCATAATCATGATCATAACGGTGATAATGAAGTGTAATGGTTACTTCCTTATGAAGGTGTCCGGGCTTGCGATCCGGTGAAAAATCCTCATTCTGATGTATAATCACCATCGTTACCACGCCTTTTCAAAAAAAGATTTTACTTCTACTATACGCCGGGGCAGGGGGATCTTGTTTCTTCTTTTTACCCATTATGTCCAAAATATAAGCACTTTGAAAAGTGCGAATGCTTTTAAAAGTAAGAAAAAGAGGTAATATGGATAGTAGCAGGACCATCTTGAGGGAGGAATGAAAATATGAAGGTTTTATACATTAATGCAAACCCGCGCAATAAAAAATCTGTCAGCGAAGAAATTGCAGATACTTTTATCGAAGAGTTGAAACAGGCACAGGGGGATGTTGAAGTAGATTATGCACATCTGTATGAAATGAAGCTTCAGGAAATCGATGAAGATGTGCTGGCATCATGGGGTAAACATCGTTCAGGGGAGCCGTTTACTGAAACAGAAAAAGAAAAGGTCAAGGCGATGGATGATGTGCTTGATCAATTTTTGTCAGCAGATCTGTATGTTTTCGTGACACCATTTTGGAATCTGCTCTTCCCTCCGCGCCTTAAAACGTATATCGATTCGCTTTGTATACCGGGCAAAACGTTCCGCTACACTGCTGAAGGCCAGGAAGGACTTGTCGAAGGTAAAAGAGCCGTCCATATTGAAGCGGTTGGCGGCGTCTATAAGGGAACCGGACTTAATTTTTCAGAGGACTACCTCCGTGAAATTATGCGATTCCTTGGCATTAAGGAATATGACTCTGTTATTTGCGAAGGGATGAGCCAGTACCCTGACATGGCAGATAAGATTCTTGAAGAATCAAAGGCTGAAGCGAAGGAGCTTGCGAATAAGCTCGCAAGAATGGAATAAAATCAAAAACCCGTACATCTCACAAGGCGTCTGAGGCTGATGAGGTGTGCGGGTTTTACATTTATGATGGGGTGAAGAAACGGATCGTCAGAGGAATATGATACACCTCGCCCTGCAATGCTTTGATCCCTGCTAAAACCGTGAAAATAATCATCAGCACACCCAGGATCACATTCAATACGATCCCAATGCCAAAAACAATCAGAAAGCCGGCAGCAGCCTGATATAGGAAATAACTGATCACGAAATTGAGATACATATAGCCATGCTTTTGCACGAAGAGTGAATCCCGTTTCACAAACCATAAAACAAGGGGACCGATTATAGCGGTAAAAAAGCTTGTGAAATACATAAGCCCCGCAACTAAACGTTCGTCAGACACACGATTCATGATGATGCCTCCTTTTTATTATTGTACGGATTTCAATGATAAAAAGATTCAAAAAAACCATCCCGCCTATAATGGAACGGAATGGTTTAACCTATTATCCTTTTTTGCCAAGTGTAACCGCCGTATAGAATCCTGCCACAGCGGCAACGAGACTTAAGATGACATTAAGCGGCTCAAAAGTAAGACCTGGATACACGACAAACAGTGAACCGAAAACAAGTCCGATAATGAACGCATACATCATGATTGGAAAGCGATTCATTAGGTAGCGAATCGCTTTACTGCTGAAGATAAAACCAAAAGCCACACCTGCTCCTACAAGTGCAATGATGACAAAGTTAAGGTTCGTGATCGCTGAAATGGCTGTTTCATACACCCCGATAACGAGAAGAATGAATGACCCGCTGATTCCAGGTAACAGCATAGCCGAACTAGCCAGTATACCGGATAGAAACAGCAGCAGTGCCGTCGAAACCGTAACAGACGTAATCACACCCTCCTCTGAAGGGTTAATAAACGCCATACTCGCAACGATAACTGCCCCGATAAATAATAGAAGAAGGTGCTTACCTTTAAAGTTTTCTTTTGCATTTGATTCCCTTAACAAGTAAGGTAATATACCGCCAATCAATCCAAGGAAGAAGAAGTTGGTCGGCTGCGGATAGTTCGCCAGAAGCCACTCGATTAAGTGACTCAGTAACAAAATAGCAGTAGCCATTCCTGCACCAAGTGTTAATAAAAACGGAAGATGCTTCTTCCATTCACGTGTCGTGATGCCACTGACAGCATTAATAAATTGATCGTAAATCCCAAGCAGGACAGCGATTGTTCCGCCACTTACACCAGGGATGACATCGCTCGTTCCCATCGCAAGTCCGCGAAATATATTTCTCCAGTCAAACATAGGTCAGACTCCTTTAAGTTTGTGATTCATTCAACAATCTACATTATACGGGAATTTGTGTGTTTCGTCATGAATGAAAAAAGGGAATGACAAAAAGGTATCAAAAGTCTTAAGGGAGGAACAGAGATGAAAAAGGCGATGCTTATTTTAAATCCTTCATCTGGTAAAGAAGAGGCGTTAAAGCACAAAGAATCTGTATTAAACACATTAAAAGAAATGGGCTATGAAGTCACCTTAAAAGAAACGGAAAAAGAATATGATGCAACAGTATTTGCTGAGCAGGCATGCCATGAACAATATGATGCGGTTGTCTCCATGGGAGGCGACGGTACGTTAAATGAAACCATTACAGGTCTTGCCAATCAGGAATATCAGCCGACACTTGGGATTATTCCTCTGGGAACGGTGAATGACTTTGCCCGGGCGCTGAACATACCAATGGATCCGGAGCAGGCGATTGAGCAATTAAAAACAGCTCATCCAAAAAGAGTTGATATTGGTAAGATCAATGATAAATATTTTATGAATATCATTGCACTTGGAGGGATTGCAGAAGCAACCTTCGGCGTGTCGGTTGAGCAGAAAACGAAGCTTGGTCCACTGGCTTATATGATAGAAGGGTTTAAAACGATCAGGGAAAAAGAGCCCTTTGACATGGTTCTTACCCATGATGATCAAAAATGGGAAGGAAACGCGCTTCTTTTCCTTATGGCACTGACGAACTCGGTTGGAGGTTTTGAAAAGCTTGCCCCTGATGCCGAAGTAAACGATGGAAAGCTTCATTGTTTTATCATTAAAGATGTTCCGCTTTACAAGCTTGTAGCCATTATGACCTCCCTGTTGAAAGGAACGCTTGAAGAGGATGAGAACGTCGAATACTTTACAGCGGGAGAAGTGCACGTTGATTCAGAGAAAGACCTGATCTCTAACGTTGATGGTGACGAAGGTGCACACGTTCCGCTGACAGTTAAAGTATTAAAAAGCCATATCCCGGTTTTCTGTCCTGCTGAGTCGGAATGATGGATCTAACTATCAGGTGAGTAGGCCTCGGCAAAGAAGCTTAAGGCGCGGCCTCGAAAAGTACCTGACTGTCACGGATTCCGCCGGGGCAGCAGGAAGTATTATTGTGCATTTCCTCACAAACAATATCTTCTAATCATTGCTTTTCCTATGCTTTCGGGTGTATACTGCAGTCAACATCAATCAAACTGACTTACAAGGCTTAAAGTCTTATATAAATAAAGCCTGCAAGCTTAAAGGAGTTCTCTTCATGGAGTTTATCATACAGGCGATTATGGAATCGATGAATGAAGGTACGATTCCGATTGCCTTTTTGCTATTAATGATCTGGAGCTGGAACCGTCCGATATTCTTCAGCGGACTGGGCAGACGGGAGCAGCAGCTTTTTGTGCCGGAAGTATCTGAATCAGGCAGGGAAACAGCGCTCCAGGGTCTATTTCATTTTTGCAGCCCGATGCAGCTTGTCCGCACGATTAAACGGAAAGAATGTCCGGATGACCGTGACGAACAGCCAACACCATTTCTTCTTTAATCAAAATTAAAAAAGAAATGGAATGGTGAAAATGAAAAAATCTTTATTGATCATGATGCTGGCACTGGGAGCAGCCCTGCTGTCCGGATGTGCCGCAGTTGAAAATGAAACAGGCGTATTTTATCACGCCTTTGTGTACCCTTTTGAAATCGGCATTCACGAAATCGGAACGTTCCTCGGAGGAAACTTCGGGATGGCCATTATCGTGATCACACTGCTGATTCGTCTCATCCTGATGCCGATGATGCTGAAAAACTATCGTACCCAGCAGGTCATGAAAGAAAAAATGAATGCCCTCAAACCTGAAATGGACGATATATCAAAGCGTATGAAGGAAGCAGAGTCAAAAGAAGATCAAATGAAAATTCAGCAGGAAATGATGGGATTATACCGTAAGCACGGTGTGAACCCGCTAAACATGGGCTGTCTGCCATTGCTGATCCAGATGCCGATCCTGATGGGAATGTACTTCGCCATTTCTTATTCAGAAGAGATCGCAAGTCATTCATTTCTCTGGTTCAACCTCGGTTCACCTGACATTGCCATGATGCTTGCAGCAGGTGCCGTTTATTTCGTACAGGGTGCAGTGAGCCTTCACAATCTGCCGGAAGCACAGAAAAAGCAGATGAAGCTCTTCACTTACATCTCTCCGATTATGATTATGGTCATTTCACTGAATGCGCCGGCAGCACTGCCGTTATACTGGACAGTCGGCGGTTTGTTCCTGATTATCCAGACGCTGATTGGACAGAAATATTACCGGAACCATCCGGAAAAAGCAGTTGAAAAAGAAACAGCCTCCAGCGAAACAGCAGGCGAGGTGAAATAACGGAAAGCTCTCCCGGTTTTGGGAGAGCTTTTTTCATTAACCGTGTCGACTCGTTCCTTCATTGTTTGTGATGAACTGAGCGGTGGCGCAATCACTCATTGTCTTTACTGTCGCTATCACGTTAATTTCTGTCGATCGGGATGCTGTTTCTGTCGCAATACCGTCTCGACAAGCCAGAATTGTTGATAGCACTTATTTTTATGTCGATACATCTCGGTTTCTTGTTGATAGCGCATCAGTATTTGTTGATAGCACTTAAATTACTGTCGATAGCTAAGCGGCGTCCATTCAGCCAGCCATCCCATTCATCCCGGTCTCAAGAAACGCACCTTGCAACCGAGTAAGGAATGTCCCCGCACGGTTTCTCAGTCAATCTCCCTGATCACACGGGCTGGATTCCCACCTACAACAACATTTGCAGGAACATCCTTTGTCACAACCGCTCCTGAAGCAATGACCGCATTGTCACCAACTGTCACACCGGGATTGATGATCGCACCGCCGCCAATCCAAACATTATCACCAAATGTTACCGGTTTTCCAAACTCCCTGCCGCTGTTACGTTCAGCTGCGTTTAACGGGTGAGTGGCTGTGTAAATATGTACGCCCGGAGCAAGCATGCAGTGATCGCCGAATCGGACCTCACATACATCTAAAATGACACAGTCAAAGTTTGCGAAGAAATGGTTTCCGACATGGATATTGGAGCCATAGTCGCACTGAAAGCTTGGTTCGATCCAGATGGACTCACCGGTTGAGCCGAAAAGCTCCTTCAGCAGACGAACGCGTTCTTCGCCTTCTTCCTCGGTTGTGGCATTAATGAGCCGTGACATCTTTCGTGCGTAAATCCGTTCTTTTAATAGCTGCGGGTCCTGCGGGTCATACATTTCTCCGGCCAGCATTAATTCTTTTTCAGTCATGTATATCCTCTCCTCATAAACAGTTTACCAGCTTCTTTTCGAAATCGGTTGCCCGACATACTATAATGAACTTAGTCAAAGGAGGTTATCATATGAGAAAAGCAATCGTCACAGGCGCATCAAAAGGACTTGGAGCGGCTGTAGCCAATCACTTTATTAAACACGGAATTGAAGTAACAGATGTATCGCGATCTGAAAATAGCGGGTTAAAAGGTCATCAGCAATATCATCATGAAAAAGTCGATCTTGGTGTAACGGAAGAAGCCGTATCGTTTTTAGAAGGCTGGTTCCATGAACAGCCGGAGGATCTTGAAAAAGTATACCTGATTCAAAACGCAGGTACGGTGCAGCCGATGGAACCCGTTGGGAAGATGGATGCAGAGGCCATCGAAAAAGCAATTCAGTTAAACTATGTCACGCCGGTTGTGCTGTCTAACCTGGCTTTCCAACTGGCGTCAGAACAAAAAGTGGAGTTAGTCATTGTGAACATCACTTCCGGTGCAGCCAACAAACCGAATCATGGCTGGAGCGTCTATGGAAGCACGAAAGCAGCACTGAATTTATTTACAGAAACGGCTGCACTTGAACAGGGCGATGAGGGCCACAAAATGATTTCCTTCAGCCCAAGTATTATGGATACCGGTATGCAGAAGGAAATCCGTTCCGCAAAACAGGATTCATTTGCCCAGGTAGAAGCCTTTAAAGAATATAAAGAACAAGGCAAGCTGAGAAAACCGGAGGAAGTTGGGGGAGTATTAGTGAAAATCCTGTTAGAGGAAGCGCTTGTGAATGGAAAGCTCTATCATATTAACGATTACCTCCCGAGCACAAAATAAATCAGGTCATATATTTACAATGGAAATCAAACTGTTATCTTCAATGTGTTTTTTAATGGTAAATTTACACTTTGTCTGTTTTTAAATCATTTCTCATGGGTATCCTAACAATAGGCAATAATGTTGGATATTTTTGAGAGGAGATGGATTAGCATGGAATGGAAAAAATACTTACAGGTTGGTGCAGCCGGATTTTTAAGTCTTGGGGTTCTTGCAGCATGTGGTGATGATACTGAGGAACCAATGGATACAGGAGACACGGAAGAAGAGGCACCGATGGATGAAAACACCGATGATAACATGGAAGAGGATATGGAAGAAGGCATGGATGAAACCGAAGAAAACGTAGAAGAAGGTATGGATGAGACAGAGGAAAATGTTGATGAAGGCATGGATGAAATGGAAGATGAGATGAACGAGGAAGACAGTGAATCTTAATAAAAACGATCAATGGCCGGGGCTGACTCTTTAGAGTTAGCCCGGTTTTTTGATTTGTGAGATCTGCAGGTGAAATTACTTCATCTTGAGAACCTCCTCACACCCTTTCGTTCCCCTAAATAAAGTGGTAAGCTGATTGAAAAGATGTGAGGTGAGGATATGAAAACACTACTGTTAACCGGTTTTGAACCGTTTTTACATTTCAAAACGAATCCTACAATGGAGGTTGTGAACGCTCTCCACGGGACTGAGATTAACGGTTGGACAATCGAGGGGCGTATTTTGCCGGTCGACTTTCAGCAGTCCGGTGACCTTTTGATCCAGCACTACGAAGAGATTCAGCCTGGTGCTGTCATATCACTCGGGTTAGCAGGAGGAAGAACGCACATTACGCCTGAACGGATCGCCATCAACTGTAACGATGGGGAAAAAGACAACGAAGGGTACAAGCCGGAAGGTGAAAAAATTGCCGATGATGGACCGGACGGACTGTTTTCCACTCTGCCTATTCAGGAAATGATTGATCATTTAAAGGATCACGGTTTACCGGGGAGTATTTCAAACACGGCTGGAACATACTTGTGTAATCATGTGATGTATCGGATGCTTGATCAGATCAGGCGTGAGGGGAAATCAATTCCATCCGGGTTTATACATATCCCGTCCTCGCATGAAATCGCTGTGGAGTCCAGGAAGATGCCAAGCTGGTCTCAGCGCGATCTGACTGAAGCGGTGAAGTTGTGTATTGAAAAGTTGAATTGATTTTGTAAAGCCGGGCCGGGTGGCCTTTCTTAACATAAAACAAAGGCCTATAAAAAGGGCCTCTGTTTATAATAATAATGGTTTAAGAGATTGAGTATGCTTCGTGTTTAATTCTTTTAAAAAGCAACATCAAGTACCAGCATGCTCACTGCGCGGCCATGGAAAAGCGGAGGCGGGCGTTGAGGTACGTACAAACTGGACCGGCCCCGACGGAGATAAAGGAAACACAGCGAACGCAGTGAGCTGATGTTGACTTATCGGACGAGAGGACGGGAAGTTTGCTAGTCCCTGCTCACCGCAGCTAGACAATGGAAAGCGAAGGAATGACCCGGCACGGTTCACTTTATTCACCCATCAAGAAAAACAGCGAACCTTAATAAGGTCCGCTGTTTTTCATATTTATTTAATGGACTGCAGTCCGTCGATCCGCTTTTGGAAGGATGCGAGCTTTTGTTCGAGTTCAAGGACAGAATCGAGTAGAGCCCGTCGTTCTTTTTGGCGGATTGATGTATCAAGTTTGGTTAAAAGGGACTGTACGGTTTGTTCAGTGAGTCGCTTCATGATTGAATGCCTCCGCTTAGTTTAGTTGTTAAATGATACGGAGGTATTCAAATCTTTAAGGGGGTCATGCAATTTTTTTACGGTGCATCACCAGTGATAATGCAATAGCAGGAATAACAGCGATACCCATGCCGATAAAGGCAAGTCCGGATGAAACATCATACAGCACGCCGCCAATCTGAGTGAGCACGGCTGCACTCAGTCCCATGCCCAATGATGCGTAGACACCCTGAGCAGTCGGGATCAACGGTTTCTCAACGGTCCGGTAGAGATAACGGATAAAGGCATAATGTGCGAGTCCGAATGTGAGTGAGTGGAACAATTGTGTGATGAGAAAAATCCACAACGTGGGAAATAGTCCCACAGCTACCCAACGGATGACCGCGGCCAGTGAAGCAATGATAAACATAGTGGAAACCGGTGTGTTTTTCAACAGCCTGTCTGCAAAGGTGAAAAATAAGATTTCAGACAGGACCGCAATATTGAGAATGAACCCTATGTATCCATTTGACACGTTCAGTTCCTGAAGATAAATAAATCCATAATTATAATAAGCAGCGTGAGCGCCTTGAATTAAAATGCAGATTGTCATCACGATGAGAAAGCCATGCGTTTTAAAGACGGCCTTGTAGCCGCCACGCTGAGGACTGACGCGTTCCTGCAGTGCACCGGGAGCTGATTGGAAGGCCGCTGCAATCATCAGTAATGACCCCGCAAACATCACGCCCATAATAGCAGATTCCGTCCAGATACCTGTCACGACACCGACTACAATTAAGCCGACGGTATATCCGACAGATCCCCAGGAACGGCTTCGCCCGTAGTGGATATGATCTGTTCTCATGAGAAGAGAGGCATTGCTCTCCATCATAGGCAGGATATTCGGGTAGAACAGGCTGAACAGGATCATCACCAGTGTTAATCCGAAAAAGGAATCAATGGGGATGAACAATAATAACAGCCCGGTCGAAATAACCGGTAAAAGTTTCATCAGAACGGCTAAGCTGAAGCGCTTGCTGAGTTCCGGGAATAAAAATAAAGTAGAAAATGATCGGGCGAATAATCCGGCTGCAATAATAGAGCTTGCTGCAGCAACGCTCAGGTCTTTTTCAAAGACAAGCCATCCTGTCCAGTAAGGCAGAAATACGCCCCATGTAAAAAAGAACGCAAAAAAGTTAACGGAAAGCCATGCCTGCGGTTTCATGTCGTCACACTCCGTCCAGTTTCAATTGTCGAATTTCAGTATAACACGCAGTGAAACAGGATTGAGAAATGTGTGACGAATCTTTTTCTGTCCATAAAAAAAGCCCTGCATGAGCAGGACTTTTAAAGCGTATTATTCAGCTGTAATCTCAAGGTCTACATTAATATTGCCACGTGTTGCTTTAGAGTATGGGCAGAAGTTATGTGTTTTTTCAAGTAAATCCTCTGCTTCTTCCTGTGTAATGCCGCTCACTTTCACAGCGAGCTTAACGGAAATTTTGACACCGCCATCCTCTTCGTCTTTCTCAAGGCTGACGTGAGCAGTCGTAGAATGATCGACTTCTTTTTTAGCGTTTTTAGCCATCAGGTTAAAGGCACCGTCAAAACATGCTGCATATCCTGCGGCAAACAGCTGCTCGGGATTTGATTTGCCTTCAGGGTCCTGACCATCACCAGGCATGGCAAGATCCAGCTGGATTAAGTCATCATCTGAGCGTACGTGTCCGTTTCTTCCGCCTTTAGCGGTTGCTGCACTTGTTAAAATCGCTTTTCCCATTCTATCCATCTCCATTTCTTTGCATTGTGTTGAAACTGCATATCAATATCTTTCTCTTTTTTACAGTCTTTTAAACATTTAAGGACTTTTCGTGAAATCATATATTGAAGGCCGTTTTTTTGATAAACTGAAAGAATGGAACTGAGAGCTACAGGAAGGGAACTGTCATCATGAGAAATGGACCGCTTGTCACAGAAAAAAAGAAAAAAACAAAATGGTGGGTTGCACTTGGTGTAACCGTTACAATTTTAGCAGGGGCCTCACTTGGGGCATTGAGTGCATATAACTGGTCGGTAGATGCGGCCATTAACGGTCTTTTCGGGGGTTTGGTCAATCAGGAGGAATCTCCGGAAGTGATCGATGAACCTGCAGCTGATGAATCGGAAACGGATTCAGACCAGGTAAGTCAGAATCCAGAGCCGGACCTTCCGGAGGAACCTCCTGAAGAAGCAGAAACGCCTGTTACGCCTGACCCTGAAACACCTGCAGAACCCCAGGAGCCTGAAAAAACACCTGAGACCGTAACTGAGCCATATTATGTAGACGGTGTATTGATCGCGAACAAACAGCATCCACTGCCAACGGACTTTGCGCCTGGTGAAGACCCGGAAGCAAGAGCTGCCTTTAATCAAATGGCAGAAGCAGCTTCAGCCGAAGGGATTACACTGGTTGCCTTCAGTACATTCCGCTCGTACGATTATCAGGTGGATTTATACAACCGTTACGTGGATCAGCACGGTCAGGAAGAGGCAGATCGTTTCAGTGCCCGTCCTGGTTACTCTGAGCATCAGACCGGTCTTGGATTTGATATCGGAGAAGCTGGACAGGAAGAGCATTGGGCTGAAGACAGCTTTAAGGATACAGCCGGAGCGAAATGGCTGGCTGAAAATGCACATGAATACGGATTTATTCTGCGCTATCCAGCCGGTAAAGAGGAAATCACAGGGTATCAATATGAATCGTGGCATTTCCGTTATCTTGGCAAGGAGCTTGCAACTGAAGTGTATAACAGTGGATTGACACTTGAAGAATATCTCGGCATTTAATTGAATAGTAACCAATACAAAAAGACTGAATCACTGCCACTGGCAAATTCAGTCTTTTTTTCGTTTCCCTAAACAGTTTTTTTCGCTATACTATTCAGAAGAGTCTAAAAAATGGAGGAGTCACATGGGAAGAAATATCGTAAAACTTATTCTGCAGTGGGTGTTTGCTTTCGGCCTGCTGTTTATTCTCCTTCTCCTACCCAGGGAAATGGAGATGGAGACAGGTGCTTCAGGTGAATTTGTAGCAGCTCATTATACCTATTCAGCAGACGCGCATGTGGAAAATGTAAAATCTTTTTTCATACAGCTGATTAACGGAGAAGGGTTGGGAACGGACCGTTATGACAGACCGCTTCTCGGACATGCATGGGAAATGATTCAGAGGAGTCTATGGCTGATTATTCCTGCGTTTTTTGTCAGCATCCTGCTTGGTATTGCAAAAGGTGTATTCGACTTTCAGACAAGACATGGTAAACGGAGGGGTGCGGGTCTTCAGACAACATGGCTCGGGCTTTCTCTGCCGGATCTGTTTTTTATTATCATGATTCAGATGACGATGATGTATCTGAACGTCAACGGGATCGTGACCGGCCTGAAGTTGTACACCCATGAGACGATAGAGGCTGTCGTGATGAATGTCATTTATTTATCTATTTTTCCGATGTTCTATCTGGCGAATATTACATATGCAGCACTGAGTGGGGAACAGGGAGCGGATTATATAAGAACAGCAAGAGCCAAAGGGGTTCCTGCTTTTAAGCTGCTCTATATCCATATGCTTCGCAATGGACTTGCTAAAATTTTTGTCCATACGAACACAGTTGTTCTTTACTTACTGTCGAATTTGTTTGTCATTGAATATTTAACGCAGTATCGTGGAGCGGCCTACTACTTTAAAGAGTATGTAGCTGCTTCGCAACGGATAGTGGATGGCCAATCACTGATGGTCGACGTAGGAGCTATTGTTGCCTTTACATTATTCTTCACTTTAATGATTCTGTTTGCAGGGCTGATCAGTCAGGTTGCAAGAACTTTTTTGCTGCCTCATGAAAGGGGGAGCAACGGATGAATCGTCATTTAGCAACGGGCAGCATCATGCTGATCATTTTATTGTTTATCACATTTTTAGGTCCGTTTCTTCCGATGGTGGATGACAGCCTGACGCAGCAGGGGGCAAGATTTACCGATTCAGGAATTGAGGTTCCGCCATTCCCGCCTTCTCCACAGGATCCGCTCGGCTCGGACCGGGATGGACGGGACGTGCTGAGTCTTCTTGTAGCAGGATCTAAGGAAACGTTACTTGTGATCGTAACGATTGTGGTGATCCGCTTTGCAGTAGCTGCGATATTAGGGATTGGCAGCTATTATTCAGGATTGTTGAAAGGTTTCTTATCTGTATGGAGCCAGCTGTTTTCCTTTATGCCACCTGTCTTTTTTGTCATCTTTTTTGCGGGCATGCCATTTATTATGTTTTCTGAACACCGCCAGCTCTGGCTCATCCTTGCAATTGCACTGGTGGAGGTCGGACGAACGGCCAATATGATCAGAACGTCCATGATTCAAAGTTCAAAAAGACCTTTTTTTGAAGCTGGTATCGTAACAGGCTGCTCAAACGTTACTTTATTTAAAGCGTACTTTTGGCCGGAGCTGCGCCTGATGATGCTGACGAGTTTTGTTAATGACCTGGGTCGAACCTTATTTTTAATTGCACAATTTGCCGTGATTGGTGTGTATCTGCAAAATGCTTTCGGTTCCATAAGAGGCGGTGGCGTCGAGACAATGAACAATTCTTTTATCTGGCCGTCGCTTCTCGATAACATCAACCAGGATGTATTCACTGCAGAATGGGTTGTACTTTCAACTGTTGGATTTATTACTTTTACGATGGTGACGTTCTATCTGCTCAGCAACGGGATCCGCCGTTTTTATGAAGAGCGCTATCAACAATCTATTTAAGGAGTGAGGAAAATGAGGTTATTGATTTTAGGTGGCACACAGTTTCTTGGTAAACACATAACAGAGAGTGCGCTGAAAGCAGGTCATGAGGTGACACTTTTCAACCGTGGAAAAACGAATGCTGAATTATTCCCCGCTGTAAAGAAGCTGACTGGGGACCGGAATGATGATCTTTCTGCACTCGGAGAAGGGAGCTGGGACGCCGTCATTGATGTTTCAGGGTACGTACCATCCCAGGTGAGAAAAACTGCCGAGCTCCTGAAGGACCGGGTGAAGCATTACACGTTCGTATCAACGATCTCTGTTTACAGTGATTTTTCAAAGGGGCCTGCGGTAGAGGAATATACGCCGCTAGGGGAGCTTAAGGAGGAAACAGAAGAAGTAAATGGCGCTACATATGGTCCTCTCAAACAAAAAAGTGAGGAAGTCGTAAAAACGATTTATGGAAAAGATTCATTGATAATCCGTCCAGGCCTGATCGTAGGTCCAGATGATCCAACCGACCGTTTTACTTACTGGGTCTGGCGCGCTTCAAAAGGTGGAACAGCGGTTGCACCCGGTAAGCCGGCTCGTCACGTACAGTGGATTGACGTCAGGGACCTGAGTGAATGGATGATCCGCATGGTGGAAAAGCAGGAGAACGGTACTTATAATGCTGCTGGTGCGAAACCTTTTCCGACCATGGAAGACTACCTGACAACTGCTAAAAGAGTCACCAACTCAGATGTTGACTTTATCTGGGTGGAGGACGAAGCGCTCAAAAATCACGATGTCACACCATTTGTTGAAGTGCCATTCTGGATTCCTGTCTCAGAAGAGATCCCGGACGGATTTATTCTTGCTGATACGACAAGAGCGACACAAAAAGGTTTAACCTTCCGTCCTCTTGAAGAAACAATCAGCGATACGTATCTCTGGTTGACCTCAAGAGAAAATCACCAATGGAAAGCCGGGATGACAGAGGAAAAAGAAAAAAATATATTATCCGATGTGCAATCATAGAAATAAAAGGTGTTTGAATTTTTAGAAAAGTGGTATAATAGTCTTATAACTTAAGACAGGGGTGGTAGTGATGAATCGTACATCAAAGCTTGGAATGATTTTCGCCATCGGCCACACACTCTTTTTCTTTAACCTAGCCTTTGATTTCATTGTTTTTTACTGAATCCGCTGTCGCTCATGGAAATAAAAAAAGCAGTGTTTTTTCATGAAAAACGCTGCTTTTTTTATATGTTATTTAATTATATAATAAGTCTAAATGCCCATTTTTCTCGTAGTGTTAGCAGGATTAATACATAGTATTTAAATCTTATGGCGATTCGCAATCGAAAGGTCAAAGTCCACTTAATCAATCTTGCAGACATCATAAAAAAGACTGGAGCAATTTTAAAAGCTCCAGTCTTTTTTTATTAAAGGATCGGTGATAACAGCCTTGAAATGGATTCTTTGAATCTGATCAGGTGTGAGCGTTTCTGGTACAGTTCAGGTGTAAGCTCCGTTGATTTTTCCATATCCTCTTCAAAAATAAGTGCAAGTGAAGTGGCGGTTTCCTGATGATAGATAAATGCGTTGACTTCAAAGTTCAGGCTGAAACTCCGTAAATCAATATTGGCTGTTCCGACAGAAGCTGACTCATCGTCTGTAACGAGTGTTTTTGCATGAATAAATCCGTTGTCGTATACATAGATTCGTGCACCGGCTTTCATTAATTCACCTACATAGGAATAAGTGGCCCAATAGACAAACATATGATCAGGCTTGTTCGGAATCATAATCCGGACATCTACACCTGACAACGCAGCGATCCGGAGAGCATCTAAAAGGCTGACATCGGGAATGAAATAAGGCGTTTGAATATAAACATACTTTTCAGCGTTATTGATGAGCTTTAAATACCCGTTTTTAATTTGCTCCCAATCAGAATCAGGTCCGCTTGAGACGATCTGCATGGAGATGTCTCCTTTGCGGGGGATCGGCGGGAAATACCGGTCTGCATATTCGATATCATAGCGGTGTGAAGCCTGGTTCCAGTCCAGGATAAACCTTGTCTGAAGCGGGTGTACAGAGCTTCCTTCAACCCTCAGGTGGGTATCCCGCCAGTAGCCGAACTTCTCATCGAGTCCAAGATATTCATCCCCGATATTAAATCCGCCAATATAGCCAATCCGTCCATCAATAATGGAGATCTTCCGGTGATTCCGGTAATTCAGGCGCGGGTTAATCAAAGGTACCTTCGATGGGAAGAACGCCTCTACTTCTCCGCCTGCTGCCCGCAGCTCTTTAAAATACCGCTTTGTCATACCCCGTGAACCCATATCATCATAAAGGACACGAACCTTGACCCCCTGCTTCGCTTTTTTCACAAGCAGGTTATAGAGTTCTTTCCCGAGGTTATCTTTTCTCAAAATATAAGTCTGGATATGAATATGATCCTTCGCATCCTCAATGTCTTCAAACAGCTGTTTGAATTTATCCCGTCCATCTGTAATGATCCGTAAATCATTATCCTGTGTTAACACTGCAGCGTTATTAATCAGCTGCATATAAATAATATCCTGGTTTTTTTCTGTTTCACGTGATTGAAATTCAAACTTTTTGTCATGAATTGCGTCAATCTGATAACGGATCAGCTGTTCAATCCCAACCCTCTTGCGCCCTTCCCAATTAAATAAATGTTTCTTTCTTAAACTGCGTCCGAGCAATAAATAAAGAGCGAACCCTGCGATCGGAATAAAAAACAAGACCATCAGCCATGCCCAGGTTGCACTTGCATCTTTTCGTTCAAGAAAAATGAGGATCCCTGCGAAAATAAAGTTAAGAAAAAAGACAAATCCAACTAAAAAAGAGATCCAGTCCATCACACATCCCTGCCAATCGATTTAGAATCATTATTTATTATAATTTCCCTATCTGCATAAAATAGAAACTTTTTATCTTACTGTACGTATAAAGACTATCAGAAGGTTTCATGAAAAGAAAAAGATGTATGCTTATTGCAGGTGGATTAATCACAGGAATTCATATGCAGACCAGTTGAAAAGTTCTGGAAAGTCATTTATAGTTCAAGTTATCAGGACAAAACAAATTAGTTTACATACCTATAAGGGGTATAATATACTTAGAATAACCATAAACTGAATGCAAATCAGGGAGGGATATGTGTGGAAGCAGTGGGGACAGAAATGAATTTTACAGCAGCTGAGGAAAGTCATTGCGGTTCAGAAAGAAAAAGTCATCATTCAGACGAAATGAAAAAAAATCTTCAAACCCGCTTAAACAGAATTGAAGGCCAGGTCCGTGGCATCAAAGGAATGATCGAGAAAGATACGTATTGTGATGATGTCATTACACAAATCGCAGCAACCCAGTCAGCCTTAAACAGCGTGTCAAAGCTCCTGCTTGAAGGGCATATGAAAAGCTGTATTGTTGATCGCATTCAGGAAGGCGATTTAGAAGTGGTTGATGAGTTACTCGTCACAATGAAACGGTTAATGAAAAAATAAATTGAAACGATTCAGGAGGATGTAAAAATCATGGTAGAATCAGTTACACTTAATGTAGAAGGAATGTCATGTCAGCACTGTGTGAAAGCAGTGGAGTCCAACGTTAAAGAACTTGGTGGTGTCAATGATGTACGCGTACATCTTGAACAGGGTACAGTAGATGTTGATTTCCAGGCGGCCTATGTATCACTTGATCAGATCCGTGAAACGATTGAAGACCAGGGGTATACAGTAAAATAAAGTACGTGCGCAGGAAAACTGCGCACTTTCTTTCAAATCATAATATACCCTATGAGGG
Source organism: Jeotgalibacillus aurantiacus (assembly GCF_020595125.1). Taxonomy (NCBI): domain Bacteria; kingdom Bacillati; phylum Bacillota; class Bacilli; order Caryophanales; family Caryophanaceae; genus Jeotgalibacillus; species Jeotgalibacillus aurantiacus. The sequence continues at coordinate 577,816 of NZ_JACNMS010000003.1, forward strand.
TATAAGGGGTGAGACAAGATGAAACAAAAAGAATTGAGTATCACAGGCATGACGTGTGCGGCCTGTTCGACACGCGTTGAAAAAGGGCTGCAGAAGATGGAAGGGATGCAGCAGGCCAATGTCAATCTGGCTTTGGAAAAAGCGACAGTTTCTTATAACCCTGACCTGCTTTCCTTGTCAGACATTCAGGAAAAAGTAGAAAAACTCGGGTATGGTGTTGCTGTTAAAAAAGAAGAATTTGATATTAGCGGCATGACCTGTGCCGCCTGCTCGACGCGGGTTGAAAAAGGACTGAACAAGCTTGAAGGTGTGAAAACAGCAACAGTCAATCTTGCATTAGAGCAGGCAACGGTCGAGTACACAGATCATGTACTCTCAACAGAAGATATTATTAAGCAGGTTGAAAAGCTTGGCTATGGAGCCGCTAGAAAAGAAGAGAGAAAGCCGGAGCAGGACCATCGTCAGGCAGAGATCAGCCGTCAGCAAAAGAGATTTATTTTTTCTCTTATTTTTGCTGCACCATTGCTGTGGACAATGGTCGGTCACTTCTCATTTACACAGTGGATGTATGTACCGGATCTCCTGATGAATCCATGGGTGCAAATGGCACTGGCAACCCCGGTTCAGTTCATCGTTGGAGGACCTTTTTATAAAGGGGCGTATAAAGCACTCCGAAACGGCAGCGCTAATATGGATGTACTCGTAGCACTGGGTACCTCTGCCGCCTATTTTTACAGTGTATATCTGGCGATTCAGAGCCTTTCGATGCCAGGGCACATAATGGGACTTTATTTTGAGACAAGTGCAGTACTGATTACGCTCATTGTACTTGGAAAGCTTTTTGAAGCAAAAGCAAAAGGCCGGTCATCTGAAGCCATCAAAAAACTGATGGGTCTTCAAGCGAAAACAGCTTTTGTCATCAGAGATGGTGAAGAAGTTGAAGTGCCTCTTGATCAGGTTCAGGCTGGGGACCTGCTTGCTGTCCGTCCAGGAGAAAAGATACCTGTAGATGGTATCATTGAAGAAGGTCAGACGGCTATCGACGAATCTATGATTACGGGAGAAAGTGTACCGGTTGACAAGATTGCCGGAGACCATGTAATCGGATCAACGATTAACCAGCAGGGCTTTATCAAAGTTAAGGCGGTCAAAGTCGGTAAAGAAACAGCGCTCGCTCAAATCATCCGGGTGGTCGAGCAGGCTCAGGGATCAAAAGCGCCGATTCAGCGCCAGGCAGACCGTATTTCAGGCATTTTTGTACCGATTGTTGTCGGGATCGCGACCCTTACCTTTATCGCGTGGATCACACTCGTGTCACCAGGTGAGATTGCCTCGGCGCTTGAAGCAACTATTGCCGTGCTTGTCATCGCATGTCCGTGTGCGCTTGGTCTTGCAACCCCCGTTTCCATTATGGCTGGCTCAGGTCGTGCAGCCGAAGCAGGTATTTTATTTAAAGGCGGAGAGCATTTAGAAACGGCACAGTCAGTGGATACGGTGATTCTCGACAAAACAGGTACGGTAACAGAAGGACAGCCCGTTGTGACGGATGTGATTCCGCTTAACGGCTTTTCAGAAGAGGACCTGCTTTTACATGCCGGAGCAGCAGAGGCAGGATCAGAGCATCCTCTGGCAAAAGCAGTTGTGAAAGGTATTCGTGACAGAGGATTTGAAGTGAAACAGGGAACGGATTTTCAGTCTGTTACGGGATTTGGTGTGAAAGCCGTATTAAATGAAAAACAAATTCTTGCAGGAACACGAAAGCTGATGATACAGGAAAACATATCAACAGATGGCGTTGAGGACATGATGGCTGATCTTGAGGAAAAAGGGAAGACCGCCATGCTCTTTGCGATTGATGGAGAGCTTGCAGGCATTGTTGCAGTGGCAGATACAATGAAGGAAACATCTAAAAAAGCGATCGAACGTTTAAAAGAAATGGGTCTTCAGGTAATCATGATCACTGGAGACAATGATCGGACGGCCCGTGCAATTGCAGCCGAAGCAGGCATAGAACAGGTCATTGCAGAAGTACTTCCCGATGGAAAAGCGGCTGAGGTAAAGAAGCTTCAGGTGAAGGGCCATAAGGTAGCGATGGTGGGGGACGGTATTAATGATGCACCGGCTCTTGCCTCAGCTGATACCGGAATGGCGATTGGAACAGGTACGGATGTAGCGATGGAAGCAGCAGATATTACACTGATCCGCGGGGATTTGATGAGCATTGCTGATGCGATCATGATGAGCAGAAAAACGATGCGCAACATTAAACAAAATCTGTTCTGGGCTTTCGGCTACAACACACTCGGAATCCCGATCGCGGCTGTCGGTCTGCTTGCCCCTTGGGTAGCCGGAGCAGCCATGGCTTTCAGTTCAGTATCAGTCGTTTTAAATGCATTGAGATTACAGAGAATAAAGCTTTAATGAAAAGAGACTGGAACGTCTAAAAGCTCCAGTCTCTTTTTGTATTGGGTTTATGCTAAATAGCATGGGCTTCTTTAAGGCTGGGAAATATCCGTTAATGTATCCCCGGCTTTTTGATTGGACTGAGGATTCACAGACAGATCGCCTAAAGAAACAAGGCCAACAATACGCTCATCCTGTACAACCGGCAGGCGGCGCACCTGAGAGGAAGCCATTACATCGGCCGCTTCTTCTGAAGTCGTCTCAGGTGTTACATGAATTAATTCATGCGTCATAACCTGATCAACCGATTGACTCTTATGTTCTGCCACGCCTCGGATCACGATATCACGATCCGTCACCATTCCAACCGGGCGGCCGCTTTCGTCCACGACAGGAAGCACACCAATATCATGTTTTTTCATCATTTCTGCTGCTGTTTCCACTGTATCCTGCTTACTGCATGTGATGACATCCTGTGTCATTACTTCACGTACATTCATTTTTTACACCTCCCATTTATTCAATTCGTAGTATGCGGAATGAAGAAGATTTTATTCATTTAACAAAATCATTAATTTTTCTTAAATTCAGGTTTTTTATTTTGTGAAAGTGGTATCATAATCGTAATGATGCTTATTTAAATTTTTTTTGTGTAAAAATGAAACCTTTTGGAGATTTTATTCGTTTATATGTATATAATCAAACTTTTCGGAAGAGGTGCTCAGCATGTCAAGAAACAGTGAAACCATCAAGGAAATGATGACGAAACTGTCAGAAGTCGGGGTAAAAATTTCAACCACGAAATCACGCCTGGAGATACTCGAATCTGTCAAGCAGCCGCATCAGATATCCGGAACATAATGATTACGCGAAAGGTGCTCCAAGTGGGGACCTTTTTTATTTTGGCGCGTAAAATACATAAAGTACCCTTTTACAAAATCATGTAGTATATTTCCTGAATTCGGGTATAAAAAGAACAGAAGAGAGGAGGCAGGGTTGTGTATCAAAAAGCGATGTTGATTTACAAAGGCAGTGCCAGGGAAAAGGAAATTGAAAAACTGATCAGTCAGACAGCAGGGGTATTGGCGGCATCCATACCTGCTCTGTCTCTTTACCAGACGCAAAAACCCGGTGATGCCGAACGTTTTTGCAGACAACATGGAGAAGAAGTGGATCTGGTCATCATAATGGGTGGGGACGGGACAGTACATGAATGCATTAACGGACTCGCACCGCTTGATAAGCGGCCGGTGATCGGCATCATTCCTGCGGGAACTTGTAACGATTTCGCACGGTCACTTAACATACCGCTGAACATCAAACGCGCGGCGGAGCTCCTTGTGCATGGCGGCATCGAAAAACCTGTGGATCTCGTTGAAAGCAACGGCAGGTATTTCTCAAATTTCTGGGGAACCGGCTTAATCGCAGAAGCTTCCCAAAACATTAACGATGATTCGAAAAATGTCTTCGGCCGGATCAGCTATTATGTCAGTGCGATAAAATCACTCAGCGGCCAGGAAGATTTTCATTATAAGCTCGAAATCGATCAGGAGATTGTTGAAGGAGAAGCCGTAATGCTGCTTGTAATGAACGGAAAATCCATTGGTGCAACTGAATTTCCTTTAACATTAATTGATATGCATGACGGGATGATGGATCTTTTAATTTTAAAGGAAAGCGGGTTTCCGTTATTTAAAGAAATATTAGCCGCAAAAGCCATGGTCGATTGGGATACATCGAATTCAGACATCGTTCATTATCAGTGCAGAAAGCTTTCAATCAGCCTGGGAAAATCCCAGGTGATTGATATGGATGGAGAACACTATGAAGGGCAGGACCATCATTTAATAGTGGAAAAAGACTGCCTGAGTATTGTGGTTCCGGAAATGCCGGGTGAACTGTAAATAACCATGACAGGCAACCTGAATGATGAGTTGTCTGTTTTTTTGTCTGGTCATGGATAAGTCTTTTGGAATGAATCTGACGAACTGTTCTCCGGAGCTCACAAAGGTGGCTTGCACCCCCACGAAAGTCCGTGACAGCCTCACCCCGGCCCTCACCAATTTCCCGGCAACCTCACTTTCAGCAATAAAAGGCAGGTAAGCATCAGCCTACCCGCCTATCATGACTTATTTTAGTTTCAGTACTTCCTCAATGTTTTTCGCAATATCAGTATTATCAATCAATCCTGCAAACTCATCTTTACCCGGACCGAATGCGTATACAGGAACATCCACCCCTGTATGAGCTTCTGTTGTCCAGCCGATCAGCGCTTCTTCACTTACAAATTGATTGATTGTAATTGCAACGCGGTCTTCTTCGACAGACTGAATTTCTGCGATCTGCTCTTCGGTCAGTTCAAGTCCTGTATGTTCCTTAACGACTTCAGCCACATTAGAACGGTCTTCATTCAGCATATCCGCCATCATATCACCCGTTGCTGTAATGCCGCGAACAAACTCAAGATTTGTGTCATAAAGATTTTGATCTCCGACACTCATACCGCCAGTCTCATGATCTCCTGCGATGATGACAGTCGTGTTTTTGTCTTTTTTAGCAAAATCAAGTGCTGCTTTGACAGCTTCTTCAAAATCTTTTGTATCATTCATTGACCAGCCAATATCATTTGCGTGTCCGGCCCAGTCAATCTGACTGCCTTCAACCATCAGGAAGAAGCCTTTTTTATTTTCTTCAAGCACATCAATTGCAGAGCTTGTCATTTCAGCAAGGCTTGGCTGCTCTGTTCCTTCACGATCAAGAGAAGTGGCCATTGCATCTTCCGCGAATAGACCGAGCATCTTATCTTCCTTACTTGCATTTTTCAGGTCTTCAGCTGTTTCAGCGAAACCATATCCCATTTCTTCAGCCTGATCCAGCATGTCATCTGTGAAATATTTAGCGCCTCCACCATATAACACGTCAACGTCATTTTCCAACAATTGAGGAGCAATGGAGTCTTCATCATTTCGTGAAACAACATGAGAACCAAATACAGCTGGTGTTGCGTGTGTGATGGTTGAAGTAGCAACAAGGCCGGTAGACTTTCCATTTGCTTCAGCTTTTTCAAGTACCGTTTCAAGATTTTCACCATCAGGGGTCACACTAATCATGCCGTTATTTGTTTTTTCTCCGGTTGCCATCGCTGTTCCGGCAGCAGCTGAATCAGTAACCTCCGTATCAGCAGAATGTGTTTTCATCATTCCTACTAAATGCTTGTCCATCACTGATTCTTCACCTTTAAACCATCGGTAAGCCGTAGCCTGAGAAGAAGAGTAGCCATCCGGAATAAGTAAGATCACATTTTGATCCTTTTTAGTGCCTTTACCTTTTCCATTATTCGCCTCAGCCTGGTCGTTCATGTAAACCGCACTTCCTAAAAGTAATGCACTTGCCATCGTAATAGACGTTGCCTTTTTCCACATGTGTAAAACTCCTTTCGCTTAGCGCGTTTATGTTATGTACAACGCAAGTATGCGAAAACTTTTATGCGAAGACAAGTAGATTTACCATTTCTTTATGGAAAGTAAAGGAAGGGTAACAACCTTCAATGTAAAATAACAAAAAAGCTTCGGATTTCGTACAAACGATATATTTACAAATAAATGGAATGTATTATATTTGTAAAAACCTCTTATATTTAAAGGATCCTGTATCTTTAGTAGTAGAGATCAGACGAATGACTTAAGTGGCGTTTTTTGTCATGTGATTGATAAATAACTCGTTTGTGAAGAAAAGCGAAGGATTGATCTGGCGTGATTTGGAAATTAATCAAATTGAAAAAAGAGCCGTTCGCAAACGGCTCTTTAACGCTCATCTTCTGAAGAGAACATATAGGTTTTGTGATGAAAACGCATAGAAAACAGCAAACCTAATGCAAAGAGTGTACCAATAAGAGAACTTCCTCCGTAGCTGACGAGTGGTAATGGGATACCTGTAATCGGCAGCAGCTGGATCGTCATCCCGACATTCTGGAAGACGTGGAAGGTGATCATGCTAATGACGCCGGCACATACATACACATTAAACTGACTCTTTGTTTCCAGTGCAACTTTTGTTAAATGGTAAATAAGAAGAAAGAACAAACTTACAACAAAACTCGCTCCGATAAACCCATACTCCTCACCAATAACGGCAAAAATAAAATCAGTATGGTTATCCGGTACATATACCTGGCGATCCTGAAATCCTTTTCCGAAGATTTCTCCGGAACCGATCGCGCTCATCGCGGTTGTCAGCTGATAGGCATCCCCGGACGCGTAAGAGTATGGATCAAGCCATGAATATATGCGTCGAAGCTGATAATCTTGAAAGTATCTTGCCATGAGGTCCTGACGGAAAATAGCAAAGTAAAGTGCTGCGCCGGCAATAGCGGTAATCGTTCCGAATGTAGGCAGCAGAAGCTTCCATGAAATTCCGGACACAAGGATTATACCTACTGTTAAAGCGATAAAAACAAGCATTGTCCCAAGGTCAGGCTGCTGACTGATTAACACAAACGGAATCCCTGAAATTAATCCGATTTTTGCAAGCAACCACAGATCACTTTTTACATCACGGTTCACAAATACTTCGTTATGTACCGTGACAACTCTGGCAAGTGCGATTACGGTAAATGTTTTCATAAACTCTGAAGGCTGGAGTGTACCGATTACCGGAAAGTAGTACCAGCTATATGCACCGTTACGATAAGGAACAATACTTTCGGGTAAAATAAGTAAACCAACGAGCAGGATCACGCCGAATCCATAAAAGACCCACGCGAGCTTTCTGAACTGGTCCATATCAAAGTACATCATAAAAGCAATCATCACGAAGCCGGCAGCATAAATAGCGCCCTGTCTCAGTGCAAAGTTCGTGCCGAGCGCCGCGTATTGCCCGGTCGTCTGGGCGGAGGCAATGGCAACAGTACTGGCGATCATAAACAATATTAAAAGACTGGCGAGTGTCCAATCGATTCGGTCTGAAAAGTTATTATTATTATTCAATCTATTCACCTGGATTCTATTATTTCCTTTGACATTCAGTATCAGCGTATCAGATTATGCACCTCTTCACAATTCACAAGAAGTCTCATCCTGATAAAATCAGTCTGTTACTTTCGTCAGAGGTGCCTGTTGAATAGACGTAAAACAGGCATTGGAAGTTTCGGCTGTGACAAACTGTTCATAATATAAGTAAGGCCCAGTTGAGAAAGACAGGGTTTTAGACCGGATGTTCTTAAATTTGACATGATTTCGGGAAGTTATATTTTCGCGTTAGACAGACAATTTGATACAATGGGGTATATCACAGTCGGACGGGGAGATGATCACATGAAAAATCAGGCGGGTTCACAGGGATGGATTTATTTACACCTGAATTTATCCCAGGATTTTGTCATGTCTAACGGAATCGAATTCAAAGAATTTTATCATGCACTTTCAGATCATCTCCATCACTTACTACTGGTTAAACACCAGTACGAGCAAACATCATTCAATATGCATACATATCTTGAATACGTGAACGCAGATGAGGTGTCCAAGCTTGTAAAAGAGGATGTAGCATCTTACGGAGATTTTTGCTGGATTGACTTTGAGGATGAAGCAGGACTGGACGAAATGTCCCCTCAGGAAATTGCCGAGCTTCTATATATCGGACACATGAAGCATCACCTCAACACACCTTTTTATAAGAAGCTGAATAACCGGTTTGTCTATCTTTCTTCAGAGGACGGTCTGCTTAACCGGACGTATTACCGTGAATGGCCTGATTTCTTCCAGCTGGTCGGAACCATTGTGCCTGAGAAATGGAATGCCAGGAAAGGTGGACGAGGACTGATTCAATGGAAGAAAGAGAAGTCACTTCCAGCCATTCCGAAAGAAGTCGTCATGTCACTTTCCCATTTGCTGAGAGACGGAGTCATCATATCTGTCCAGCACGGCATAGGTGGCAAAGGGAAAATTGAACTGCCGGTTTGGGTGGTTGGTGACTATTCCAATATGGACGATCTTCAGGACGATATGAAAGCTAAATCAAAAAGAGAGCCGGCTGCGGTGTTTTCCTTTGACCGGAAAACAAAGGAATGGACGGCTATTCTCTGATTATTGAAGTACCTGGTTAATGGATCAGGTACTTTTTTTCAAGTTTAAAAGATTAAACCGCCGGATTTAATCAGAAATGTGATTCAGCTAACATACTTGAGAGCACGGGAAATAGGATCATGTATCAATAAAAGATAAAATCAGAAAGACAGCAACAGATCATGGTTAAATATGATCCATTGAAACAAATGAATCGTATACAGAATATGAACGATTGAGGTGGTAAATATGAAAAAACGATTGATTGGAACGGCCGGGATCCTGCTTTTAGCCGGTTGTAACATGACGAGTGGCGATCAGCCGGATCAGGAGCTGAGCGAGCTGTCATGGGACGAGATCACAGCAGAAGCAGAAGGTGACACAGTTCGCCTCTACATGTGGGGAGGAGACGAAGGGATTAACCGGTATATCGATGAATATGCCGCTCCAGCCCTTCAGGAGGAATACGATGTGACGCTTGAGCGGATTCCGCTGGATACAAATGAAATTATACAGAAGCTTGAGACGGAAAAACGGGCCGGGCAGGATGATGGCACAATCGATATCATCTGGATGAACGGCGAGAACTTTAAGCGGGCAAAAGAAGGGGAACTGCTGTATGGACCGATCACGGATCAGCTCCCTGCATTCGAGGAATTCTATGATACGGAAAGTCTGGATTTTGCCTATGACTTCGGTACAGAAACAGAAGGATATGAAGCGCCATGGGGAAAAGTGCAGTTCGTATTCCATTACGATTCTTCAAAAATCGAAGAGCCGCCATCCACTCTGGAGGAGTTGTCATCCTGGATTCAGGAAAACCCCGGCAGGTTTACGTATCCAGCTGCAGATGACTTTACCGGTAATGCGTTTTTAAGACATATTTTATATGGAACGGCATCATCCGTTGATACGCTCTTAGAAGAGCCATTCTCAGAAGAGTTTGCAGCTCAGGAAGCCTCAGGTATGTGGGGTTATCTGAATGAGATTGAATCTGACCTGTGGCGCGGCGGTGAAACGTATCCAGGCACATTGGAAGAGCTTGACCGTCTATATAGTCAGGGAGAAGTATGGATGACGATGGGCTATAACGAGGCTCGTGCAGAATCGCTTGTGGCTGATGGGATTTTCCCTGAAACGACCAAAGCTTTTGTGCTTGAGGATCCGGGTTCTATTGGGAATACCCATTTTTTATCTATCCCTTACAACAGTCCATCAAAAGAAGCTGCTTTAACAGCAATTAACTTCTTTTTAACGCCGGAAGCACAGCTCGCTAAGCTTGACCCGCAATACTGGGGAGAAAACACACCTATCAACCCTTCAAAACTGCAGGGTGAAGATCAGGCAGCCTTTGAAGAGCTGGATCGTGGAGGCACAGTATTAAGCCAGGAAGAGCTTCTGGAATCATTTGTTCCTGAGGTCGATGCTGCTTATGTTCCCTGGTTAGAGGATGCGTGGATCAATGAAGTGGTATCAGACTAATAAACCGGCAGTGCTGTTGATTCCGGCACTGCTGTTTTTACTGATGATTGTGTACAGCCTCGTCATGGCATTTGCAGAGAGTATCCGTTCTCCGGAAGGTTGGACCTGGCAGTATTATGCTGATTTGTTCAGACAAAGTCAGCTGATCGAATCACTTGGGTACAGCCTGTTAATTACGGTTGTTTCTGTATTTTTTTCAGTCTTAATTGGCTGGGGTGTTGTGAGATGGTTTTCTTCCTTTATTGATGAGCCTGCAGGGAAGTGGCTTGTGTGGATTCCGATGCTGTTTCCCCATTTTGTGTGGGGGTATTTTATCCTTTTGCTGCTCGGTCAAAGCGGACTCGTTTCATCCTTCCTGTATCAGGCTGGCTGGCTCTCCTCACGGGAAGCTTTCCCCGTTTTTACGCAGGATCCTTATGGCATTGGCATCATCATCACCTATTTGTGGAAGGAGATTCCTTTTGTTATTCTGATGCTGCTTCCTGCTTATTTACAGCTGCCCAAACAATATGGGGAAGTCATCTCTGTGCTTGGTGGTGGCAGAAAAGAATGGTTTAAAACGGTTGAGTGGCCATGGGTCCAACCGGTGATCGTTGAAATCACACTGATTTTGACTGCTTTTATTTTCACAGCATATGAGGTGCCTGCGCTGCTTGGTATTTCGTATCCTCAGATGACAGCTGTCCTTGCTTATGAGTGGTTTTACGGGGCAGCATGGGAAGAGAGATCCTACGCTTTTGGACTATTATGTATCATTGCATTTATACTCGGCGCGATTGCGCTTTTATCGTTTACGTTAATGAATCGGAGAAGATGGCTGTTGTCAAAAAGCAGTCATCAGTATTAGGAGGAGCGCTGTATGAAAAAGTGGATTTTTTACGTCAGTGCTTTTCTGCTGTTTTTCATTCCAGCTGTTCTGCTGATTGTTAAAAGTTTTACGCCTGTCTGGAGGTGGGGTGAGCCGTTCACCTTTGACTGGACCTTGCGTGGATGGGAAACGTTCTTGCTTGATTCACGGATTTTTGAAGCCATGATGATCTCCCTTTTTATTGCGCTAGTGGTGACCTTTATGAATCTTTTTGCGGGCATTCCTGCTGGAAAAGCATTGTCACATTCTGAATTTAAAGGGAAAAGCGCGCTTGAAGTCCTGGTTGTCCTCCCACTTTTTCTCCCTGCGATGGCTGCCGCGGTGGGTCTGCATATTACAATGATCCGCCTTGGACTCGCAAACAGCTGGCTTGGGGTGGCGATCGTCCATCTTGTGCCAACCATTCCTTATACAATTAAAGTGATGAAATCCGGTTATGACCGTCTGAACCCGGATATGCTTCAGCAGGGGAAAATGCTTGGAGCGGGCAGCTGGCATGTTTTTCGGACGATTGAACTGCCGATGCTGATGCCGAGCATCCGCAGTGCCGTTTTTTTGACCGTAACGATCAGCATGAGTCAGTATGTGTTGACTGCTATTATTGGGGGAGGAAATGTCATTACCCTGCCGATTATTTATTATCCTTTCCTGCAATCAGTTGATGACACAGTCATGGCAGCCTTCTCAGTTGCTTTTGCGATTTTGCCGGTTTTAGCTGTGTTATTTGTCGAGCTGGCTGCGACCATTCTGGCAGGGAGATTTTCGATGAGTAAACGAGGTGCCTTATGAGTCGTCCATTTATAGAAGTAGATCGCGTATCAAAACGATTTAAGAAAAATGATGTGTTCAGTGATCTCTCATTTTCTTTAAAGGAAGGGGAGGTCCTGTCACTTGTGGGTCCATCCGGAACAGGGAAGTCTACGCTGTTGCGATGCCTGGCGGGGATTGAATCTTTTACATCCGGGGAAGTCCTGATTGAGGGAAACTCCATTTTGCAGACGGCAGCAAAAGACCGTCCGATCGGGATGGTGTTTCAGCAGGCGCTGCTTTTTCCACACTTGACGATCCTTGAAAATGTCACGTACGGTCTGCGATTGCATACAGCAAAAAGAGAAGCTGTGATCGAAGGATTAAAATATTTAAAGCTTGTTGGGCTTGAAGACTATAAAAATGAATATCCGCATGCGTTATCAGGCGGACAGCAGCAGCGCGTGTCGCTTGTCCGCGCGCTCATATTGAAACCAAAGCTGTTACTGCTCGATGAACCTTTCTCCAGTCTTGATCCGGAGCTTCGCCGTGAACTCAGAGGCTGGGTAAAAGAGCTTTTGCGAAAAGAAAATATGACTTCTATTTTTGTAACGCATGATCGCGAAGAGGCCATGCTGCTCGGTGACCGGGTTGCCGTGTTGGCAGACGGGCTCATTCAGCAGCAGGGGCGCCCCAAAGACGTATATGATCAACCGGTCAATCGGCTGGTAGCAAGGTTATATTCAGATGCTTTTGTGCTGAATGATGCGTCATACTGTTTAACAGAGCATCTGGAGTGGCTGTCAGAAGAGCAGGAAGGATACGAATGCTTTCGGGCAGAATGGGTAAATGAAACGTATCAGCATGGACAGCGTTACGCTCACATCCGGATGTCCGGGGATCAGGGACGGTATGTAATCCCTGTGCCGAGGGAGCAGTCTATCCATGCAGGTCAAGCAGGATTCATTGGGGTTCCTCTTGCTTTTATTAAAAGGTTTGAATAACAAAGGAGGCAGTCGTACGGGAATGAAAACACGTCAGGTACTGCCAATCATCAGTATTACAGTGATCATTCTGCTTCTGTTGTGGGTGAACAATGAATATTTAAATTTCAGCCCTGTAGATATTCAGCAGTGGATTCAGTCATTTGGTTTCTGGGGTCCAATATTTTTTATTTTGGTATATACGGTTCGTCCGCTCATCCTGTTTCCGGCTTCCGTTCTGTCAATCGCCGGAGGGCTTGCCTTTGGTGCAGTGAACGGATTCGTGTACATTATGATTGGGGCAACACTAAGTGCAATGACGGCTTATCTGCTTGCCCGCAAATTTAATCGTGCTTTTATTCAGCGCATGCAGGAGGGGCGAGTCAAAACGGTCATTGAGAAGATGGAGGAACGCGGCTTTATGTACGTCCTCGTCTTACGTCTTGCTCCGTTACTGAATTTTGACCTTGTCAGTTATTCGGCAGGACTTGCCAACGTAAAAATAAGAGCCTTTCTATTTGCTACGATCATTGGCATTTTGCCTGGAACGATCGGATACAGCTTTCTAGGTGCCAGCGTGGCAGAAGGGGATATGCGTGTCATCTTACTGGGCCTAGTGTTTTTTGCTATCGTCATATCCGTACCGATCATTTTCAGGAAACGCGTTGCGGAATGGCTTGGCCTTCAAAAAAATGAAAAAGAATAGGGGGTGCCTGCTCTGCTTGATACGCACGCTAGAAAATATGTACAACCCGTCATTCAAAAAACAGCTGACGGATTGTTGAAAACAGGACTCACAGCCAATCAGGTGACAATCGGTGCATTTATCATCGGTGCTTCATCAGGCTGGCTTTACTATATTGGACAACCCCTGCTCGCCGTATTTGTACTGTGGCTGTCGGGGTTTCTTGACGCAGTCGACGGCTCCATGGCCCGGGCAACCAAAACGTCTCCATTTGGGACCGTCATGGATGTCACCTTTGACCGTATTGTTGAAATCAGCGTGATTCTGGGTGTTGCTTTTTTACATCCCGAAATCATGTGGGCAGCGCTGTTGCTGATGTCATCCATCGTCATCTCTATGACGATTTTTCTGACGGTTGGCAACGTGTCCGAAAATAATGGAGTCAAATCGTTCCGTTATCAGGCTGGCCTTGCCGAACGGACAGAAGGCTTTATCCTGCTGACTGTGATGATGCTGGCGCCGGGTATCGTTTTGTGGACGACGCTCGTATTTTTTGCTGTCGAATTGTTCACGGCGGGTCAGCGGTTTATGGAAGCCAAAAAACTGCTCAGTTAAGCAAGAAGTTCAGGAGGCGTTTATGTATACAGTTCTATTAGCGGGAGGCGGACACACACACCTTGAGGTTATCAAGTCTCTTTCGGCTGAAAGAGATCCATTCATCAGATGGGTGCTGCTGTCGCCTGATCGCTATCATTATTATTCCGGTATGTTTTCCGGCTATGCTGAAGGATTATACTCGTTAGACGAAATCAGGGTCGATTTGAAACAGCTCTGCCTTGATAAAAAAATTGATTTTATGGAAGTCGCAGTTGAATCCATAAAGCCTGATCAGAAAAAAGTGGTCGTGTCATCAGGACAGATCCTCTTTTATGACCGCCTGTCAATTGATGTCGGGTCCCATACTGCGCCTGATTTTATAGAAGGTCTGCAGGAAAGGCAGGTTCATATCAAACCTGCCCACCTTTTCCCGGAGAGGATGGAAGTCTGTCAGCTGGCCCGGGAATTAGTCATCATTGGCGGCGGAGCGGCAGCCTGCGAAATGGCCTTTTCATTTCACGCCTGGAAAGAAAAACGCGGACGTAAATACGATGTGATTACCGTTATTTCATCCGGTCCTTTTATAAACGAGCAGGCAGATCCTGTGATTGAATCACTCTTTCGGCAAAAAGGTATTCAATTTTATAAAAATGATCGGGCGATAAAAGTCGATGATCGTTACGTTTATACCGAAAATGACCGCGACATTCCATATCATGAGGTCATGTTTCTTGGAGGCGCACAGGCTCCGAAATGGCTGGAGAAATCTGGGCTTTCCACCGATGAAAAAGGATTCGTGCTCGTAGACGCAACCCTTCAGACGGTTGATCACAGCGATGTTTTTGCAGCAGGAGACTGTGCCGCACTCGCCACCCATCCGCATTTACCGAAAAGCGGTGTGTATGCAGTAAGGCAGGGTAAGGTGCTGGCGCACAATCTGGTAGCCAGTCTGAAACGTGAAAAGCTCAACGACTATATACCGCAGAAAAGAGGTTTGATCCTGCTGGCGACGGGCAATAAAGAAGCCCTCGCACTGTACGGGAAAGTGGTGCGGTTCGGTAAATTGGCGTGGCTGTGGAAAGACTGGATTGATGTGAGGTATATGAGGAAATTAAAAAAGCTGTCCGATTAGTGGACAGCTTTTTGTGTGGGTTTACTTAAAACCGTGCCGGATATAGTAGACGTGGCAGACCGGCAATCAACATTTTCTGAAGGGCTAATGACAGAAAATGATCTGCTATCAACAGTCTCGTCCACGCTACTGACAATAATTAAGCTCTTATTAACGAAATGTGCGATCTTCAAGCACCTATCAACATGAGTTGCTGCCCTATTAACAGTAATGGTCTGGCAATCGACAGTTTTACCTGTTCTATCGACATTCATTCAAGAATGATTTTATATACAGTAACTTGAAAATATTAAAAGTGCCAGGTCATTCAGCAGACTCCTGAGGAATGATCTGGCACGACTTTCAAAATCACACAAACCGGCGGGCCATTACCCCGCCTTCGTCACACTCTCTTCCTTAACGGCACGACCCTTTGTAAAACGGTCCACGATGGAGCTGATGGCACCGTCTCCTGTTACGTTTGTTGCTGTTCCGAGACTGTCCTGTGCAAGATACAGCGCAAGCATCAGTGAAGTCATAGCGCCAGAGAATCCGAGCATAGACTCAAGAAGACCAAGAGAGGCAACAACAGCTCCGCCCGGTACGCCTGGAGCTGCGATCATCGTCACGCCAAGCATGAGAATGAACGGGAAGATCTGACTGAATGTAGCCGTCTCACCCTGAATAAGCATAACCGCCATGGCGCAGCTGACGAGTGTTATCGTACTCCCTGATAAATGAATATTAGCCAGTAATGGAACGCAGAAATCTGCTGTTTTTTCACGAACACCCATTTTTTTTGAATGCTCAAGCGTTACAGGAATCGTTGATGCAGATGATTGTGTACCAAGTGCCGTAAAGTAAGCGGGCATCATTTTCTTCAGCATGCCAAATGGATTTTTACCGTGAAGTGAGCCTGCGACACTGTATTGAATCACAAGATACAGAAGGTGCAGTACGATAATCATCGCAAAAACAAGCAGGAAGACATTAATAATTGCTGATACCTGACCGCCTTGCGTCATATTCGCAAAAATCCCGAAAATGTGAAACGGCAGAAGCGGAATAATGATCTTCTCAATCAGCTTTTGAATAATCGTACGGAATTCTTCCAGTCCTTTTTGAAGTACACTGTTTTTCAGTGCAGAAATACCAATTCCTAAAACAAATGATAATAATAAAGCAGTCATGATGCCCATGACCGGCGTCATTTCAATTCCGAAAAATCCGCTGAGTAGAGCTTCTTCTGGATTTTCAAATGCCTGCGAGGCTTGAGAGTCCAGCAAAATAGGGTATAGAACAGTTGCGCTGGTAAATGCAAGAAGACCTGCTATGACAGTTGAAGCATAAGCGATCCCTGCTGTCAGTCCAAGCGCTTTTCCTGCCCCGCGACCCATTGCGCCAATGCCCGGTGCGATAAAAGCAATGATAATCAGTGGAATGGCGAAGGATAAAAATCCGCTGAACAGATCATTGAAAGTAGCTGTTGTCCTGATGATCCAGTCAGGGCTAATGCTGCCGACTGCTACACCAAGTGCAATGGCGATGATGATTCTGGGAAGAAGTCCGATTTTTTTCATGATGAAGTCCTCCTGTTGTGTACAGTTGTATTTGATAGAGGGATTATAACGCGTTCCCTAGGACTTGTTAAGTACAAAAGTTTAAAAAATAATAATAAAATTATTGTGAATTATCAGTTATATAAAGGACTGTTTCACCTTGAACTAGGTTTTTTGTTATAGTAAAAAAACAAAAAATCGCTTCAACAAACTCATTTAACGAATGATGAAACATGATAAGATAGATGAAGAATAAAATTGGTGATTAAATGGAGGATTTTATAGATGAAAACAAAGCTGTGTCTGCTATTCGGAGGGAAATCTGCTGAACATGAAGTATCATTGCAAACGGCCAAAGCGGTGATTAAGGCGCTGGATCTTTCAAAATTTGAAATTGACCCTGTTTTTATCACAAAAGACGGCGAATGGCGCAAGGGACCGTCTCTTACCAGTCCGGTTGAAGATGTGAAGCAGCTTCAATTTGGAGAGGAGCGTGAGGTTTCGGCGGCTGAAGGCGTCTTGACTGTTCAGGGTGATGCGGAACGCGGGTATGATATTGTATTTCCACTTCTGCACGGACCAAATGGAGAGGATGGAACGGTTCAGGGCCTGCTTGAAGTACTAAATGTACCTTACGTCGGCAACGGCGTGCTTGCATCTTCAGCAGGTATGGACAAAGTGATCATGAAAAACTTATTCCGTGATGCAGGGCTGCCCCAGGTTGAATACGTTTCTTTTGTGCGCGCTGTATGGGAACAAAACCGTGAAGAGGCGTATCGAAAAACAGAGGATGAAATCGGCTACCCATGCTTTATCAAACCTGCCAACCTTGGTTCAAGTGTTGGAATCAGCAAATGTACAAATCGCGAAGAGCTGGAGAATGGCTTTGAAGAAGCATTTCAGTTTGACCGCAAAATCATTGTCGAACAGGGTGTGAAGGCACGTGAGATCGAACTGGGTGTCATCGGCAATGAATTCCCTGAAGTGTCCGTACCGGGTGAAATTGTCGCGAAAAAAGATTTCTACGACTATAAGGCGAAATACGTGGATGGTGATTCAGTGATGATCATCCCTGCGGAGCTGCCGGACGGAATGGCAGAAGAGCTTCAAAAAATGGCCAAAACCGCATTCCAGGCAGTCGACTGTTCAGGTCTTGTACGTGCTGATTTCTTTGTAACAGAGAAAAACGAAATTTACATTAATGAGATCAATACAATGCCAGGCTTCACTCCTTTCAGTATGTTCCCGCTCTTATGGGAGAATACCGGCGTTTCCTATCCGGAACTGATCGAAAAACTGGTGAAGCTCGGCATGGAACGCTATGATGAGAAGCAAAAGCTGAAATATTCGATATAAGGAGTCTGTTTGATGAGAAAAACATTAACTGAACTTGCAGCAATGCTTGAGACAGATGCGCCTGCAGCGCGTTTTAAAGATGTCATTGTAGACGGAGCGAGCATTAACACCCGCACCATCCAGCCGCAAAATCTGTTTATTCCTTTTAAAGGAGAGCGGACAGACGGTCACAAATACGTCCGTCAGGCGATCGAGAACGGAGCTGGAGCCTCGCTTTGGCAAAAGGATGTTCCGAACCCGCCGGAGGATCTGCCGGTTGTTCTTGTAGATGATTCTGAAAAAGCGTTACAAAAGCTCGCATCTGAATATAGAAAAGAGCAGCATTTTAAAGTCGTGGCGATCACAGGAAGTAACGGTAAGACGACCACAAAGGATATGGTCGCAGGTGTCTTATCCAAACAATTTTCCGTCCAGAAAACCGAGGGGAATTTAAATAATCAGCTCGGGCTGCCATTGACGCTGCTCAATATAAAAGAGAGCACTGATGTTGCCGTGCTGGAAATGGGCATGAGCGGATTCGGTGAAATTTCTCTGCTGTCAACCATTGCCCAGCCGGATATTGCGGTGATCACCAACATCGGGGAGTCCCATCTTCAGGATCTCGGTTCGCGTGAAAATATCGCCAAGGCCAAGTTTGAAATTACAGATGGTCTCGGTGAAAACGGTCTGCTGTTTTATTATGGAGACGAACCGCTTTTACAGGGGCTTGTTTCAAAAGCGCCTGGTATTAAAAGTGCTTCATACGGCTATGCCGAAACAAACGGACTTTATCCGAAAGAGGTTGAGATTTCTGATGAAGGAAGCCGTGTCCAGTTAGGGTCAGAACGCTGCGACTGGATAACGATCCCGGTTTTAGGACGTCATAACGTGCTGAACGGACTTGCAGCGATTCGCGTTGCCCTTCACCTTGGCATGTCAGCGAAAGAGATTTCTGAAGGCTTTTCAGCAATGGAAATGACCTCTATGCGTATGGAGCGTGTAACCGGAGCTGCTGGAGAAATTTTCATTAATGATGCGTACAATGCAAGCCCGACTTCTGTCCGTGCAGCGCTTGGTTTCTTAAAGGAAGCGAAGGCAGAAGGGAAGAAGATCGCGGTGCTTGGCGATATGCTTGAGCTCGGTGAAATGGAAGAGGAATTCCACCGTGCCATTGGCCGTGAAATTGACTTTTCACAGATTGATGCCCTGTTTACATTCGGCCCGCGTTCAAAATGGACAGCGGAAGAAGCGGTGCGTCTGAGCGGGAATGTGTTCAGCTTTGAAGATGATCACGCAGCGCTTGCTGAAGAACTCCGCAAGCATGTGGCAGCCGGAGATCTGATTTTAGTCAAAGGCTCACGCGGCATGGCACTTGAAAAAGTGATTGAAGCGTTTAAATAGTAAGTGAGGGTGGCTGAGGCAGAAATTTGTCTCAGCCATTTTTAATGTGCGGGGGGTAGGTTCGGAGAATTTTGGGTTTGTTTCGAAGAATGCAGGCGATGTTTCACAGGGTATCGCGTGGGGTTCACAAAATATTTAATGTGTTTCACAGAATTCGATGCTCCTTTCGTAAAATTGTGAGTTTTGACTTAGCTGGGAGAATACTCATTTTGAAGACATCCGTTGCCACGGGGGGCGAAACAGCACTTTGAACAATTGTACTGATCCGGTTGATTTATCAATCGTTCTGGAAATGAATTCAATCGTTTGAAAAATCTTATGTACTGTTCCACGATTTATTTGTACTGATCGCCTTTCAAACACCATTTTTTGTAACGCTTCGTCTCGGGATTGTATCGTTTCAAACTGGATATGTACTGTTTCAAAAAACATTTGTATCGATCCACCTCCCATCGCGCGCAAGACCGTTTGACGCGGACCACACCTGTTCAATGACACTTCTTGTGCCGCGGCCAACAATCACTCGTTTCAAACTGGATATGTACTGTTTCAAAAAACATTTGTATCGATCCACCTCCTCTCTCGGTAAAGACCGTTTGACGCGGACTAGACCTGTTCAATGACACTTCTTGTGCCGCGGCCAACAATCACTGCCACCCCCCACCCAACACTTTAACCCGGGGTTCAACAACCTCATTCAAGGGTATAATCACAACACAGACGTTTAACGGAGGGAAGACGATGGGACAGACAGGATGCCTGCTTTTACATGGATTTACAGGTGGTGCTTACGAAGTGAATCCACTCGCCAGATATTTGCGTGAGCATACTGACTGGATTATTTCGGTGCCGGTTCTGCCCGGGCATGGACGCCATCTCGATTTAAGGCAGGCCACCGCTATGGAGTGGCTGCTGTGTGCGGAAGAAGAGCTTGAACGCCTTTTACTTTATTGTGACGAGGTGTTTGTAATCGGCTTTTCAATGGGTGGTTTGATTGCCTCTTATCTGACCATTCATTATCCGGTCAGTAAATTGGTTCTGCTGAGCGCTGCTGCGTTATATATTAACCCAAGGCAGATTGTTCAGGATATCAACGGAATGATGAAGGATGCGATCCGGCGGACCCTGCATGAAAATGAATGGTTTGGCCATTATAAATATAAGGTGTTAAACACCCCGATCCGCTCAACATGGGAATTCAGGAAGCTTGCATCACACATGGTTCCGCTTTTATCTAAAATCAAAGTGCCTGTTTTTATTGCTCAGGGTCAGATGGATGGCATTGTTCCGCCGAGGGCTGCCCGTTTTGTTTATGACAGGGTTGGGACGTATCAAAAAAAATTATATTTATCAAAAGGGTCGAAACACCTGATCTGCTATGGGCCGGACTGTGATGACCTTTTTCATGAGATCGCTTTCTTTTTAAAACAGGACGAACATCCTGATGATGGATGATTGTATTTTGGAAAAAGACGTGATAAGATACGTAAGACATCTGCTGAACTTAAACATTGAGCTCTCTTACGATTAAGAAGAGTGTGATATATATTTCTGAATACATGGAGTTTCAGTCCTGCTGAATTAACCGTTTGTCCATATGAGGCATACAGTATCCGTGTGTATTTTGTTGGTTGTCCAACATGAAAGACCAATTAAAAAATTGGCATCTCTGACGCACTCGGCCTATGACCGAGTTTTCTTTTTGGGGAAGAAGTGCCCCTTATTTAATACGTTACAGGACAACGATCAAAAAGCAGTCGCAGTCTTCTGAGCGATCTTAGCTTTATGTATGAAGGTTAGATGATTTGAATAAAAAAGGAGTATGAAGGATTTGACACTTTTTTCAGAATTACCAATCAGTCCAGCTATTTTAAAATCAATTAAACGTATGGGGTTTGAAGAGGCTACGCCGATTCAGGCAGGTACGATTCCATTATCAACAGAAGGTAAGGACATCATTGGCCAGGCACAGACTGGTACAGGAAAGACAGCTGCATTCGGAATTCCGATGCTTGAGAAGATCGACACGCGTTCTTCAAGCATTCAGGGTCTGATCATCGCACCAACGCGTGAGCTTGCGATTCAGGTATCTGAAGAGCTTTACAAAATCGGTGCAGACAAGCGCGTTCGCGTTCTTTCTGTATACGGAGGCCAGGACATTCAGCGCCAGATCCGCGCAATGAAGAAGCGTCCTCATATCATCGTTGGTACGCCGGGTCGTCTTCTTGACCACATTAACCGCCGTACGCTGAAGCTTGATGAAGTACAGACGCTTGTACTTGATGAAGCGGATGAAATGCTGAACATGGGATTCATCGATGATATCGAATCAATCCTGAAAAACCTTCCTGAAACACGCCAGACACTTTTATTCTCTGCTACAATGCCAGCGCCAATCCGTAAGATTGCTGAGCGTTTCATGACAGAGCCGGAAACAGTAAAAGTGAAAGCGAAGGAAATGACGGTTGAAAACATCGAGCAGTTCTTCGTAAAAGCACATGAGCGTGAAAAGTTTGACGTACTATCACGTCTTCTAAACGTTCAGTCACCTGAGCTTGCAATCGTATTCGGACGTACAAAGCGCCGTGTTGACGAGCTTGCACGTGCTCTTGAAATCCGCGGCTATATGGCTGAAGGAATTCACGGTGACCTTACGCAGGCGAAGCGTATGAGCGTATTAAAGAAGTTTAAGGAAGGCCGTATTGATGTGCTTGTCGCAACAGACGTAGCTGCCCGCGGACTTGATATCTCAGGCGTTACACACGTTTACAACTACGATATTCCTCAGGATCCTGAAAGCTATGTTCACCGTATTGGACGTACAGGCCGTGCAGGGAAAACAGGTATGGCGATGACATTCGTAACACCTCGTGAAATGAACTACCTTCGTGTGGTAGAGCAGACAACGAAAAAGAAAATGAATCAAATGCACCCGCCAAGTTCTTCAGAAGCACTTGAAGGCCTTCAGCGCGCTGCTATTGATGAGCTAAAAACAACACTTAAGAAGAACAACCTCGAAGAATACAAAGTACTTGCACGTGAGCTTTTGAATGACGGAGAAGAGCCGTTAGATCTAATCGCTGCTGCGCTTAAGATCCTGACAAAAGAGCCGGACGAAACACCAGTGGATATAACTCCGGAAAAGCCTCTTGCATCTAAAAAGAAAAAGCCTTTCCGCAAGGACGATAAGAAATTTGGTTCCCGTGGTGGAAACCGTAGCGGTGGAGGCGGCAAACCTTACAACAGCCGTCAGCGTCAGCCACGCCGTACGACTCGTGAAGGTCAGTAATAAATAAAAAAATCGCTGTGCACATCATGTGCACAGCGATTTTTTTATTTACTATTAATGAAGCTTCATTTGACTTTAGGCAGTCATCGTTCCGTCAGTTGATATCTGATGCCGACTGACAGCAGCATGCCTTCGATTTCGTTCTTTTTAAAGTTAAATTCTCCTTTTTTTAATTCAAGCTCCGACCCATCTTTCATTGACAAGACCATAGAATTATAAGGTATTTCATCATTCATTTTTAACAGAACGGCATCTTCAACATCTGTCCATTCGTATCGATCACTTGTTAAAGATAATACCTCACTGTGAAAAATCGCTTCTTCCCGAACGACGGTATAACTTGTCATACTAGCAGCAAGAAAAGCGATCGAGATCAGCAGTACAAAGAACCCGGCAACTTTAATTTTTTTGTTGTCTTTATAGATCATGAAAAAGAATAAAGAAAGCAGTAGAACAAAGACACCGAACAAAACATTTGCGAAATTAGGCGTTTGAACCAGGATCACATCCCCATATGTAAACAGTAAGTGGTGAACGAGATTTGGTGCAACAAAGGCTAAGAATCCGCCTGATAATAAAGTGATAACTCCTAACACAATCCATATCATATTTCCTTCTGCAAAATCACGATTCATATCATTTCCTCCTTGAATAATCCTTTCCTATTGTACATTATTTTCCATGAAAAGGTTTCTTATTTTTTAAAATTCTTCTGTAAATTTACCAAAACATTTAATGAAACACTGAAAAAAGAATGTTCGGTTATTGAAACGTATAACGGTGATGAAACGTATGGTACAGTATGAATGAAGACAACAGAATGGGGAGAACATTATGGGAAGCAATGAACCAAAGATGAGAATTTCCGAACGGGCATTGACTGTCTGGAAGCTTTACGGATGGATTTCTGCCATTATCACGACGATTATTGCAGCAGGTGTGATCACGCTCGCTGTTTTATTTGACTGGTCTGTCTGGTTTATTGTGGGCGGAGTAGTAGTTCCGATTTTAGAAATTATTTTATTTGTTTATGTATTTCCAACGCTTAAGTGGCGCAGGTGGCGTTACGAAGTAAGGGAAGAGGAAATTGAATTACAGCACGGAATCTTTATTGTGAAGCGTACGCTTGTGCCGATGGTCCGGGTGCAGCACGTTGATACGGAGCAGGGGCCGATTTTGCGTAAATACCGGCTTGCAACGATCTCCATTTCAACAGCTGCAACGGTTCATCAGATTCCGGCACTCGATATTAATGAAGCGGATGAACTGAGAGATTCCATTTCGGCGCTGGCAAGGGTGGCTGAAGACGATGTCTGAGGAAAAAAGACTGCACCCGATTACGACCGTTATTAATTCTGTAAAAGCGATAAGAGAAGCCATTATTCCGATTATCATTCTGTTCTTTGTTAATGGCAGAGGGGATACCGGATCTATTCTGGACTATGTCCCAATTCTTGTAACAGCCGGTCTGATCATTCTTCTGATCTTTTTGGGTTTGATTCAATGGTGGCGTTTTAAATACTGGATTGAAGAAGGAGAGCTTCGAATTGAGCAGGGGCTCTTGGTGAAGAAGAAGCGTTATATTCCCTTCGAACGTATTCAAAGTCTGAATTATTCAGAAGGAATCTTCCATCGCCCGTTTAAACTCGTGAAAATCAAAGTGGAAACAGCAGGTTCTTCGGCTGAAATGGATTCAGAAGCGGTTCTTACTGCGATTACGAAGGAAGAAGCGAATGAATTAAACCGGATGATTGCGGCTGCGAAAAAGAAGCTGAGGGACAAGGGGCTCGATCCTGAGCTGCCTGTTGTAGAAGAGCCGGATGTGGAAGACCGCGTTCTTTATAAAATGAGGCCAAAAGATCTGATCGTGATGGCAACGACTTCGGGAGGGGCGGGAGTCGTACTCGGTGGTGTGCTGATCTTTCTTTCGCAATTCAGTGAGGTTATTCCGTACGAAGCTGTTTTTAACGAACTGATTGAGTTTGTGGAAGCCGGAATTTTACTTGCCGGTATCCTGATTGTGCTCGTCTTTTTCATCGCATGGCTTATTGCAGTCGCGATGACTTTTCTACGCTATGCCGACTTCACTGTGAGGCTGGTTGATAAAGACCTTGTCATTACAAGGGGACTGCTTGAGAAGAAACAGACAACCGTTCCTTTAAAAAGAATTCAAGGCATCCGATTTGATCAGAACATTATACGCGAACCGTTCCGCTACACATCCGTAACGATTGAAAGTGCGGGAGGGTCAGTACTCGAAAAGGATTCAAATGCCATCAGGCTGCTGCCGATGATAAAGGAAAATGAAGCCATTCCGATTTTACATGAGGTTCTGCCTGACTATGAGTGGAAAGTTGATTTTAAAGGTGCGCCATCAAGATCGATCTTCCGCTATATTTTCTGGAAGATATTCTTCTCACTTTTTGTCATCATTCCGGTTTCCTGGTTCTTTTTCCCGATCGGATTGCTGTCACTTACGCTGATCCCATTATCCATTTTGCTCGGCTGGATGCAATACCGCACAGCCGGCTACAACCTGTCAGGTGACCAGCTGGTAATGAGATTCAGGGGAATCAGTAAGCAGATTGTCTATATGAAGAAAAAGCGTATTCAGTCCGTAACCTGGACCGAAACCTATTTCCAGCGCAAAGGTCACGTTGCCACGATCACAGCCACCATCAAATCATATGTTGGGGGCAGCTCGACAAGTGTGGAGCACTTGGACAAAAAAGACGTGGTAACGCTGATGGACTGGTATCGCCCTGAAGCCGTTTCAAAACCGGAGGCAAGGGAGATCATTGGGGAATTGGAGACATAAAAAAAACGGATATCCTCAGGGATACCCGTTTTTTCTATGTCCTTTTTTTAGACTGGAAAATAAACATTCCGATGAAAAATCCTGCTGCGAGTCCGCCTAAATGCGCGATAACGTTGATGTTGTTTCCGAAAAACGTCATGATCACACTGATAATAATCAGCGGCAGCATGACCTGGCGGATCTCCATCGGCGCACGTTCGCGGTAAATAAAATAAATCGCTGCGTATAAGCCAAATACGCCAAAAATCGCTCCGCTTGCTCCAACTGATGTATAAGCCGGACCCTGAAAAACAAAGGTCATCGTACTTGCGATCAGCCCGGCTAATGTATACACGATCGCATACTGGAAAGAACCAATCATCCGCTCAAGAGCCGGAGAGAAAATAATCAGGGCAAACATATTAAAAATCAGATGCCACCAGTCTGCATGGACAAACACAGACGAAATCAACCGCCAGTACTCACCCTGTGCAATCAGACCGTTCACACCCGCAAGTGTCCAAAATGTCGTAAAGCCGATTTCCCCGGGGATTTGCGTGGCAATATGAATCAGCAGATTTGCCGCCACCAGAAATGAAATGACAGGATATAACCTGATAAACTGTGATAGACTTTCATTACGAGAAAACATTAAAATCCTCCCTGTGATCGGTGTCTTTTTATCATACAGGATTTTATACGAAAAAGGTGACAAGATGATTCATGGAATCGGTTTAGATATCGTTGAAATCAACAGGCTCTCAGCATTATATGACAGGCAGCCGAAAATAGCCGAACGCGTTTTGACTGAAAAAGAGCTTGAGCGTTTCGAACAATTAACAGGTGGACGACGGATCGAATTTCTGGCCGGACGATTTGCAGCCAAAGAAGCATTCGCCAAAGCACTCGGAACCGGTATCGGAAAAGAGTGCTCCTTTCAGGATATTTACATTGAAAAGGATGACAGAGGAAAGCCGTTTATTCACTACAGCGGCTGTGGAAAGGTGCATGTGACCATCACTCATACAAAGGAATACGCGGCTGCGCAGGTCGTGATTGAGAATAAAGAGGAGACTGGCTTGTAGGAAGCCGTCTTCTTTTTTGTGTGTGGCGGTGGGAGCGGGCGACGGGGAGGTGCGGTGCGGAATTGTACTGTTGTCGTGAGTTATTGTACTGTTTCAGTTAAATATTCAATCGAATGAAAAATGTATTGTACTGTTCCAGGAAATAATTGTATCGTTCACTTCCCAGACCACATTTTTTGTAACGTTCTCATCCATTATTCACTCGTTTCAAATTTTTATTGTACTGTTTCAACAATCTTTTGTATCAATCCGGTCCCTTTGCTATAAAGACTGTTTGCCGCGGAACAGCCCAGTGCGATGCCACATCCGGTGCCGCGTCCAACAATCACTCATCTCAAATGTTTCAACAATCTTTTGTATCGATCCGTCTCTCTTGTTGAAAAGACTGTTTGCCGCGGAACAGTCTAGTGCGATGCCACATCCGATGCCGCGTCCAACAATCACTCAGCCCGATTTGTTTAATTCCTTCACTGGCGTAGGTGATTCCATCTTTTGAAAAATTAATTGAGTCGTTTGAGAAAATGATTCCTTCTTTCCGGAAAAAAATTCCCTCATTAAGCCTCCAGCCGGTCATAATCCCTTCAATCGTCTCGCTTATTCCATCACATTAACATCATGATTCCTTCACTCCAGTGAACAATTCCTTCACCCTCTCCATAACAACTAAGTAGCACTCCGCCTTTCAATTAAGCCAATTTAATTCCTTCACCCTCTCCACAGCAACTAAGTAGCACTCACGCTTTTCAATCAAACCAGCTAAATCCCCTCACTCTCCCCACTACAACTAAGCAGCACCACTCTTCCATCAAGCACTTAACTCTCCACTCATCCGCCTTAATAAACCCGTCCCTTAAAAAAGTCATACACCTTCCCATCATTTCATAGAATCGTAATGCACCGGTTGGACAACGTGTAATGAGTGAAGGGGAGGAAACCATGAAGAAAATTGCTCTCTGTTTCATAGCAATCTGCCTGATGATGATGCTTGCGGCTTGTGGTGAGAAAACGAAGGATGAGGCAGCGAAAGATTTGTCGGACAAGTTGGAGGAGTCGCAGGGGTATAAGGCTACAGCGAAGATGACATTCAGTACGGGAGAGCAGCCACAGGAGTATGATGTGGAGGTCTGGTATCAGAAGCCTCATTTTTACCGGGTTCATTTGAAGCATGCGGAGGAAAAGCAGAGTCAGATGATTATCCGGAATGATGAGGGTGTGTTTGTCCTGACACCTGCGCTTAATAAGAGCTTCAGGTTTCAAAGTGACTGGCCGGCAAATGGAAGCCAGGCGTATTTAGTGGAGTCCTTAATTAAGGATATTCAGGAAGATAAGGAAGCGGTCTTCACTGAAAAGGACGGCAAATACATTTTTGATACGAAAACGAGGTACAAGCATCAGGCGATGTTCCCGCTTCAGCAGGTCGTGTTTGATAAAAAGTCTCTGACGCCGGGATCTGTGCAGGTGAAGGATCAGGAAGGCAATGTGAAGATCGACCTTGCTTTCAAGGATGTCAGCTATGATGTGTCTTTTGATAAGAGTGATTTCAACGTAGAGAAGAACATGATGGGTGCGATGGTGGAGACACCGGTCCTTGGAGATGGTGAAGAGGAGCAGGAATGGGCTGTTTTATACCCGACTGTTGAGATTGAAGGGACGGCTTTGACAGAGGAAAAAGAGATGACGACAGACAATGGAAGCCGGGTCATCTTGACGTATGAAGGGGAAAAGAGCTTTACGCTGATTCAGGAGAAACTGGAGACAGCTCCTGTCATGCTGACGACTTCAGAAGCATCGGGTGAGGTGGCGGATCTCGGATTTGCCGTTGGAGCAATGACAGAGCGTTCTGTTGAGTGGAGCTATAATGGTGTGAATTATCTGCTTGCTTCTAATGACCTGACGCAGGAAGAAATGCTGAATGTCGCTCGCTCCGTTCAGGGCTCTATGGTAAAATAACGACATCTTTGCGGGAGCAGCGATTGTTCCCGCTTTATAAAGAAGGTGTCTGCAATGAAAGATTTTCATCGTGATACATGGATTGAAGTGGATCTGGATGCAATTACGCATAATGTAAAACAAATTTTAAAGCATATTGGTGAAGAGCAAGTCGTGATGGCTGTGGTGAAAGCGAATGCTTATGGACACGGCTATGTGGAAGTGGCCAAGGCTGCTCTTGAAGCTGGTGCTACCTGGCTTGCTGTTGCATTTTTAGATGAGGCAATCTATCTCAGAAAACAGGGGTTTAAGGTGCCGATCCTGATCATGGGAGCGGTTCGCCCTGAAGATGCGGGGCTTGCCGCTGAACACAACATCCGTGCGACTGTTTTTTCAGCAGACTGGCTGGAGCAGGCTGTGCCGTATGTCGATAAAACGCCTTTAAACGTTCATTTTAAACTGGACACAGGAATGGGCCGTCTGGGCTTCACTGACTCTTCAGAGATCCAGAGGGCTGAAGAGCTGGCATTGGCACTCGATTCATTTAACCTGGAAGGGGTCTTTACCCATTTTGCCACTGCGGACGAGCAGGACCAGTCCTATGCAGATGAACAGCACGAACGGTTTATTGACATGCTGTCTGTATTCAATTCAAAACCTGCTCTGATTCACGCGTCAAACAGTGCTGCTTCCCTTTTGCGGAAGGATTCGGTTTTTAATGCGGTTCGCTTTGGTATATCCATGTACGGTCTTGTGCCTTCGGGTGAAATCAAGGATTTGATGCCGTTTCAGCTCAAGCCTGCGCTTTCTTTTAAAACAACGCTCGTTCATGTGAAAAAGATGAAACCCGGTCAGAAAATCAGCTACGGTGCAACCTATACTGCTGAGCATGAGGAGTGGATCGGCACACTTCCTGTCGGGTATGCGGATGGCTGGACCCGATATATGCAGGGTTTTGACGTACTTGTGGATGGTGTGCGTGCGGAAATTGTCGGCAGAGTATGCATGGATCAGTGCATGATCCGTCTGCCGTATGAGTTGAAAATCGGTACGATGGTTACACTGGTAGGGAGGCAGGGAGAAGAGGAGATTCTACTGGACGATGTGGCGGCTTACGCTGGTACGATCCATTATGAGTCCGCCTGTCTGCTGACTGCGAGAGTACCGAGGGTTTATCTGAAAAACGGGTGCATATCCTCTGTGCTAAATGGACTAAAATAACCGGAACCTGTATAGAATTGTCAGAAACTTCGCGAACAGACCTTTTCAGGATCTGAAATAAGTGATAAGATAAACGTGGACTTGAAAGATGAATGAACAAGAGAATAGAAGAAATGACAAAATAGGTATGCATTGATGGTGGAGGTGTAGTTTGTGTCGGAATCCAGCGCAACATCAGAAATCTTGGTACGATTACCAAAACAACTGCTTACAGAACTGGAAGCGTTTGCCGAGCAGGAAGATTTAAGCTGCAGTGATTGCATTTACCGTGCAACGAAAGCTTATGTTCGCGACAGACGGAAGAAACAAACACAGGATGCAATGCGCAGGGGCTATATGGAGATGGCGAAAATCAACCTGTCAATGGCTTCAGAAGCGCTGCAGGCTGAGTACGAAGCGGAGCATACCATTGAACGACTGGTAAGCGGAGGATAACGCTTTGATAGTAAAGCGTGGAGACGTATTTTTTGCTGACCTATCTCCCGTTGTCGGTTCAGAGCAAGGTGGAGTCCGCCCCGTTCTCATCATCCAAAACGACATCGGAAATCGGTTTAGTCCCACAGTAGTGGTCGCGGCGATTACCGCCCAAATTCAAAAAGCTAAACTCCCTACCCACGTTGAAATCAGCTCAAAACGTAATGGTTTTGAACGGGATTCAGTTATTTTACTGGAACAGATCCGAACATTAGACAAACAACGACTAACAGATAAAATAACCCATCTGGATGACGAGACGATGGACAAGGTAGACGAGGCTCTTCAAATCAGCTTAGGTTTAGTAGACCTCTAATGTGGAAAACGCTCTTAATGGAGCGTTTTTTTCTTTTGGATAGACCATTGCCCTGCACTCCTCTATAATAAGAGGTAATAAATAAAAGAGTACTATTTTCAGAGCATAGAGGTGAACGAAATTTGTTTAATAAAATAACTGCGCACGTACAGGAGCGCAAAGAAGAGCTCGAAGTCCTTTGGAAGAATCAGCTGGCCCAGGACTCGAAAGAACGTGTGATCGAAGTAATGCCTGAGCATGTGTTTGAAGCAACGAGCTCAGAATTCTTTGAAATCATTCTCCTGAACATTCAGGAAAAAGATCAGGAATATCAGCAGAAGCTTCAGATCTTTTCTGACAAAATTGTTCGCCTTGGGTGGCCGATCGCCCTTGTCGTTCAAGGTTTACGGGAATTTGTCCATGTCATTCATGAAGACTTAATTGAACAGGGGACAATCACAAAAGAAAGCGAAGGAGAATATCTTGAGCACCTTGATAAATGGATGACCCCCATGGCCAACGAGATTATTCATACATACGCCTCCACATGGGAAAAAACCGTTTCTCTCCAAAAGATGGCCCTTCAGGAACTATCAGCTCCCCTCATTCCGGTTGTTGACCAGATTTCTGTCATGCCGCTTGTCGGAACAATTGATACTGAACGCGCACGACTTGTGATGGAAAACCTTCTTGAAGGAGTCGTCAATCATCGTGCAGAAGTCGTACTTATTGATATTACGGGTGTACCGGTTGTAGATACAATGGTCGCGCACCATATCATTCAAGCTGCGGAAGCCGTGAGACTCGTTGGAGCCAAGTGCATGCTTGTCGGAATCCGTCCGGAAATTGCCCAGACGATTGTGAATCTCGGCATTGATCTGGAACGCTTCATTACCACAAGTACGATGAAAAAAGGGATGGAGCTGGCGCTTGAGATGACAGGTCGAAAAATCGTGGAATTGGAGGGATAGGCTGTGAGAATTCCCATTTTGAAGTTGAAAGATTGCCTTTTAGTGTCGATTCAATGGGAGCTGGATGATCAGACAGCTCTGGAATTTCAGGAAGATCTTTTGAAGAAAATACATGAAACCAATGCACGCGGCGTCGTAATTGATATTACCTCCATTGATTTTATCGATTCTTTCATAGCCAAAGTGCTCGGTGATGTGATAAACATGTCGAGGTTAATGGGAGCGAAAGTAGTGATCACAGGGATTCAGCCCGCAGTGGCAATAACATTAATAGAGTTAGGCATCAGGCTGGACGACGTTATGACAGCCCTCGACCTGGAAAAAGGTTTAGAGAAACTTCAACAGGAATTGGGGGACTGACCAGATGGAAATCCAATCCTGTGTAACCATTCTGAACGAATGGGATATCGTAGCTGCTCGTCAGCTTGGTAGAAACGTAGCGAAAGAGCTGGGATTTGGAACCGTGGATCAGGCTAGAATTACAACGGCCATCAGTGAACTTGCCCGAAATATTTATTTGTATGCCGGTCAGGGACAGCTGTGTATTGACCGATTAAGTGAGAACGGCAAAACGGGTCTAAGAATTATTGCACTGGATGACGGTCCGGGAATTCCAGATATACGCAAAGTAATGGAAGACGGTTTTTCAACATCAGGGGGTCTTGGAGCTGGCCTTCCGGGAGTGAGACGGTTAATGGATGATTTTAACATCGACTCAAACCCAGGGGAAGGAACAGATATCCGCGCGACGAAATGGCTCCGTTAGGAGGGTCATATTGAAGATGAATTTGCAGCAATCGATGGAAAAAAAGTACATGGAAATCCTGAATGAATATATGCAAAATCAGTCTGAGCAGGCTCTTTATGCTGCTCAGCAATTCAGCAGGCTGGCGCTTGAGAAAAAAATGCCACCTGAAGAAGTGATCAGTGTGCAAAAAAGTGTTATGCAGGAATTAATGCCCGACCTCCCTGAGGAAGTCTGGCATTCTTTTGATATCCTTCTTGAAGTCATGACCGCATACGGATTTGCTTTCCGTGAGCACCAGAGTCTGTTGGATACACAAAAGGAATTGAAAAATGAAATGGAGATCGCCTCTAACGTTCAGGAAACATTGCTGGGTACATCTGTGCCGACAGTTGACGGTCTTGAAATCGGGGCACTCAGCGTTCCTGCCAAGCAGATGAACGGTGACTATTTCCATTTCGTGCATGACGGGGATCACTCGGTTAACGTGGCAATCGCTGACGTAATCGGAAAAGGGATCCCGGCTGCATTGTGTATGTCGATGATCAAATATGCCATGGACAGCCTACCGGAATACCGGAAAGATCCGAGTGCTGTACTGGAAAGTCTGAACAGAGTGGTGGAACAGAACGTGGATGACTCGATGTTCATCACTATGTTTTACGGCATGTATGAGCTTCGGGGGCATATTCTTCATTTTGCTTCAGCCGGACACGAACCCGGCTTTTTTTATCAGCATAAAGAAAAAAGATTCCTTGACCTTGAAGCGAAGGGACTGCTTCTCGGAGTTGATAAAGATGCCAAGTACAGGCGCTATGAACAACAGGTTGAGATTGGCGATATGATCATTTTGATGTCTGATGGCGTAACAGAATGCAGAACTGATGAAGGGTTTATCGAACGGGACACACTTGTTTCATTTATTAACGAGTATATTGAACTTCCTCCTCAGGAAATCGTCAATAAAATCTTCCGGGATCTGGAACGACTTCAGCATTTCCAGCTTCGTGACGATTTTACGTTAATCATTATGAAACGGACAAAATAATATCGGAATGCGTTTTAATCAATCGGAACTAGGGTAGTTTACAAATACATTCCGTGCAGATATCAGAAGAGGTGGAAAAGGATGAACATTACAGTTACAACAACCGAACAGACTGACGAATTAGTTCGTATCGCCATTTCAGGTGAAATTGATGCGTACACTGCACCTGTTTTGCGCGAAAAAACAGAGCCATTTACAAAGCAGGAGAACCTGACTGTGATTGCCGATCTATCTGAAGTCAGCTACATGGACAGTACAGGAATCGGTGTTTTTGTAGGCTTGTTCAAAGGGATTAAAGCAAATGGAGGACACCTTCAGCTGATTGGTCTTTCCGACCGTCTGAAGCGTCTTTTCGACATCACGGGACTAGCTGACATCATGGACATTAATCCCGAAGTAAAAGGTGGAATAGACTGATGAAACCATTTGATTATATTGAGATGAAGATCCCCGCCAAGGCTCAGTACGTTGGCGTCATCCGACTGACAATCTCCGGGATTGCGAGCAGGATGGGGTTTACGTACGATGATATCGAAGACTTGAAAATCGCTTCCAGTGAGGCGATTACGAACGCTGTTCAGCATGCATATTCAGACGATGATGAAGGCGAAGTAGTCGTCGGATTCGCTCTATATCATGACCGCCTGGAGGTCATTGTGGCTGACCATGGATCAAGCTTTGATTTTGTCAAAGTGAAAGAAGAGGTAGGTCCTTACAATGAGGATGCGCCTGTCGACATGCTTCGTGAAGGGGGGCTTGGCCTTTACCTGATCGAAAGCCTGATGGACGAAGTGAAGATCAGTCAAAAGGAAGGTGTGACGGTCTTCATGACAAAGTATATTGAGGAAGAGCAGGTGGAGAGGGATGCGAAAACTATCTCAACCTAATCAACCGAGCAAAAACGAAGTACTGGAATGGATCAAAGCCTACCAGGAAACGCAGGATGAGCAGGCCCAGCATAATCTGGTCATGCACTATCGCAACCTGGTGGAATCCATCGCCAGAAAGTATTCAAAGGGCAAATCCTATCACGAAGATATCGCTCAGGTCGGCATGATCGGTCTGCTCGGTGCCATTCGCAGATATGATGACGCATTTGGAAAAAGCTTCGAAGCCTTTGCGATTCCAACGATTATTGGTGAGATTAAAAGATTTTTACGTGATAAGACCTGGAGCGTCCACGTTCCGAGAAGAATTAAAGAATTAGGCCCTAAAATAAAGGCTGCTGTTGAAGAACTGACAACAACACTTCAGCGCTCCCCGAAAGTGAACGAAATTGCTGACTATCTGGAAGTTTCAGAAGAAGAAGTACTTGAAGCAATGGAGATGGGAAAGAGCTATCAGGCGCTCTCTGTTGATCACTCTATAGAAGCTGATTCTGATGGCAGCACCGTCACACTGCTTGATATCGTTGGCAGCATGGATGACAACTACGAAAAAACCGATCAGCGTCTTGTTCTTGAAAAAGTACTCCACGTATTAACTGATCGTGAAAAGCAGATCATTCAGTTTACATACCTGGAGAACCTGAGCCAGAAAGACGCAGGCGATATGCTGGGGATTTCCCAGATGCACGTTTCAAGGCTGCAAAGGAGAGCGATTAAAAAGCTCCGTGATGCCATTCAGCAGGAGAATGAGCACGCAGGTGGCTTTGAATGATGGAAGCACTCCAACACCAGCAGGTACGTGTAAAAGTCGGGCAATATGCTAAAAACGGACGTTCAGACTGCGGCGACAGCTATTATATGCTGGCCACCGATGACTACTTTCTATGTGTGCTAGCTGACGGCTTAGGCAGTGGCAGATATGCAAAGGAAGCATCAAAAGCAGTCTGTGATACCGTCGAAAAAAATCCTGATGAAGACGTAGACCGGTTGATGGAACTGTGTAACAAGTCACTTCTCAAAAAACGCGGTGCCGCAGTTGCCATCGTAAAAATCACTTTTGACACAAAAGAAGTGGTCTACAGCTGCGTGGGCAACATCCGCTTCTACTTCTATTCAGAAAACGGCAAACTTACCTATCCGCTTCCGGTCACAGGCTATTTATCGGGTCGGCCGCAGGTATATAAAACACAAAGGTTCCGTTACGAAGAAGGTTCCTCATTCCTGTTTCATTCAGACGGACTTCAAATTACAAGAGTGAGACCGCTGTTACAGGGAGGAAAATCTCTCGAGTACATCTCATCGTATCTGCACTCCATTGTGTCAGATGCGGATGATACAACATTTCTCATTGGAAGACTGCCTTGATCAGGGTGGTCTTTTTTGTTTGTGTTGAATTGCTTGTTTTTTAGAGCCGGGCGGTACTCGATCCTTCGCTTTCCGCAGCCGCGAGGTGAGTCAGCTAATGCTACGTATTACGCTGTCTCACTATATACAGAAAAAGGTTGTCTAATAAGCAATTAAAGTCGTCAAATGCAACATCTATGACCTCGCGCAAGCACAGCTTCAAGCATAAAGACTTTAGGTTACCTAAGTTCTTGAAGAGCCCCCGGGCTTCGTCGGGATTTTTCTTGAAAGTGTCCAAGTTAGGGCGGAATGTGTCCGAGTTGAGTTGGAAAGTGACCAAGCTTGAGTGGAAAGTGACCAAGTGAAGCCCGAGAGTGTCCAAGTTTGAGGAGAATGTGACCAAGCTGCCCCCTCCCCAAACGCCCGCCTGCGCTTTTCTTTGTGTCCAGCTCCGGCGACTAGCCCCTCGAGGTCATAAGTCAAAGCTGAACGAGGGTAAAAGGCAACCCTCTTTTCATCTTCGCCTTATGCTTGTCGGGGCTGAACGAGTCGCTTGCGCTTTTCTTTGTGTCCAGCTCCGGTTCGCAGCGGTTAGTGCGCTTCCCTCAGCTCTGTCCGATAAGTCAACATCGGTTCACTACGTTCACCGTGTTTCCTTTATCTCCGGCGCTTCAGTCCAGCGCATACACCGCTAAACGCTCACCTCCGCATTTCTATTGTCCAGCTCCGGCGGGCAGGGAC
Source organism: Jeotgalibacillus aurantiacus (assembly GCF_020595125.1). NCBI lineage: Bacteria > Bacillati > Bacillota > Bacilli > Caryophanales > Caryophanaceae > Jeotgalibacillus > Jeotgalibacillus aurantiacus. The sequence continues at coordinate 613,875 of NZ_JACNMS010000003.1, forward strand.
TAGCAAACTTCCCGTCCTCTCGTTCGATAAGTCAACATCAGCTCACTCCGTTCGCTGTGTTTCCTTTATCTTCGTCGAGGCCGGTCCAGTTTGTACGTCCCCAAACGCCCGCCTCCGCTTTTCTGTGTTACAATCTATAGGAAGTTTATTTGAAAGGCTGTGGGTGAATTGGATCAGAGGAAAGAGCAGATTGGGCGTTTGTCGAAGGAGATTTCGATTTCGGCGCCGCAGATCGAAAAAGTGATTCAGCTTTTAGATGAGGGTAATACAGTTCCTTTCATCGCCCGTTACCGAAAAGAGATGACGGGTGCGCTTGATGAAGTTCAGATTAAAGACATCGCAGATAAATGGGAGTATTTATTAAACCTTGAAAACCGTAAAGAAGAGGTCCTCCGTTTAATTGAGGAGCAGGGCAAGCTGACGGATGAACTGAAAACCTCCATTACGGCTGCTGTTAAACTGCAGACGATTGAGGATTTATACAGACCGTACCGTCAAAAACGGAGCACGCGTGCAACAAAAGCCAAAGAAAAAGGGCTCGAGCCGTTAGCTGAATGGCTGCTTCATGCGTCACCTGAAGACAATATCGAAGCAAAAGCCGCTGAATTTATTTCAGAAGATAAAAGTGTGGACACTGCTGCAGATGCCATCGCCGGAGCGCAGGATATTATCGCTGAAATGATTGCAGATGACGCGAAAATCCGTGAGTACATAAGAAATCAGACGATGCGCAACGGGAAAATCGTCTCCAAAGTGAAGAAACAGGAGCTTGATGAAAAAGGCGTTTTCGAAATGTATTACGAATATGAGGAACCGGTTTCGAAAATTGTGCCTCACCGTATTTTGGCGCTAAACCGGGGTGAAAAAGAAGAAATCCTCCGTGTTTCCATTCAGCCGGACCAGGAGCAGATCCTGGCAGAATTGAAAAGAAAGAGAATCAAATATCCAAACGCACAGCTGTCTGCAGAAGTGGAAGCAGCCGTGGAGGACAGCTACAAACGCTTGATCCATCCATCGATCGAACGTGAAATCCGCAACGAACTTACTGAAAAAGCGGAAAATCAGGCTATTCATATCTTCTCTGAAAACCTGAAAAACCTGCTTCTGCAGGCTCCTTTAAAAGGGAAAAAGGTACTTGGAGTCGATCCTGCCTATCGAACAGGCTGTAAGCTTGCTGTCGTGGATGAAACAGGGAAGATGCTGCACATTGCGGTGATCTATCCTCACACAACAAGCGATCCATCAAAAGCGGCAGCTATTTTCCGTAAAGTCGTGCAGGATTATGAGATTGAGCTTGTTGCGATCGGAAACGGAACAGCTTCCCGTGAAACAGAACAGTTCGTGGCAGAACAATTAAAACAGGTTGACCGTGAAGTCTATTATTTAATCGTCAACGAGGCGGGTGCCAGTGTGTACTCTGCATCTGACGTGGCAAGAGAAGAATTCCCTGATCTTCAGGTAGAAGAACGAAGTGCCGTTTCCATTGCCAGACGATTGCAGGATCCACTTGCCGAGCTCGTAAAAATCGACCCGAAATCAGTCGGTGTCGGTCAGTACCAGCACGATGTTTCTCAGAAGAAACTCAATGAATCTCTGACCTTCGTTGTTGAAACAGCGGTTAACAAAGTAGGGGTAAACGTCAACACGGCATCCCCATCACTGCTTCAATATGTAGCCGGACTGTCTAAAACGGTCGCGCAAAATATAGTGAAAGCCAGGGATGAGGCAGGGAAATTCGAAAGCCGTACTCAGCTGAAGAAAATTCCGCGCTTAGGTGCTAAAACGTATGAACAGTGTATTGGTTTCCTCCGGATTGCAGAAGGGAAAAATCCGCTGGACCGTACCGCCATTCACCCTGAAAATTATAAAGACGTAGAAAAAATGCTTGATTCCGCCGGCTTCACGAAAAAAGCAATCGGATCAGACGAACTGAAAGAAGCCATCATTCAAAAAACACCGGAGCAATGGGCAGAAGAAACAAACATCGGTATTCACACGATGCGTGATATCATTGAAGCATTGATCCGCCCGGGACGTGACCCGCGTGATGAACTCGATAAGCCGCTGCTTAAACAGGACGTTCTGAAAATGGAAGACCTGTCACCAGGCATGGAGCTTCAGGGGACGGTCCGTAACGTAGTCGATTTCGGGGCATTCGTGGACATTGGTGTAAAACAGGATGGCCTTGTCCATATTTCCAAGCTGAAAAAAGGATTTGTTAAGCATCCGCTTGACGTTGTCGCACTGGGTGACGTTGTAACTGTCTGGATCGAACAGGTTGATGTGAAAAAAGGCCGGATCGCCTTAACCATGCTTCAGCCAAAAGATCAGACTTCATAAAAAAGAATCGGAGGAACCGCTATGTTAGGATATATCATTGCAATCTGTACAGCAGTCATTGCATTAGGCATTACATTCAACTACATCGCACATCTCGGCACTATGGTTAAAACAGCTGAAGGGAGAGGGGAGCAGGGAATGACGGTCGGTACTGTCATCACCCGTTTTATGTTCTCAACGATGCTGATTGAACTTATCCCAATTGTCATCATCGTACTTTCATTTGTCTTACTTGACTCTCCATCGGAAGGATTTCCAGCCATTCCAATCGTGATTATGGTTGGGGCCACTGTATTTGGTGCAGTGCAAATCCTGATCAGAATGAAGCAGGACGTTCCGGCAGAAGCGAGAGGACAGGTCCGTTCATTCTCCATGATCGCGATGCAGCTCGTCATTACGGCACCACTCGTAGGACTGATCTTCCTATTTATCTAAATGACCACGGGAATCCGCTGCATAAGCGGGTTCCCTATTTTAATCCGGGAGCTAAAATCATGAACAACGAAGAACTGCAACAGCTGACTCAACAAATATCGCTACATGATTTCCAAAGGACCTTTAAGCATAAAGCTTATTTTAACAAGCGACTGAGAACGACGGGAGGGAGGTACATGCTCGACTCCCATAACATCGAAATGAATCACAAGTATCTGGATGAGCACGGTATGGATGAACTGATCGGCATCATCAAACATGAACTGGCCCACTATCACCTTCATATAGAAGGGAGAGGCTATCAGCACAAAGACCGTGACTTCCGGGAGCTAATCAAGAAGGTAGGAGCCCCAAGGTTCTGCACACCGCTTCCATCTGAATTAAAGAAGAGAGTGCAATCATTCAAGGTCTACGCGTGCTCTGTGTGTAAGCAGCCTTATCATCGTAAGCGCAGAATCAATACAGCAAAATACGTCTGCGGTAAATGCGGCGGAAAGCTCCAATACATTAAGACGTTAGAAAGATAATCGGATCCGGTTCTTTGAAACTGGATCCTCTTTTATTTTTATAGACGGAAGTGCTGGATTCCTTTTGACACAAGCGGTTAAATGTGATAAATTACATTCACTAGCTTTTTCAGCAGAGCAGCTGATCGAAAAAACTTTTTAAAATTATTTTATAAAAGTTGTTGACTTATGTTTTTGATCTCTGTTATGATATTAAACGTCGGCAAGAGAGACGCCAAGTAATAACATACATAAGCTTAGCTGACAAAACTACATTTTATATTGTTCCACAGTAGCTCAGTGGTAGAGCAATCGGCTGTTAACCGATCGGTCGTAGGTTCGAGTCCTACCTGTGGAGCCATTTTTATGGGGAAGTACTCAAGAGGCTGAAGAGGCGCCCCTGCTAAGGGTGTAGGTCGCGTAAGCGGCGCGAGGGTTCAAATCCCTCCTTCTCCGCCAGAACATGGCCCGTTGGTCAAGTGGTTAAGACACCGCCCTTTCACGGCGGTAACACGGGTTCGAATCCCGTACGGGTCACCATTTTCATACAAGAACATTTTTTAGGTCCCGTGGTGTAGCGGTTAACATGCCTGCCTGTCACGCAGGAGATCGCCGGTTCGATCCCGGTCGGGACCGCCATTTAATTCATTCGATGATTGGGCTATAGCCAAGCGGTAAGGCAACGGACTTTGACTCCGTCATGCGTTGGTTCGAATCCAGCTAGCCCAGCCACGAGCCATTAGCTCAGTTGGTAGAGCATCTGACTTTTAATCAGAGGGTCGAAGGTTCGAGTCCTTCATGGCTCACCATTATTTTTTGTTTGCGGGTGTGGTGGAATTGGCAGACACGCTAGACTTAGGATCTAGTGCCGCAAGGCGTGGGGGTTCAAGTCCCTCCACCCGCATTAATCTTTTTGAAAAAAGTAATTGACTTCGAAATGATATATTGATATAATAAGTTTTGTCGCTCGAATACGAGCGGTCGTGGCGGAATGGCAGACGCGCTAGGTTGAGGGCCTAGTGGGAGAAATCCCGTGGAGGTTCGACTCCTCTCGACCGCACCAAAAAGTTAGCGCCCGTAGCTCAATTGGATAGAGCGTTTGACTACGGATCAAAAGGTTAGGGGTTCGACTCCTCTCGGGCGCGCCATTATTACTTTCATATAAAAACCACGCGGGTGTAGTTTAGTGGTAAAACCTCAGCCTTCCAAGCTGATGTCGTGAGTTCGATTCTCATCACCCGCTCCATTATTACTGAAGTATTGAACCTTGAAAACTAAACAACCAAACGTCAACGTTTAAGATTTTAAGTCTTTTTCGAATAAAAAAGACAATGAGCTTTTCAAACACTTTACGGAGAGTTTGATCCTGGCTCAGGACGAACGCTGGCGGCGTGCCTAATACATGCAAGTCGAGCGAACGGAAGAGAAGCTTGCTTCTCGGATGT